>CBFGZZ010000526.1:0-4774 GCA_965653385.1 uncultured Streptomyces sp. | reverse complement strand
TACGCCGGGTTCTGTTCCCAGGGTTCCTCGCGGAGCCCCGGGCGACGGCCATCCATCTACGACCGGCGTTGCCGCCGGCCTCCTGCGGTCTACCCGCGGACTCGGGCGGGCAGCCCTCGAACGTCCGCGCAGGGTCGCCCCTCTTTCGAGGAGGCGGCCCCTTCTTGACCTTGCTCCGGGTGGGGTTTACCTAGCTGCTCAGGTCACCCTGAGCACTGGTGGTCTCTTACACCACCGTTTCACCCTTACCGAGGACCGAGGTCCCCGGCGGTCTGCTTTCTGTGGCACTGTCCCGCGGGTCACCCCGGGTGGCCGTTAGCCACCACCCTGCCCTGTGGAGCCCGGACGTTCCTCGGGAAGCCCCCTAGGGGGACTCCACGCGGCCGTCCGCCCGGCTCGTCTGCCGTGTCGACCATGGTACCGGGCGGGCGGGGCCCTTCGGTGCCGCGGCCGTGGCAAGTACCGAGCCGGTCAGGATCAGGGCGAAGGCCACGGCGATCGTCGGCGTCAGGCGCTCGTCCAGGAAGAGCGCGCCCGCCGTCACCGCTACCGCCGGGTTGACGTACGTGATCACCGTCGCCCGCGTCGGGCCCGCCTCCTTGATCAGTTCCAGGAAGGCGACGAAGGCGATCGCCGTGCAGATCACGCCCAGCGCGGCCAACGCCGTCAGGACCTCGGCCGAGGGGACCGTGTCCGGCCAGGTCAGCGCCGCCGCGGGCGCGTAGACCAGCGCCGCCAGCGCCAGGCAGGATGCCGTGAGCTGGAGGGACGGGACGTCCTTCAGCCAGCGCGCCGCGATCAGCGGGGCCGTGGCGTAGCCCAGCACCGTGACCAGGACCTCGGCGAGGGACAGCGCGTCGCCGCCGGTGAGGTGCGGGAGCGTCAGTACCGTCACGCCCGCCAGGCCGAGTGCCAGCCCGGTCGTCCGCCGTACGCCGAGGCGTTCCGTGTCGCCGAAGAAGCGGGCCAGGGCGACGCCGACGATCGGGACGCCGGCGATCAGCAGTCCCGCCGTGGAGCTGGAGAGATGGCGTTCGGCGTCCGTGAGCGTGAACCACGGGCCGATGATCTCTATGCACGCGAAGGCCAGCAGGGGGCGCCAGTGTGTCCGGACCGTCCGGGTCAGGCCGCCCTGGCGCAGTGCGAAGGGCAGCAGGAGCGCGGCGCCCAGCGCGCAGCGCGTGAACACCACCATCGACGGCGAGACCTCCGCCACCGCCACCTTGATCATCAGATACGGGATGCCCCAGATCACTCCCATGAGGGAGAACAGAAACCAGCCTCGTGCAGTCATGAGGTGAGTCTCGGGCGCGGCCTCACCGTCGGTCTTGAACGCTGTTGCGGTACGCCGCCGGGGTCACCCCCACGACCCGGCGGAACCATCGGGTGAGGTGCGCCTGGTCCGCGAAGCCGACCAGGGCGGCGGCTTCGGCGGGGCGCAGGCCGGACTCCAGCAGGCCGCGGGCCCTGGTCACGCGGTACTGGGCCAGCCAGGCGTACGGCGGCACTCCCATCGTCGTACGGAAGGCGCGCAGGAGCTGGTAGCGGGACATGCCCAGGTCGGTGGCGAGGTCGGCCAGGGAGGGCGGGGCAAGCAGCTCGTCCGCGAGGCGCTCGCGTACCAGGAGGGCCACCCGGTCCGCGCCGGGCATCCTGTCGTCGGCCGGGCGGGCCGTGGAGTGGCGGCGGGCGAGCGCGCTGAGCAGCCAGGGGAGGCGGGACTCGGCTTCCAACGGATCGGGACAGGCGCTCAGTTCGGTGTGGGCGCGGCGCAGGGCGCAGGCCAGTTCGGGGTCGTTCAGGACGGGTTCGCGGAAGTGCGGGAGGCCGCCCGTGGTGCCGTCGGACAGCAGGGCGGAAGCCGCGTACAGGGCCTGGTAGGCGTAACCCTCGGGGGCCGCGGGGCCGCCCGTGTGCATCTCTCCGGGTTCCAGTACGACGATGGAGCCGGGGCCCGAGCGGATGTGCCCGCCCCGGTAGGCGATGACCTCCAGCCCGCCCACCGTCACGCCGACGGTGAACTCCTCGTGCGCGTGCGGGGCGTAGACGTGCCGGGCGAATCGGGCGGTGAGCAGGTCGAGGGGCGGGCCGCAGCGGCCGAGCCTCGCTCTGGTCCAACTGGCCTGTTCCTGTGTGTTCATCGCGCACCCCCGGGTTCCCAGGGGGTGCAACGCTCAGAGGCTCAGAGAAAGTCCGACGTGTCCAGGTCGAAGGCGAAGGGTTCCGGGAGGGCGAGGGGTTTGCCGAGGGGGCGCGTGCAGTGCTCTCGGTAGTCGTCCTTCTCCGGGCTGCTGAAGAGCGTGACCGACGAGGCCTCGCGGTCGACGAGCAGGTAGAGCGGGATGCCGCCGCGGGCGTAGCAGCGGCGCTTGGCCTCTCGGTCGGCCTTGGGCTTGGTCGACGTCACCTCCAGGACCATGGCGACGCCTTCGCAGGGCATCCAGGAGTCGGCGCCCCGGTAGAGCCGCAGCTTCGTGGCGGCGAAGGTGCCGTCCGGGATCACGTGGTCCTTCGGGCAGCCGCCTCCGCTCTGCAGCTTCAGCCCCTTGTTTCCGGAGAAGTCCATGTCGGTCCGGGACCGCCTGATCACCTGCTTCATGATCAGATTGATGTAGTCCTCGTGATCCCCGTCCGGCGGCGGTGTCACAACGATCTCCCCCTCGATCAACTCGGCCCGGAAACCCTCCGGGGTGTCCAGGGCGAGAAAGCCCTCCAGCAGGACCTCTTCCTGCGTGAGCGGCTCATGGGCCATGGCAGTCATGTCACGCCCCTCCTTCGGTCGCTCGCCAGCCTTGGACATCGGAAGATCACCTGTCCGTGAGATCGGGAACCGTTCCCTCGATCGTGGCACACGATGACGGCTGTCGTCAGACGACGACCCGGTCGCCTTGACCCTGCCGCAACGTCAACGTCTCTACTGATCCCATGCGGATCGGAGAACTCGCCGCCGCCGTCGGCGTCACCACGCGCACGGTGCGGCACTACCACCATCAGGGGCTGCTGCCCGAGCCGGAGCGGCGGCCGAACGGTTACCGGGAGTACACGCTGCGGCATGCCGTCGTGCTGGCGCGGATCCGGCGGCTCACGGAGCTGGGACTCGGGCTCGCGGAGGTGCGGGACGTCCTGGCCGAGGACGCCGGGAAGGACCTGGTCGAGGTGCTGACCGAGCTCGATGAGGACCTCGCCCGGCAGGAGGCGGCGATCCGGGAGCGGCGGGAGCGGCTGCGGGCGTTGCTGGAGACCGGGGGCGGGCTGCCGGCCGAGGGGCCGGTGTCGCCGAGGCTGGCCGCGCTGTTCCAGGACATGGCGCACCTCGGCGGCGACTCCCCCATGGCCGCCAAGGACCGCGAGATGCTCGCGCTGATCGAGACCACGACCGATCCCGAGACTCGGGAGGAGTTCATGGGCGCCCTGGGCGGCGCGCTCGCCCGGCCCTGCGGCCAGGAGCGGGCCTTCGCCGCGTATGCCCTGCTCGACCAGCTCGTCGACGCCGACCCCGCCGACCCGCGCGTGGACGAGGCGGCCCGTGCCCTCGCCGACTGCCTGCCTCGCGACCTGTTTCCGGGGACGGTCGGCGTCGACCCCGGCAACAGCTTCCTGCGGGCCTTCTACGCCGACTTCGCCCCGGCCCAGGCGGAGGCCATCCGTCGTACCCTGCGCATCCTCACGGAAGGAGACGGGCCGTGATGCGGACCGTGCTCGTCCTCACCCGGCACGAGCTGCGGCTCCTCGGCAGTCTCGGGCTGTGGGTCGCCCGGCGCCGGCACGGGACCGGCACGGGCACCGCCTTCGGGTATGCGCGCGGGCAGGGCCCGATGATGTTCGGGTTCGCGTTCGTGTGCGTGATCGAGTCGCTCACCATGGCCGTCCTGCTGCGGGACTACCCGGCCGTGCACCGGGTGGTGTTCATGCTGGACGTGTACACCATCGTGCTCGTCGCCGGGATGCACGCCGCCTCCGTCGTACGGCCCCACGTCCTCGACGCCGGTTCCCTGCGCGTGCGGCGCGCCGCGCACGTCGATCTGCGCATACCGCTGGAGAACATCGCGCATGTACGGCGGGAGCTGCGCACCACCCATGAGCGGGCCGACGATGAGCTCAACCTGGCGATCGGCGCGCAGACGACCGTGACGCTCGAACTCGCCGAGCCCGTCGCTCACTTCACCTTCCTGGGCCGCCGGCGGGACGTCCGTCTCGTGCGCCTGCACTGCGACGAGGCCGCCGATCTCGTCCAGGCGGTCAAGCGGGCTCGAACCGCACCTTCGCCGCTCGGGTGAGGCGGACCCTGAGCCGCTCGCCGAGCGGCAGCCGGTCCCCGTTCGTGTTCTCGATCCGGCCGATGACCGCCGGGGACTCCAACTGGACCGTCCCGACGGCAGGACGACGTTCCTCCACGTCCACCACCCAGCCGTCGAACACCTCCCCCACCCGGTCCTTCAGCAGCGCCCCCTCGACGATGTCGACGCACTCCCGCTCGACCGTGCCCGCGCGCCGGGCCCCCTCGGCCATCCGCGCGGGCAGCGCGTCGAGGCCGGCCCGCACCCAGTCGGGCACCGGCTGCCCCGCCGCCACCGCGAGGCAGACCTCGCAGGCGTAGCGGTCGGCGAGGCGGCGCAAGGGGGCCGTGCAGTGGGTGTACGGGGCGGCCACGGCGGAGTGGGTGGTGATGGCGGGCAGGTCACCGTCCCGGAAGACGGTGTAACCGGCGCCGCGCAGCAGCGTCGTGCACTCCTGGAGGAAGGCCGCGTGGTGCGGGCGGTGCGGGTCGAGGGAG
>CBFGZZ010000525.1:0-4775 GCA_965653385.1 uncultured Streptomyces sp. | reverse complement strand
CACCCGCTGCCCCACGCCGGCGCTCAGCGAACCGTCCGACACCCGCTGCCCGACAGCACCACTCCCCGGACCCTCCACCGCCCATCGCGGCACGGCCCTACGCCCCCTCCCGTCCGTCCTGCCCTCCGACCTCCCGTCCGTCCTGCCATCCGCGCTCCCGTTCACCGTCCCGCCCGACCGCCACCGCGCAGGGGCCACCCGCACCGAACCACCCGTGCCACCGCTCACCTGGTCGAGCCCCGAAGTCGTACTCACACCCACGCTCGTCCCGTCGGTCATGCCGCCCTCGCCTCTAGCAACGCGCCCTCCCAGAACTCCCGGCAGAACCGCGCCAGCGGCCCCCGCCCCGCCGCCCCCGGCGGTTCCTTGCTCTCGTGCGGTCGTGACAGACCTGACTCCAGGGGGACCTCGCCCACCAGCGGCAGCTCCAGCAGCCGGGCCACCTCACGGTCGTCGAGCCCCGGTGCGTACGGTCCGCGTACCGCCACCCGTAGATCCCGCAGGACCAACTGCACCGCGGAGGCCACCTGTCGAGCCGCCGCGACGGCGCGCAGTTCGGCGGGGACCACGAGGATGCCGACGTCGAGCTGGGCGAGGGCCTCCGCCACCCCGTCGTCGATACGGCGGGGCAGGTCGACGACGACTGTGCCGCCCCGGCGCCGGGCCGCTGCGAGCACCGCGCGCATCGCCTGTGGCGGGACCGCGACGCAGTCACCGCGATCCCAGCTCAGGACCCGCAGCGAGTGCAGCTTCGGCAGCGACTCCTCCAGGGCGCCGCTGCCGAGCCGCCCGCGCGAGCCGGCGAACGCGGGCCAGCGCAAACCGTCGGCAGCCTCGCCGCCGAGGAGTACGTCGAGTCCGCCGCCCAGCGGATCGCCGTCCACCAGCAGGGTGCGCAGCCCCTCCCGCGCGGCGGTCACGGCGAGGGCACACGCGAGCGTGGAGGCTCCGGCCCCGCCACGGCCGCCGATGACGCCCACGGTGAGGGCGGGCCGGCCGACGCCCTCGGCGACATCGGCGATACGGTCGACCAGCCACTGCTCGCCGTCGGGGAGCATCAGCACGTGGTCGGCGCCGATCTCGACGGCCCGGCGCCAGACCCCTGAATCGTCCTGGTCCCGGCCGACGAGCACTACTCCGCGTCTGCGCGCGACCCCGCGCACGCGGCGTGCGGCGTCGTCGCCGACCAGAACGAGCGGCGCGGCCTCCCAGCTGCCCCTGGGTTCGGGCACTCCGTGGTGGACCTCGGGTGTGGCCCCGGCCGCCGCGCACAGGCGCAGCAGATCGTCGAGCAGTCCGGTGTCTTCCGTGACGATCAACGGCTTGCCCGGCCGCCCGGAGGCGGCGGGTGGATCGTGAGTGACGACTGCGGTCACGGTTTTCGTCCCCCTTCGCTGCATGACTCGCGCAGCCCTGCGGCCCCGCGATTCCCAAACATGTGAAGAACCGGCAACCGGCCTCCATATGAACGGCCGATACGAACCGGCCAAACACGCCCGACTAACCAGAACCGGCCATGAAGTCGGCCCTCGGCGGTGCGCGTTGGAATCACGGTGCAGCGAACCCGGAAATCGTGTGGATCTTGGTCGATAACTGTGGACAACTCGGCGGTTGTGAATATCGCCGTCACCCATACCGGTGACCCCGCACCGACCCCTGTGCGACTTCCGCAGAGCAGCGCGACGACTACACACAGTCACGGATCATGGGCATGCCGAAAAGGCGGCCGCAGCCGCCTCGTCGCGACCCCGCGGCCGCGTTTGAATGAGGAAAACCCACCCGGACGTGCGACGACCCCCGCCGGGGGGGAGAGCGGGGGTCGTCTCCACGGCCGACTCGGGGGGGAGGAGTCGGACCGGGTTAGCACGGTCGCGAACGATCCGTGACTTCCATGGTGTACCCGAGAGCCCTCTCAGGCAAACCCACGCGCCCACCTTACGCCGAATGGGCTGCGCCTATGCTCAGGGTCGTGGAAAACCACTCCTTGCCCCGCACAGCCGCCTTCTTTGACCTGGACAAGACGGTCATTGCGAAGTCGAGCACGCTCACGTTCAGCAAGTCCTTCTACCAAGGCGGTCTGATCAACCGCCGGGCCGCCTTGCGGACCGCATATGCCCAGTTCGTCTTCCGACTGGGCGGTATGGACCATGACCAGATGGAGCGCACACGCGAGTACCTCTCCGCGCTCGTCCGCGGCTGGAACGTCCAGCAGGTCAAGGAGATCGTCGCCGAGACGCTGCACGACCTGATCGACCCGATCATCTACGACGAGGCCGCCTCCCTCATCGAGGAGCACCACACAGCCGGCCGCGACGTGGTCATCGTCTCCACGTCGGGCGCCGAGGTGGTCGAGCCGATCGGCGAGCTGCTCGGCGCCGACCGCGTGGTGGCGACTCGCATGGTCGTGGGCGAAGACGGCTGCTTCACCGGCGAGGTGGAGTATTACGCCTACGGCCCGACGAAGGCCGAGGCAATCAAGGAGCTGGCCGCGTCCGAGGGTTACGACCTCTCCCGCTGCTACGCATACAGCGACTCGGCCACCGATCTGCCGATGCTTCAGTCCGTCGGCTATCCGCACGCCGTGAACCCCGATCGCGCGCTGCGTCGCGAGGCACTCACACGCGGATGGCCGATTCTCGACTTCCATCGCCCGGTCCGGCTCAAGCAGCGACTTCCGTCGTTCTCCGTACCGCCGCGGCCCGCCCTTGTCGCGGCGGCCGCCATAGGAGCCGCCGCGGCCACCGCGGGACTCGTCTGGTACGCGAGCCGGCGCCGATCAGCGCTCGCCTGAACTGCGCTTATCGGATTCCACGCACCTCGGCCGGCATAGCGATGACCGTTTGTCTCCGATTTGCGACCAAAAGTAAAGAAGTGCAGCCAGGCCTTCCGCTTGGTTGGGTCCTGGAGTACAAAGGACTCAACGGCCCGCGAGACCAAGGACATCCGAGAGGATCACCTTTAATACGCATTTGGCCCCACGGACCGAGCATGAACATCGGGCACCCACGCGACGTCGACCCGTCGATTACGGGCCAGCCGCACCAGGTGACGGGCAAAGTTCCCGACCTGATGGGCAACATATCGAGGACGCTTGGTAACCCGGTGAACGTGCCAGCGGCGGTACGAACCCTCGTACCGCCGCAACTTGTATGAGCCCTCCCTCGCAGAGCCCCCACAGGGGGCTTTTCGCGCCTTACGCCTTTCGAACCCCTCGACGACGCCCCACGCGCGCGTGGATCACGCCGCGCCGCGCTGCAGCGCCTCGCACACGGCCGTCGACTCGCGCGCGCCAAGTTCGACCGCCTTGCCGCAGTGGGCGATCCAGGCGGCCATGCCTTCGGGGGTCCCGGAGACATAGCCGTCGAGCGCCGCCAGATAGGCCGCGCGCCCCAGTTCGGCGTGGCCGACCTCGGCCGCGCAGACGGACTTCGGGTCGAGGCCGCTGCCGACCAGCACGACACGCTCGGCCGTGCGTGCGATCAGACCGTTGTGCGAGGTGAAGGGGCGCAGCGCGAGGAGTTCGCCGTGCACGACCGCGGCCGTCACCAGCGCGGGCGCCGAACCACCGGCGATGATCAGCTCGGACAGCCCTTCCAGTCGGCCGTGCACCTCCGCCGCGCCCGGCAGCGGCAGCTCGACCAGCGGCTCGTCGACCGCCTCGCCCTCCTGACGCGGCCGTCCCACGCGGTCGTCGTCCTTGCCGGCTGCCGCCACGAGGTGCAGCCGGGCCAGCACCCGCAGGGGGGACTGCCGCCAGATGGACAGCAGTTGGCCCGCCTCGGCCGTCAGCCGCAGGGACGCGCCCATGACGCGTGCCTCGTCGTCACCGCTGAAATCGGTACGCCGACGCACCTCTTCGAGTGCCCAGTCGGCCCCGGACCGCGCGGCCGAGCCGCGCGCGCCGCGCAGGGCCGCCTCGGCGGTGATCGCGTTGCTGCGGCGCCGCATGATCCGGTGCCCGTACACCCGGTCCACGGCCTTGCGCACGGACTCCACGGACTCGGGGACTCCGGGCAGTGAACCGAGGGCCGCGAGCGGATCGGCGGCCGCGCCTGTCGTACTCATGAGTACGACACTACGCACCCCGGACCCGTACCCCACGATCGAGTGGCCTTCTTCACGCCCACCTGCCACGTACAGCTATCACGCGACTACCCTTCGTGAACATGAAAATTGGTTTCGTCGGAAAGGGCGGCAGCGGCAAGACGACCCTGTCCTCCCTGTTCATCCGCCACCTCGCGACGACCGGCGCGCCGGTCGTCGCCGTCGACGCCGACATCAACCAGCACCTGGGTGCCGCACTGGGCCTCGGCGACACCGAGGCCGCCGCGCTGCCCGCGATGGGCGAGCGGCTGTCTCTGATCAAGGAGTACCTGCGCGGCACCAATCCGCGGATCGACTCCGCCCGGACGATGATCAAGACGACGCCGCCCGGCGAGGGATCGCGACTGCTGCGGGTGTGCGAGAGCAATCCGGTGTACGACGCCTGCGCCCGGCCGGTGGAACTCGACGGCGGCGCCGTCCGTTTGATGGTCACCGGCCCCTTCACCGACTCCGATCTGGGGGTCGCCTGCTACCACTCCAAGACGGGGGCGGTGGAGCTGTTCCTGAACCACCTGGTGGACGGCCCCGACGAATACGTCGTGGTCGACATGACGGCGGGCTCGGACTCCTTCGCCTCCGGCATGTTCACCCGTTTCGACATCACGTTCCTCGTCGCCGAGCCGACCCGGAAGGGGGTCTCCGTCTATCGCCAGTACAAGGAGTACGCCCGC
>CBFGZZ010000524.1:0-4784 GCA_965653385.1 uncultured Streptomyces sp. | reverse complement strand
GGGGGTCGATCGCGAGCGCCTCGCGCGGGCTGATCCCGAAGAACTCCGCGTCGAAAGCGGCGGGGCGGTCGAGGAAGGCTCCTTCACGGACGTAGATCTTCCCCGTCCGGTCGGGATCCGGGTCGTAGAGCTCCTCCGGATCCCATCCGCGATCGGCCGGCAACGCGGAGATCGCGTCCCGGCCCTCCGCGACGAGCCGCCACAGGTCCTCGGGCGAGGTGACGCCGCCCGGGTACCGGCAGGCCGCCGCCACGATCGCGATCGGCTCCCGGGACGCTTCGGTGAGGCGCTGGTGCTGCTGCCGCAGCCGTTCGTTCTCCAGCAGTGAGGCGCGCAGTGCGTTGACGACCTTGTCTTCGGGAGACGTACCCATTATCAACTCCATGCTCAGCGGGCCTCATCCTCGGAAGAGGCCCTTAAGTCGCTCTTGATCGCGGCTTACGCATGGTTTTCACCACGTAACGGGCAGCTCGTGCACTCCGTACGTGCTCATTGCGTCGCGCGTCCCGATCTCCTCCGGCTGGATCGCGAGGCGTAGTTTCGGGAACCGCCGCAGAAGAGCGGGCATCCCGACCCGGAGTTCCGTTCTGGCGAGATGGACACCCAGGCATTTGTGCACGCCGTGGGCGAACGTGAGATGGCCGTTCTGCGCCCGCTCGGGATCGAAGGTGTCCGGGTCGGGGAAACGCTCCGGATCGCGATTCGCCGCCGACAGGGCGATCGTGACCGTTTCGCCCTTCCTGACGAGCTGACCGCCGAATTCCACGTCCTCCAGTGCCGCCCGGGTGATGAACTGCGCGATCGTCAGATAGCGCAGCAGCTCATCGGCGGCCTCGTCCGTCCAGGGGCCCTCGGTGGTGAGCCGCTGCCGCAACTCGTCGTCCTGGAGCAGCAGATAGGTACCGAGGGCGAACATGTGGGCGGTGGTCTCATGGCCGGCGCCGAGGATCTGCAGCGCGATCGCCGCCAGTTCGTCGTCGGTCAGGTCGCCGCCGGCGATGAGGCTGCCGAGGAGGTCGGCGGACGGATTCGCCCGCTTGGCCGCCACGAGTTCGCGCATCAGTTCCCCGGTCCTCACCATGGCGGCACGTGCCTGCTCGGGCGGCGTACCCGGGGTGATCATGGGAATGCGGAGCTGCTGGAATTCATCGGTGACGTCCTGGGTCCCGCCGATGATCTCGGAAATCACCCGGATGGGCAGTGGCAGCGCGAATGAACGTACGAGGTCGGCCGACGATCCCTGTTTCTCCATCGCGTCGAGCACGTCATCCGCTATCTGCTGGATGACGGGTTCCATTTCGCGCGCGTGCCGCGCTGTGAAAGCCTTGGCTAGCGGCTTGCGATAGCGGGTGTGCTCGGGGGCGTCCATACCCACGAAAACACCGGGAGCCGCCGGGCCGAGCTTGATCGGGAAGGGCACGGGGAAACGGCGCAGTTCGTGTCGTGCGCTGATGCGCGGACTCGACAACACCTCCTTGGCGAGTTGGTAGTTGGTGACCAGCCAGCCCACGTGGCCGTCCGGATAGTGCATTCTCGCGATCGGCCGCTCGGTGATCAGGTCGGTGAGTTCCGACGGCGGATCGAACGGGCAGCGTCGCTCGGTCGGCAGGGCTTCGATGATGCCTTCGCTGTGTGCCATGGGGTACTCCCTACTCCTCACTCCTTGGCTGTGCCTTGCGCGTCGTGGGGCAGGTCCTGCCCTGCCGCCGCCATGGCCCGTTGAACGAGCTCGTCCACATCGGCGGACATGATCACGTCGGTCTGGTCGTCGTCCGTCACGCCAGACGGGGCGGGCGTCTCGGGAGGGTTGCCGCCGTCGGCGAGCCGCATCAGCACCTCCACCAGCCCGGCCTCACGGAAGCGGGCCGGCGGAATCGAGGCGATGATCCGCCGGAGCTCGGTCTCGTCCGCCTGGGGCGAGGGACCCGGCGCGTCGGGGACCAGCTCCGCGTGCAGGTGCCGGGCGAGCGCGGCGGGGGTGGGATGGTCGAAGACGAGAGTGGACGACAGCTTCAGCCCTGTTTCCGCCGTGAGCCGGTTGCGCAGCTCGACGGCGGTCAGCGAGTCGAAGCCCATGTCGAGCAGCCCCCGCTGATCCTCCACGGAACCTGTGCCCGCGTGCCCGAGGACCGTCGCGACATGGCCGCGGACCAGGTCGAGGACCACCCGGAACTGCTCGGATTGCGGACGGCCGCGGAGGCTGTCGACGAGCGAGCGCCGATCGGACCCGGCGCTGCCCGCCGATGCTCGTACCAGCCCGCGCAGTACGGCGGGCAGCGGTCCGACGGAGGCGAGGGCGCGCAGCCCGGCCAGGTCCAGCCGCGCCGGTACGAGGACGGGCCGGCCGGGCTGGGACAGGGCCGCGTCGGCGAGCGCGAGGCCCTCCTCGGCGCCAAGCGCCCGGACACCGCTGCGCGCGTCGGCCGCGGAACCGCCGCCCATCCCGCTCGCCTCGGCCCACGGGCCCCAGGCGAGCGAGGCCGCCGGGAGGCCGAGGGAGCGCCGGTGGAGGGCGAGCCCATCGAGGTAGGCGTTCGCGGCGGCGTAGTTCGCCTGCCCCGGGCTGCCGACGACGCCCGCGAGTGACGAGAACAGCACGAATGCCGACAGTTCGAGGTGCCGGGTCAGCTGGTGCAGGTTCCAGGCCGTCTCGGCCTTGGCCCGCATGACGATGTCGAGCTGCCGGTCGGTGAGCACGGGAACGGTGGCGTCGTCCAGCACGCCCGCGGTGTGGATCACCGCCGTGAGCGGGTGTTCCGCCGGGACCGCGTCCAGCACCGTACGCAGGCCCTCCGGGTCCGCCGCATCGCACGCCGCCAGCGTCACCGTGGCGCCCAGCTCCGCCAGCTCTGCCGCCAGGTCGGCGGCGCCGGGGGCCTTACCTCCGCGTCGGCTGAGCAGCAGCAGGTGGCGGACGCCGTACCGTTCGACGAGGTGCCGCGCCATCAGACGGCCGAGAGCACCGGTCCCACCGGTGATCAGCACCGTGCCGTCCGGCGCGAGCGCGAAGGCACCGCCCTCACCGCCGGAACCGGCGGCCGCGTCGGCGAGTTCGTCGGTCGCCCGCACGAGGCGGGGCACGAACAGCTCGCCCGCCCGCACCGCCACCTGCGGCTCACCGCTCGCCACCGCCGCCGCCAAGGCTCCGTTCCTTTCGAGGGCCTCGCGTGGGTCCGTCCGGTCCTCGACGTCGACGAGCTGGAAACGGTCGGGGTTCTCGGACTGGGCCGAACGGATCAGACCCCACAACGCGGAGGCCGCCGGATCGAGCCGGTGCGCCCCCTCGCCGACGGCGACAGCGCCGCTGGTGACGAACACCAGGCGGCTCTCGGACAACCGCTCGTCGGCGAGGACCTCCCGCACCAGCCCGAGGGCACGGCGCGTGACCGCTCGGGCCGCCGCCGCGCTGACCACTTGACCGTCGGCACCGGACGGCGCGCAGGGCACGACCACCGTGTGGGGCTCCACGGCACCGTCCAGCTCTGTATCCGACAACCCCCTACCCTCTTCGAGAACGACCGTTCCGGGGCGCAGCGACTTCGTCGGTACGGATACCCGAAGCGGATCCCAGGCGAGCCGGAACAACGAGTTGGGTGGCACCTGCGAGGCGCCGACCCGCAGCTGACCGGCATCGACGGGACGGGTCAGCAGCGACTCCACCACGCCGACGGGCGCGCCGGTGTCGTCCCACAACGAGAGCGAGAGCCCCTCGCCGCCCAGCGGCGACAACCGGACCCGCAACGCCGTCGGCGACCCGCTCCCGTGCAGGGCGACGCCGCGCCAGGAGAACGGCAGCCGCGTGACGTTCATCGGCCGGTCCGGCTCGGGCGACGCGAACGGGTGCAGCGCGGCGTCCAACAGCGCCGGGTGGACGCGGAACCCCGCCGTGTCGGTGACGCCGGCCGGCAGCGTGACCTCCGCGTACACCGTGCTGTCGCCCGCACGTCGCCAGGCGGCCCGCAGCCCCTGGAAAGCGGGCCCGTAGTCCAGCCCCAGACCGGACAGGTGTACGCGCACGTCCTCGACATCGAGCGGTTCCGCACCCTCCGCGGGCCACGGCTCCCGGCTCGCGGCCGGCTCCGTGCCTTCGGCCGGGGACAACGCCCCCGTCGCATGCCGGAGCCACTCCGTGCCGGCCTCCGCCTCCGCCCTACGGGAGTGGACGGTGATCGCCCGATTCCCTCCGTCCTCGGCCGCCGACACCACCACGCGCAGGTCGACCGCCCCCTGTCGAGGCAGCACCAAGGGCGCCTCCAGGGTGAGTTCCTCGATCCGACGGCAGCCGCTGCGCTCGGCCGTGAAGAGCGCCAGGTCGACATACGCGGTGCCGGGCAGCACCACCGCCCCGAGGACCGTGTGGTCGGCGAGCCACGGGTGGGCGCCGAGGGAGATCCGTCCCGTGAAGACGCTTGAGCCATCCGGGAGTTCGGTCTCGGCACCGAGCAGCGGATGGTTCACCCCGGCCAGGCCGGCCGCGGTCACCTCCCGGCCTCCCGTCGCGTGCAGCCAGTACGGCTCGCGCCGGAAAGCGTACGTGGGCAGGTCCACCCGGCGCGGTTCGGTGCCGGCGAACACCCGGTCCCACGCGGGTGCGGCGACGTCCCGCACCTGTAGGCCGGCCAGCGCCGCGAGGACCGTCCGCACCTCCGAGCGGTCACCGTGCAGCAGCGTGGGCACCCACGGCTCTTCATCGGGCGCCGCGTCGGCCACGGTGGTGTGGATGTGGGGGGTGAGGGTGGGGTGGGGGCCGATTTCGAGGTAGGTGGTGGTGTGGTGGTTGTGGA
>CBFGZZ010000523.1:0-4794 GCA_965653385.1 uncultured Streptomyces sp. | reverse complement strand
GGGCCCCCCCCCCCCCCCCGGCGCCACCCGGCGCCCCCATCGTTGGCCCCCCGGGGGGGCGGGCGCTGGCGGTGCCCCCCCCCCCCCACCAAAAGGGGTGAACGGTCGTAACTTTCCCGTGCAGGTCGCGTTCCGTCGCGCTAGGGACCCAAACGCGCACGCATCGTCACAGGGACCCGGACGGCCCGAACGTCAGCGACAGTGAATGCCGGCCACGTACCGAGGGGACACCCGTCAACTCCCGGGGTACGCCCAGGGGTTGGGGCGACAGCGGATTCCGTCGTGGTCGAGGAACTTGGTCTGCTGCTGCATGACCGGAGCGAGCTCACCGTCCTTGTCGCAGGTCACATGTTGGTAGCCGAGCCGGTGACCGACCTCGTGGTTGATCAGCATCTGCCGGTATTCGTAGATCCGATCACCGAACGTCTCCGACCCCTGAGCCCATCTGTACGCGTTGATCATGACGCGCTCGGTGGCGGCGGAGTCGCACGACACATTGTCGACAGTGGTGTCCAGACTGGACTTGGCACACCAGTCGGCCGTCGTACCCGGACTGGCCAGCGTGATCACGAAGTCCGGCTTGCCGGAGTAGATGCGCTCGAAGGTACGGGCGCCGTTGTGCGCCCAGCTGCGGTCGTCGTTGAGCGTCTTCTGCACGGCCTCGGCGAAGAGCTCGCCGTCCAGCCCGAGCCCCTCCTCCACGTCCACGCGATAGCTGAACTTCTGCCCTCTGCCGGGCGCCTTGTCGACACCCGGGATCGCCTCGAACTTCCCCGAGCCCTTGAGCGTGGCGCTCAGCGCGTACGTCCGCCCCATCTTCTGCTCGTACGTCAGCGGGGCCACGCTCGGCGAACCGGAGGGCGTCGGCCGCCCGTCCCCACGCGAGGCCGACTCACGGTCGTCCCGCGCCCGATCCGCGGCGGACTGCGACTGCACGTCGTTGTCGTCCCGCCCCTTGGCGACCTGACCGGCGACCACGACGGCCAGCACGGTGACCACGGCGGCGGCCGCGATGCCGGAGAAGGTCCGGCCCTTGCCGCCCTTGGCCGCGACGGGCTCGCCGGTCGGCGGGGTGTCGTCGTCCACGTCCGTCTCGGCATCGTCCGCGACGCCGTCGCCGGCACCGGACCGGGTGTCCCAGTCGGTCACGGAGCCGTAGGGGCCGGCCGCGTGCGCGGTCTCGGACGTACGGGGCGCGAAGACGTCGACGTCCGCGTCGAAGGCCTCCAGGTACTCCTGCCGGGGCCCTTCGGACGGCGATGCCCGCCGGGGCCGTGGCAGCGGAACGCCGGTCGCGGGCGGCGCGCCGGCGCCCGCGGGAGCGCCGTACGCGACCCCGGTACGTCCCCTCAACTCACCCCAGGCACCGCCGGGTTCACGCTGCTCGGGATGGCCGCCACCGGCCCGGGGGGTGCCGTGCGCGGGAGTGCCGTCGGGCATCCTCGGGACACCCCGGGCCGGGCTGCCGTCGGGGAACCTGGGAAAACCATGGGCAGGAGTGCCGTCGGGCAGCCGCGGAACCCCGTGCGCCGGCGTGCCGTCGGGGAACCTCGGGAAGCCATGCGCGGGCGTACCGTCGGGCAGCCGCGGAACCCCCTGCGCCGGCGTGCCCTCGGGAAAGCCCCGGCCGCCGTACATCGGAGCCCCACCGCCAGGCATCCCCTGCCGAGGAAGCGGTGGACCCGGCACCCGGCGACCGCCCGGCCCGCCCCCCTGCGGCCAACCGCTCTGCCCCGCTCCCGGACCCGCTCCCGGCGCGGACGGCCCTTGCCGGCCCGCACTCGTCTCCGGCGGTACCCCACGGGAGTCACCCCGGGCGTCCTGTCGTGCCGTCGTGTCCGCGGTGTCGCGCTTGGGCTTGGCGGCGGGCCCGCGGCGGCTGTGACGTCCCACGTCGCGCCTCAGCTCCCCGCGTTCTCGGTCACGGCGTCGCCCCGGCCCGCGGCGGCCTCCTTACTCAGGGTCCCGCCCCGAGCGGGCCCCGCGGCCGTCGGCTCCCCCGCCGACGCCTCCCCCGACTCCGCCAGGAGTTCACGGAACGCCCGGGCGACCACCTCCGGGTACTCCATCATCGCCACGTGCCCGGCCTCCGGCAGGCTCAGCAGGCGGGAGTCACGGAAGCTGCGGGCGGCCCTGCGGCACATGCGGTAGCCCACGAGCTGGTCGCGGCCGCCGTAGACGAGCAGCGTCGGGGCCAGCACCCGCTCGGCCTGGCGCCACAGCGCGTGCTGCCCACCCAGCGTGTAGGCGTTGACCAGGCCGCGCGCGGAACGCGTCAGCGCGTCCCAGAAGTACGGCAGTTGCAGCCGCCGTTCCATCTCCTCGACGGCGTGGGTGAATCCTTCCGGCGACACGCGCGTGGGGTCGCCGTAGCAGAGGTGCATCACGCCACGGACCCGCTGCTCCGCCGTCCACTGCTTGGTCACCCGGGTGAAGAGCGTCGTCACCCCGGGCACCGCGAGCAGGGCCGTGGGCACGGCGCTGCGCTGGACGCGGATCTCGGGCAGGGCGGGAGACACGAGCGTGAGCGTACGGACCAGGTCGGGACGTACGGCGGCGACGCGCGTGGTGACGGCGCCGCCGAGCGAGTTGCCGAAGAGGTGTACGGGGCCTCGGCCGGAGGCGTCGAGATAGCGGATCACCGCGCGTGCGTGCGCGGTGATCGAGTAGTCGCCGTCGTCCGGTGGCGGCGAGTCGCCGAAGCCCGGCAGGTCGACCGCCTCGCAGTCGACGTCGCCGTCGAGCAGCTCCATCAGTGCCGACCAGTTCTGCGAGGAGCCGCCGAGTCCGTGGACGTAGAGTGCGGGCGGCAGGCCCTCGCGCGCGGGCGGTCTCGACCGCACCGTCAGCGTGATCCCCGGCAGCCCGACCGCGCGCAGCCGCTCGCCCTCCGCGACCCTGACGGTCGCCACCTTGGGGAGCACATTGACGGCCGGCGCTGACGGGAGCTCGGTCGAAGACATGCGGCAATGTTACGAGACGATCACGCAGTGGTTCATGTGTTCGCCGTCACAAGTCGACACGTACATGGCAGCTTCCCTGCCGGGAAACCGGGCACCCGCACCACGACCACAGAAACCACCCCGAGGACGCCCGAATCACCCACAGATCCCCCGCGGGATCGCATAGCGTCCGGATCCGGTGTCTCCTAGGCTCGTACGCAGGGCACCCGGATGTGGACCCCTGCTTCACCCAGGGACGTCGTGCCCCACGGGGACGTTCTAGGAAGGGAGCCCGCCATGGCCGTCGATCCCAGCGACCCCGAGACCTTCGCGGTCGAGGACACCGAGCAGGACGAGGAGTTCGACGTCGAGGCCCCCGCGGCCGACGCCGCCGAGCAGCAGGCCGACGTCAGGCCCGACCGCGACGACCGGCTGACCGGCGCGAACCAGGACCGGGCCAACGAGGCCGATCTGATCGAGCAGGCGCGCGTGGTCTCCATCGACGAGGACGACTACCGGTGACGCGGAGCGGCACAGGGGCCGCTGAGTGCGAACGCAGGTACAGCACGGCACGGAAGAGAGTGCCGTTGAGCAGGAGAGAGGCCACTTCTTGCCCGTTCCGACCGGGTTTCAAACCTTCTGCGCGACTTTCGTCACTGTCCGGTCCGTGAAATTCTGCGCTCGCACCGCGCACACCAGGGTTACCGAAAAGTACGATGGCGACGCGGCGCACACCGCATGTGGACGACATTGGGAGGCGGCGTGACAGCCATCGAGCAGACAGAGGCGGCACGCCCGCGGGGCACTCGCCTGCCGCGCCGTGCCCGACGGAACCAGCTTCTGGGCGCTGCCCAGGAGGTTTTCGTCGCGCAGGGATACCACGCTGCCGCGATGGACGACATCGCCGAGCGCGCCGGCGTCAGCAAGCCGGTGCTCTACCAGCACTTCCCGGGCAAGCTCGACCTCTATCTCGCCCTGCTGGACCAGCACTGCGAGTCACTGATCCAGGCGGTGCGCAACGCGCTCGCGTCGACGACCGACAACAAGCAGCGCGTCCGCGCGACGATGGACGCCTACTTCGCGTACGTCGAGGACGACGGCGGCGCCTTCCGGCTGGTCTTCGAGTCGGACCTGACCAACGAGCCGGCCGTGCGCGAGCGCGTCGACAAGGTCACGAACGAGTGCGCCGAGGCGATCTGTGACGTCATCGCCGAGGACACCGGCCTCTCCCGCGCGGAGTCGATGCTGCTCGCCTCCGGCCTCGGCGGCCTCGCCCAGGTCGTGGCCCGCTCCTGGCTGCACAGCGACCGAAGCGTGCCCCGCGACCAAGCGGTGCAGCTGCTGACGTCCCTGGCCTGGCGCGGCATCGCGGGCTTCCCGCTGCACGGCACCGAGCACCACTGAGGCGACGGCATGAGGCGACGGCACGCACGCGTGCCGGGCGTTTGTTCCCGTCCACTGTTCGCTCCTGGCGTTCTTGGGCGGAGCGTGAACGTCCCCTCACCGGGCTAATGTGTGCTGGGTACGGCGCGGAAGGTCGCGCACTTCACTGACCGTCGGAGGGACATAGCCGTGGAGGTCAAGATCGGCGTGCAGCACGCGCCCCGCGAGATCGTTCTGGAGAGCGGTCAGAGCGCCGAGGACGTGGAGCGGGCGGTGTCCGAGGCGCTCGCCGGCAAGTCGCAGCTGCTGAGCCTCGTGGACGAGCACGGCCGCAAGGTCCTGGTCCCGGCCGACCGCCTGGCGTACGTGGAGCTCGGTGAGCCGGCTCCGCGCAAGGTGGGCTTCGGCGCGCTGTAACAGGCGTCGGCGGACAAGCAGGACGGGAGGGGCCCGGCGACCACGGTCGCCG
>CBFGZZ010000522.1:0-4805 GCA_965653385.1 uncultured Streptomyces sp. | reverse complement strand
GCGCTGGACATCCTGGAGCCGGTGCTGGCCGCGCTGGGCGCCGCGCACCGGGCCGGTTTCGTGCACCGGGACATGAAGCCGGAGAACGTGCTGATAGGGGACGACGGCCGGGTCAAGGTCGCCGACTTCGGGCTCGTGCGCTCCGTGGACACCGTGACGAGCACCACCGGTGCCGTGCTCGGCACCGTCTCCTATCTCGCGCCCGAGCAGATCGAGCAGCCCGGCGCCGCCGACGCCCGCGTCGACGTGTACGCGTGCGGGGTCGTGCTCTACGAGATGCTCACCGGCGACAAGCCGCACGACGGGGACTCCCCCGCCGTGGTGCTCTACAAGCACCTGCACGAAGACGTCCCGCCACCCTCGGCGATCGCGCCGGGACTGGCGTACGAGCTCGACGTGCTGGTCGCCGCGGCCACCGCGCGCACCCCGGATCTCCGCCCGTACGACGCCGTGGCGCTGCTCGCCCAGGCCCGGCAGACGCGGGCCGCGCTCAGCGAGGACCAGCTGGACGCGGTGCCGCCGCAGGCGCTCACGACGGAGCACGGCAACGCCGACGACCGTACGAGCGTGATCCCGCGCGCGCTGACGATCCAGCGGCCGCTGCCCGTGAACGAGGACGAGCCCGAGGCCGTCTTCAACCGGACCAGCCGGCTGGAGACTCCCCCGCCCCCGCCGCCCCAGCGGGGGCGCACCGCGCGTGCTCCGCGCGGCCCGCTGCTCGTCGTCGCCGCCGTTTTGCTGGCCCTCGGCCTCGGCGTCGGCATCTGGTACATCAACTCCGGCCAGTTCACCGAGGTCCCGCCGCTGCTCTCCAAGACCGAGGCGCAGGCCAAGGACCGCCTGGAGGACGCCGGGCTGGAGGTCGGCAAGGTCGAGCGCGCGTACAGCGACACCTTCGACCGCGGCACGGTCATCAGCTCGGACCCGAAGTCGGGCGCCCGCATCCGGCACAACGACTCCGTGGGTCTGGTCCTCTCGCTGGGCCCGAAGACCGTGAAGGTGCCCGATCTCCAGGGCTACCCGCTGGACAAGGCGAGGAGCGAGCTGAAGGAGATCGGCCTGGAGCCGGGCGTCGTGAACCGGGAGTTCAACGACGACGTGACCAGGGGCTCCGTGATCTCCTCGGTCCCCGGGACCGGCACCAAGGTCCGCTCCGGCTCCGCGATCGAGCTCACCGTCAGCAAGGGCAGCCCGGTGGACGTCCCGGACGTCACCGGCGAGCGCCCGGCCGACGCGCGGGCCGAGCTGGAGGAGGCCGGCCTGAAGGTGAGGATCGCCCCCACGCGGGTCAACTCCGAGTTCGACGCGGGCCAGGTCGCGCAGCAGTCTCCGGCTGCGGGCGGCAAGCCGGCCGCCGAGGGCGACACCGTCACCCTGACGCTGTCCAAGGGACCCGAGATGATCGAGGTCCCGGACGTGGTCGGTGACAGCGTCGACGACGCCACGGCGGAGCTGAAGGCCGCCGGCTTCGAGGTCGACGAGGACCGCGGCCTGCTCGGCCTGTTCGGCGACACGGTCAAGAAGCAGTCCGTGAAGGGCGGGAAGACCGCGCCCAAGGGGTCGACGATCACGATCACCATCCGATGACCGGGGCGGGTGGCTGCCATGACACCCTGAACGGGTGAAGAGTCAGCAGTCCGCCACCCCGGGAACCCCTCCCGGCCGCCCCTCCCGCAATCCCGTCGGCGGCCACGTCCCCGTGGCCGGCGGCCTCAGCTCCGTCGGGCTCACCTACGCCCATGACCTCAAGGCCGAGACGGTCCAGGTCTTCGTCGCCAACCCGCGCGGCTGGGCGACGCCGGCCGGGAACCCGCGGCAGGACGAGGAGTTCCGCGCGATCTGCGCGGCCGAGTCGATCCCGGCGTACGTGCATGCGCCGTATCTGATCAACTTCGGCTCGCACACCGAGGCGACGGTCGAGAAGTCGGTGGAGTCGCTACGGCACTCGCTGCGCCGCGGCCGGGAGATCGGCGCGCTGGGCGTGGTCGTGCACACGGGCAGCGCGACCGGTGGCCGGGAGCGGTCGGTGGCCCTGAAGCAGGTACGGGAGCACCTGCTGCCGCTGCTCGACGAGCTGACCCACGACGACGACCCGTATCTGCTCCTGGAGTCCACCGCCGGCCAGGGCGCCTCGCTCTGCTCCCGCACCTGGGACTTCGGGCCGTACTTCGAGGCGCTGGACGCCCACCCGAAGCTCGGCGTATGCCTGGACACCTGCCACATCTTCGCCGCCGGCCATGATCTGACCGGCCCGTCCGGCATGCACCAGACGCTCGACCTGCTGGTGGACACCGTCGGCGAGGGGCGGCTGAAGCTGATCCACGCCAATGACTCCAAGGACGTCGTCGGCGCGCACAAGGACCGGCACGAGAACATCGGCGCGGGTCATATCGGCGAGGACCCGTTCCGGGCGCTGATGACGCACCCGGCCACCGAGGGCGTACCGCTGATCATCGAGACGCCCGGCGGGAAGGAGGGACACGCGGCGGACGTGGAGCGGCTGAAGAAACTCCGGGACGGGTAAGTCGTTACGGAATACCCCAGGGGGGTATACGGTTCTTGCTCGGTGCAGGAACCGTGACCTGACATTGGGGGCCGTCATGCAACACGAAGCACAAGCGTCACACGCGCACCACCACGAGCCGGCCGCCACCAGCAGCTGGGCGATGGCCGTCCGGGCCACCCTGCACTGCCTCACCGGCTGTGCCATCGGCGAGGTACTGGGCATGGTGATCGGCACCGCGCTCGGCTGGGGCAACGTGCCGACACTGATACTGGCGATCGTTCTCGCGTTCTTCTTCGGCTACGCGCTCACCCTGTGGGGCGTACTGAAAGCGGGTGTCGACCTGCGCGCCGCGCTCAAGGTGGCGCTGGCGGCGGACACCCTGTCCATCGCCGTGATGGAGCTGGTCGACAACGGCGTGATCGTGCTGTGGCCGGGTGCGATGGACGCCGAGCTCGCCGACCCGCTGTTCTGGTGGGTGCTGGCCATCGCGCTGGCCGTCGCCTTCGTCCTGACGACACCGGTCAACAAGTGGATGATCGGGCGCGGCAAGGGCCACGCGGTGGTGCACCAGTACCACGGCTGACCGATGACAGGAGTCAGAGCTCGGGCCCGTCCCCGGGCTCCTCCTGGTAGGAGTACCGCTGTTCCTTCCAGGGGTCGCCGATGTTGTGGTAGCCGCGCTCCTCCCAGAAGCCGCGACGGTCGGCGGTCATGTACTCCACGCCCCGGACCCACTTGGGCCCCTTCCAGGCGTAGAGATGGGGGACGACCAGGCGGAGGGGGAATCCGTGCTCCGCCGTGAGCAGTTCGCCGTCCTTGTGGGTGGCGAAGATCGCGCGCTCGGAGGCGAAGTCGGCGAGGCGCAGGTTGGAGCTGAAGCCGTACTCCGCCCACACCATCACATGGGTGACGGTCGGCGCGGGCGGGGCGATCTCCAGGATCGTCCGGGCCGGAATGCCGCCCCACTCCGCACCGAGCATGCTGAACTTGGTGACGCAGTGCAGATCGGCGAGGACGGTCTTGTACGGCAGGGCCGTGAACTCGTCATGGGTCCAGCAGTGCTTCTCACCGTCGACGGTCGCCCCGAACACCCTGAACTCCCAGCGTTCGGGCCGGAACTTGGGGACCGGTCCGTAGTGGGTGACGGGCCAGCCGCGCTGCAGCCGCTGTCCCGGCGGGAGCTCGGAGTGTGCTGCTGCTCCACCTTCGCGCTCCACCGGCTGACCCATGACTCCATCCTGACAGACCTGGGGCAGTGCACCTGACCACACCCCTCCTCAATTCACCTCATAACGGACTAAGCATGCCCTAACTTACTAAGTGAAGACTTACTGGACGATCTTCGCTGCCGGTGCAATCATGCGGCGCAACCTGCCAGTTCCCCCGCGTGGAAGGAGCCTCTGCGATGCAGGGCGACCCCGAGGTCCTCGAATTCCTGAACGAGCAGCTGACCGGCGAGCTGACGGCGATCAACCAGTACTGGCTGCACTACCGGATCCAGGACAACAAAGGCTGGACGAAGCTCGCCAAGTACACGCGTGAAGAGTCCATCGATGAGATGAAGCACGCGGACAAGATCACCGAGCGCATCCTCATGCTGGACGGCCTGCCCAACTACCAGCGCCTGTTCCATGTGCGGGTCGGCCAGACGGTCACCGAGATGTTCCAGGCCGACCGGCAGGTCGAGGTCGAGGCGATCGACCGTCTCAAGCGGGGTATCGAGGTGATGCGCACCAAGGGCGACATCACGTCCGCGAATCTCTTCGAGTCGATCCTCGAGGACGAGGAGCACCACATCGACTACCTGGACACCCAGCTGGAGCTCATCGACAAGCTGGGTGAGGCGCTGTACATCGCGCAGCAGATCGAGCAGCCCAGCTAGGGAGCGAGCCGACGGGAGCTACGCCGCGTCCGCCAGGTCGGTGAGCACCGGCTTGCCCTGGTCGGCCAGCTCACGGCGGGGGCACGCCCCCCGGCCCAGGATCGCCTGGATCCGGCGTACGCACGATCCGCAGTCGGTGCCGGCCTTGCAGGCGGACGCTATCTGGCGGGGCGTACAGGCACCGTCCTCCGCGTGCTTCTTGACCTGCTGCTCGGTGACACCGAAGCAACTGCAGACGTACACGCGGATCACCTCCCGCCGGGATCGAAGTCGTGCCATCCCCTTGATCGGTGAGGCTAACCTAACCTTACCCGGCTCACAGGAACGGTAAAAGTGCTGTGGGGCGCGGCGCGGTTGTGGTGGGCGCGCCCCGCCCCTGCCGGGGGCACGCGCTGCCGGCACACGTGCCCGGACCAC
>CBFGZZ010000521.1:0-4851 GCA_965653385.1 uncultured Streptomyces sp. | reverse complement strand
GCCGGCCGAGGCCTGGCCCGGCCCGGCCCCTGGCCTTTGCCCACATGGGTGACTGGAGGTCCGAAAACCTCCTGATCGTGGAGATGGCGGGAATCGAACCCGCGTCCAACGGTGCAGAATCAGGGCTTCTCCGTGTGCAGTCCGCTGCGATTTTCTCGGCCCCGGCGATCACGCGAACAAGTCGCCGACGGGCCCAGTCACTGTTTGGTTTCCCTCTTCACCCCGTGACCGGGATCAAGGTTTAGTTCCCTAGCTGATGCCAGGATCCGGGTCGGGAACAGCCCCGGGCTGACACTTCGCAAGTCGTTACTTAGGCAACGAGGGCGAAGGAATCGCGCTTGGTATTGGCGATTATTTTTTGCGACATATGGTTTACGAGATCATTGCCGCTTCCTCGACACGCTTCCCCTGCTTCAACAGCCGCTGTCGAAACCGATCATCCCCATGTTGTTTTTTCAATCCTCCGGAGAACCGGAGGGGCGCGCACCCGCTGTGAGGTGCAGTGCCATCGTACGTGACCAACGCACGACGATGCCAGCGTATTCCCGGCGACCGCCCGCGGCCGCCTACTGGCCCCGCTGCCGCCGTTTCGCCGCCGCGATGGCCCGGTCCGACTCCCGCCGGTCCTGCTTCTCCCGCAGGGTCTGCCGCTTGTCGTACTCCTTCTTGCCTCGCGCGAGAGCGACCTCGGCCTTGGCCCGGCCGTCCTTGAAGTAGATGGCGAGGGGCACGATCGTGTGACCCGTCTCCTGGGACTTGGCCTCCAGCTTGTCGATCTCCTCGCGGTGCAGCAGGAGCTTGCGCTTGCGGCGCGCGGAGTGGTTGGTCCAGCTGCCCTGGTGGTACTCCGGGATGTGGGCGTTGTGCAGCCACGCCTCGCCCCGGTCGATCTGGACGAAGCCGTCGGTCAGCGACGTCCGGCCCTCGCGCAGCGACTTGACCTCGGTGCCCATGAGCACCAGACCGGCCTCGTAGGTGTCGATGATCGCGTAGTCGTGGCGGGCCTTCTTGTTCTGGGCGACGATCTTGCGCTTGCCGCCCCTCTCGCCGTCCCTGGCCTTCGCGGCCGTCCCGCCCTGCTTGGGCTGGGACTCCTTCGGTACGTACATTCCCTTGCTCATAGTGCCGTCCATTTTCGCACTAGGGAGGGGGTGCGTGGAAAGCCGGTTTACGCGTCGCTACGACTCACCGAGGCCGCTGAGGACCGTCTCGGCCCGCTCCAGGACGTCCCGGTCGGCCTCCAGGTCGGGGGTGATCCCGCGGCCGTCGACGGCCCGCCCGGAAGGGGTGCGGTAGTGCCCGACGGTCAGCTCGGCGACGGAGCCGTCGGGGAGGCGACTCGGCATCTGGACCGAGCCCTTGCCGAAGGTGCGGGAGCCGACGACGACCGCGCGGCCGCGGTCCTGAAGGGCCCCGGTGAGCAGCTCGGCCGCGCTCATCGTGCCGCCGTCGACCAGCGCGACCAGGGGTCTGGTGGTCTCGCCGCCGGGTTCGGCGTGCAGGGCGCGCTGATCGCCGTCGACGTCGTAGGTGGCGACGAGGCCGCCGTCGAGGAAGGCGGAGGCGGCGGTGACGGCCTCGGTGACCAGACCACCGGAGTTGCCGCGCAGGTCCAGGATGAGACCGGCGCCGACGGGGGCCTGCTGTGCGGCCTCGCGGACCGCGTCGCCGGAGCCCTTGGTGAAGGAGGAGATCCGGATGACGGTGATGCCACCGGGGAGTTCCGAGACGGTGACCGAGTCGGTGGACAGCCGGGCGCGGCGCAGCGTGAGGTCCCACGCGCGCGTGCCGCGCTCCAGGCCCACCTTCACCGGCGTCCCGACGGTGGCGTCCTTCGCGTCGCCCCGCAGTAAGGAGACGACCTCGGTGACCGGACGCCCGTCGACCGCCTTGCCGTCGACGCTGCGCAGCAGATCACCGGACCGGATCCCGGCGGTGGCCGCGGGCGACCCGGCCCGCACCTTCGTCACCTCGATACCGCCGTCCCGCTCGCGCCGGGCCCACAGCCCGACGCCGGTGTACTCGCCGTCGAGGGCCTCCTCGAACTCCTCGTACTCGCCCTCGGAGTAGACGGCGCCCCAGCGGTCCCCGCTGCGGCTGACCGCGCGTTCGGCGGCCTCCACGGGGGACTTGCCCGCGGCCATGGCCTCGGCGGCCGCCGCGGCGACGTCCACGTGCCGGCCCGCGGGGGCGGCCGAACCGGCCGCGTCGGCCGAGGATTTCCGGTCACCGGGCAGGGAGCCGGTCGCGGCACCGGCGACGAGCACGCTCGCGAACACCAATGTCAGGGCGGCCCCGCGGCCGAAGCGGCGGGGCTGACAGAACAGGTCACGACCTGACATGCCGGTGAGTCTAGGACAACGCGAAGGGGCCGTACGGTCCGTTGCCCGTACGGCCCCCTTGGCGTTGGTCACACCTTCAGATACTTGCGCAGCGCGAAGAACGCCGCCAACGCGGGCATCAGCAGGCTCGTCGCGAGGATGAGCGGCAGCTTGGTCAACACCGCTTCCCAGCCGATGAAGTTGACCAACGTCAGCTGGTCGGCCAGGGCCAGCCCGTGGTCGATGAGGAAGTACCGCGCGATGACCAGGAACGCGCAGGCGACCGTGCCGCCGATGAGCCCGGCGACCGCGGCCTCCATGATGAACGGCGCCTGGATGTAGAAGCCGGAGGCGCCGACCAGGCGCATGATCCCGGTCTCCCGCCGACGGCTGAACGCCGAGACACGCACCGTGTTGACGATCAGCATCAGCGCGACGACGAGCATCAGCGCCATCACCGCGCGTGCCGCCCAGTTCATGCCGTTGAGCAGCTTGAACAGGTTGTCCAGGATGCCCTTCTGGTCCTGCACGGACTGCACGCCGTCGCGCCCGTTGAAGGCGGTCGCGACGACCTGGTACTTCTCGGGGTCCTTCAGCTTGATCCGGTACGACTCCTGGAGCTGGTCCGGCGTGAGCGAGGCGGCCAGCGGGGAGTCGCCGAACTGCTCCTTGTAGTGCTTGTACGCCTGGTCCTGCGACTCGTACGTCACCTTCTCGACGACCGTCATCTTGTCCAGGTCGGAGAGGATCTGCTTCTTCTGGTCCTCGGTGACCGCGCCCTTGGCGCAGTTGGGGTCGGACTCGGCGTCGGCCTTGTTGCACAGGAAGACCGAGACGTTGACCTTGTCGTACCAGTAGCCCTTCATGGTGTTGACCTGGTCGCTCATCAGGAGCGACCCGCCGAACAGGGCGAGCGACAGGGCGACGGAGACGACGACGGCGAACGTCATCGTCAGATTGCGGCGGAGACCGACACCGATCTCGGAGAGTACGAACTGGGCGCGCATGGCGGCTTCTTCAGGCCTTTCCGGACTTCTACGGGGGTCAGTGCTGGTAGCCGTAGACGCCGCGCGCCTGGTCGCGGACGAGGCGGCCCTTCTCCAGCTCGATGACGCGCTTGCGCATCTGGTCCACGATGTTCTGATCGTGCGTGGCCATCACGACGGTCGTACCGGTCCGGTTGATCCGGTCGAGCAGCTTCATGATGCCGACGGAGGTCTGCGGGTCGAGGTTGCCCGTGGGCTCGTCCGCGATCAGCAGCTTCGGCCGGTTGACGAACGCGCGCGCGATCGCCACTCGCTGCTGCTCACCACCGGACAGCTCACCGGGCATCCGGTCCTCCTTCCCGCCAAGACCGACGAGGTCGAGCACCTGCGGGACGGACTTGCGGATCTCGCCGCGGGACTTGCCGATGACCTCCTGCGCGAAGGCCACGTTCTCGGCGACCGTCTTGTTCGGCAGCAGCCGGAAGTCCTGGAACACCGTCCCCAGCTGGCGGCGCATCTGCGGCACCTTCCAGTTGGACAGGCGCGCGAGGTCCTTGCCCAGAACGTGCACCTGCCCGTGACTGCACCGCTCCTCGCGGAGGATCAGCCGCAGGAAGGTGGACTTTCCGGAGCCCGAGGACCCCACGAGGAACACGAACTCACCCTTCTCCACTTCCAGGGACACATCCCTGAGTGCGGGGCGGGTCTGCTTGGGGTAGACCTTGGAGACGTTGTCGAGTCGGATCACGGGTGCACCATGGGTCGCCGGGGGTAGATGGGGGGACCATACGCGAACCGGGGGCGGGGGCGCAGTCGCCGGGAGGGTTGCGCGCCCCTTGTGCACTTTTGTACGAGGTTCGCTCTTTGACGGACGGCGGGAGCCAGCGCCCCTTCAGGGGCGCGGGGAACTGCGCGACAAGCCCCACACGACCCGCAGCCGCGCAACAATGGGAACCACCCCTCCCAGAGCGCCCGAGCCCTTTCTGGAGGAACCTGGCACAGTGGAGAGGGGAACATTGACGGGGTCCGACCCGTTGAACCCCCGGAGGGACCCGGCTAGGAGGGCGGCGGATGACGTACGACCGGCTGGTGTGCGCGAACTGTGCCGCACCCGTGAATGAGGGCCGCTGCCCCGTGTGCCGGGCGAACCGAGAGCGGCTCCAGCAGGAGAACCCGTTCGCGGGTCTGAACCCGATGACGCTGATCGCCCTGCTGGCGGTGCTGATAGCGGCGGTGGCCCTACTGGCGCACCAGACCGCTTAGGCGGACATGACGAGGGGCCCGGAGCGAGCGCGCTCCGGGCCCCTCGGCCGTTACGGCGTGAATCACGCAGCGTGGACGACCGGCTACCGTCAGGCAGCCGCACCGCCACGGCCGCTCACGAGGCGCGGCAGGATACGGAAGCCGATACCGCCGGCGATCATCGTGGCGGCGCCGACCAGCAGGAAGGTGGTCTGAGCGGCACCCGTCTCGGCGAGCTCGTCACCGCCGCCGCCCTGGGCCGAGGTGCTGGCACCCGTGCCCGTGCCCGTACCGGTACCGGT
>CBFGZZ010000520.1:0-4860 GCA_965653385.1 uncultured Streptomyces sp. | reverse complement strand
CGCCCCTTCCCGTCCCATCCCTGAGGGCTACGCCCCCCCAGGCCCCCGCCATCGGCCCTCCGGGCCTCGTCCTCAAACGCCGGACGGGCTGAAAGACCTCAAGGAGCGCGGGGCTGTATCGATATGCGGCTCCGCCGCGTGGGCGCGACCGGCCACGACGGCGCCGCAGACGCCGTACGACCTTTCACGGCACCCCACGCGGAGCGTTCAACGGCCGTCGTAGCCCGCCGTCGGCATCGACAGTCTCCGGTGCACCCGTGCCTTCATCTGCGCGTCGTACAAGGGCTCGGCGCGCCCAACGATCTCCACCCGCACCCCCCGTCGCACGCACTCAGCGGTGAACTCCTCGACGGAGGACAGCGCGCTCTCCAGCACTCTCCGGCTGGGTGCCACGAACAGGTCGAGGCCGGGGCGGACGCCCTCCCACAGGACGGTGTGGTCCGCGCGCAACCGGCGTACGAGCAGTTCTCGCGCGACGACGTACCCGTGTTCGGCGGCCCAGCGCGCGCACATCGCGTGCTGGCTGCGGGAGTCCACCAGGAAGGGGTCGGCGTCCAGCTGTTCGAGCGGCGTAAGACTGGCGATTGCCGTCACGCGCACTATGGATGACCCCATGGCGTCCCCCTCACCTCCGGGTTTCGCCGCCGACCCTACTCCAGCCCGTACGCTTCGGGGAGTCGCGCGAAGGAGGCAAAGAGGGTGGCCGTGGAGATCACGTGGTGGGGTCACGCCACCTGCACGGTCGAGGATTCGAACGTGCGCCTGCTGACCGACCCCTTGTTCGCGCGCCGGCTCGCGCACCTGCGCCGCCGCCGTGGCGCGCTGCCGCCGCCGGGCGCCTGGCGCGCGGACGTCGCCGTCGTCTCCCATCTGCACGCCGACCATCTGCATGTTCCGTCCCTGGCCAGGCTGGAGCGGGGCACTCGCCTGCTCGTGCCCCGGGGCGCGCTCCGGGCGGTGCCGGGGCTGCGCCGGCTCGCGCATCTCCAGGTGAGCGAGATGACGCCGGGGGACGTGACGACGGTAGGCGATCTGTCCGTTCGGGCTGTTCCGGCACGGCACGACGGACGGCGGCTGCCGGTCGGCCCGCGCCGCTCGCCCGCCCTCGGCTATGTCATCGAGGGCGAGGCACGGACGTACTTCGCCGGGGACACCGGGCTGTTCGACACGATGGCGAAGGAGGTCGGGCCGGTCGACGTGGCGTTGCTGCCGGTCGGTGGCTGGGGGCCGTATCTCGGGGAAGGCCATCTGGACGCGGGGCGCGCGGCCGAGGCACTGACCCGGCTCGCGCCGCGCAGTGCGGTGCCGGTGCACTACGGCACGTACTGGCCGATCGGCATGGACGCCGTGCGCCCCCATGAATTCCATGCGCCCGGCGAGGAGTTCGTGCGGCTCGCGGCGGCGCGTGCCCCCAGCGTGTCGGTGCACCGGCTCGCGCACGGGGAGCGCGTGCGCCCGGAGGTGACCCGGTGACGGTGCTGGCCGCCACCACGACGGTGGTGCCGACCGCGTCGACGCAGCAGGCGATCGGCTATCCGTCGCTGTTCCTGCTGGTGCTGATCGGGGCGCTGGTGCCGGTGGTCCCGACGGGTGCGCTGGTGAGTTCGGCGGCGGTGGTGGCGTTTCACCAGACGGCGCCGTTCTCGCTGGCGCTGGTGTTCGTGACGGCGTCGACGGCCGCGTTCCTGGGGGACGTGACGTTGTACTGGCTGGGGCGGCGTGGGATGGGCTCGAAGAACGGGTCGCGCTGGCTGGAGGCGATCCGTTCGCGGGCGCCGGAGGAGCGGCTCGCGCAGGCGCAGGAGAAGCTCGCCGCGCACGGGGTGGCCGTGCTGGTGTTGTCACGGCTGGTGCCGGCGGGGCGGTTGCCGGTGATGTTGGCCTGTCTGCTGGCGAAGTGGCCCATGCGGAGGTTTGCGCGGGGAAACCTGCCGGCGTGCCTCGCGTGGGCGGTGACGTATCAGTTGATCGGGATTCTCGGGGGGTCGCTGTTCGACGAGCCGTGGGAGGGAGTTGTGGCGGCGATTGCGTTGACGCTGGTCATCAGCGTGGCGCCCAGTGTGTGGAAACGGGTTCGATCTGCCAGGTGATGGTTCATCGCGGGGTGCGGGTCGTATGTGGTTGCTCGCGCAGTTCCCCGCGCCCCTGGGTGGGTCCACTCGCCCCTGATGGGTCGAGCACCCTCGACCCACCCACCGGAAGATCCCACAAGTCCTCCCGCGCCAATCCCGCCTTCCCCCATGCCGCCCTCACGCGCGTGAGCGGTTCCAGGACCGGCTCCGCCGACAGCACGAACGTGGCCCAGTGCATCGGGGCCATCCGCCGGGCGCCGAGGTCCTGGGCGGCGCGGACCGCCTCCTCCGGGTCGCAGTGCACGTCGCTGAGCCACCAGCGGGGGTCGTAGGCGCCGATGGGGAGCAGGGCGAGGTCGATGCCGGGGTAGCGCTCGCCGATGCGGGTGAACCAGTGGCCGTAGCCGGTGTCGCCCGCGAAGTGGACACGCTGTCCGTCGGGGGCGGTGAGGACCCAGCCGCCCCACAGGCTGCGGCAGGTGTCGGTGAGGGTGCGCTTGGACCAGTGGTGGGCGGGGACGAAGTCGAAGCGGACGCCGGACAGTTCGGCCGCCTCCCACCAGTCCAGCTCGGTGACCTGGGTGAACCGGCGGCGACGGAACCAGGGGGCGAGGCCGGCCGGTACGAACACGGGGGTGTGGCGCGGGAGTCTGCGCAGCGTGGGGGCGTCCAGATGGTCGTAGTGGTTGTGGCTGATGACGACCGCGTCGACGCGCGGCAGGGCGCTCCAGGCGACGCCGACGGGGGTGACGCGGGCCGGGGTGCCGAGGATGCGACGGGACCAGACGGGGTCGGTGAGGACGGTCAGTCCGCCGATCTGGACGACCCAACTGGCGTGCCCCGCCCAGGAGACGGCGACCGTGCGGGCGTCCACCCGGGGGACGGGGCCAGGCTCGAAGGGCAGGCGCGGGATGTCGGCGAGGCCCTCCGGGCCTGGGCGCACGGAGCCCTCGCGGGCGAAGCGGGCGAGGGTCTTGATGCCGGGCAGCGGGGCGGTGAGCCGGTCGTGGAAGGTCCGCGGCCACACCCGGCGTTCGCCCAGCGGGCGGGGTGCGGCCAGCGGCGGGAAGGGGTGCGCGAACCGGGACGGGGCCGGCGGGGCGCCGGCATCCCGGGTGGGCGTACGCGGCGGGGTCGACGTGGCTGACTCGGACTGCTGCGTCATCGAGGAGGCTCCCATCGCTGAGCTTCGTCACGGAGATCGTCGAAGACCGACTTCAAGTGGATCAACGCGCGGTGCACGTGCGGCAGTTCCAACGGCGAGGGTGAGGTGACGCATTCCGCGCGTTCCTCGTCGGTGCCGGCCAGCAGCGGTCCGGTGGACAGCCGCACGCGCAGCGCGCCGAGGTCGTCGCCGAAGCGGTGCCCGCCGGGTGCGGGCATGCCGAGCCGGACGGCGAGGAAGTCCTCCAGGTCCTGTGCGTCCCCCACGCCGTGCGCGGACAGGCCGGCGCGCAGCGGGCCGAGGTCGATGTACAGGTGCCGCCCGGCCTGCGGGGGTCGCGCCACCGCGCCCGCGGCCACGGCGGCGGTGTGCGCGGCAGCGGCCACGCGCGCGTGCAGGCGTACGGCGGCCGTGATCCGCGCGGTGACCGGTTCGGGCTCCGCCAGGGCGTACCCGGCCGCGAGGGCGACCGGACCGGCGATCCGGGCGCCGAGCGCGGTGAGCACGTCGAGCACGCGCGCGTGGAGGCCGTTCCCGGCGTCGTGGGCGGGGAACCTGGCGACGCCGGCCGGCCAGCCGGGCGGGAGGTGGGCGCCGGACAGGTCGGTGACGACGGTGACCTGGTCGGGCAGCATCTCGGCGGGGCTGAGCAGCACGGTGTCGTGCGGGGCGTGCACGGTGTCGCGCCAGGTCTCGTCGCTGACCAGGTGCAGCCCCTCGTCGGTGGCGGCCTCAAGGGTCTCGTGCAGTGCCTCGGGCGGCGCCACGGTGGCGGTGGGGTCGTCGGCGACGGACAGCACGAGCAGCCGCGGGTCACCGCCCTCGTCCCGGACCCGGCGAACGGTCTCCAGAAGGGCGTACGGATCCGGGACACCCCCGCTCTCGGCCGGTGTCGCCACATGGAAGACGGGTCTGCCCAACAGGCGTGCGTACGGCGCCCACCAGGCCGCGCAGGGCCTGGGCACCAGGACGTCGCCGCCGATCGCGGCGGTCAGCGCGAGCAGCAGGGCGGGCGCCCCGGGAGCGGCCACCACCTGCTCGGGCTCGGTCGGCAGCCCGCGCCGGTCCCAGTAGCCGCACGCGGCCTCCAGAAGTCCGTGGCCGCCGCCGATCGGCTCGCTCTCGGGCCGGCCGGCGGCCGCGGCGAGCACGGCGGCCAGTTCGGGCAGCACGGGCAGCCCGTCGCCCGGCAACGGTGGACCGTAGCGGACGGGGCCGTGGCCTTCTGGGTCCGTCGGGCGCATCCGTGCCTCCGCGCTGTGCCTGCTGCCTCAGTGAGTACCCATCGTGCGGTCCCCCATGGGCGCCCGCAGGGGTCGCGCCCGTCACAGCGTCGGCGTGCGTCAGTCCTCAGCGGTGGGTGACTTGCGGCGCAGCCGGTACACCGCGCCGCCGGCCGCGCTCGCGATCAGCAAGCCACCGGCGACCAGGGCGGGCACGGAGTCGGTGAAGGTGCCACCCGAGCCGGCCCGCACACCGTGGTGCCCCGCCTCCTCGGCACAGTCCGTCTCGGCCTTGCCGGGGCCGGTCATGCCGGAATGGGAATCGGCGCAGTGCCGGCCACCGCCGTCGGTGCCGCCACTGCCACCCTCCGTACCGCCACCGCCACCGTCAGTCCCGCGC
>CBFGZZ010000519.1:0-4877 GCA_965653385.1 uncultured Streptomyces sp. | reverse complement strand
GCGCGCGCTCGGTGTCGGGCAGCTTGCGGCTGATGCCGGTCATCGAGCCCTCGGGGACGTACACGAGGTAGCGGCCCGGGAGGGAGACCTGGCTGGTCAGACGCGCGCCCTTGTGCCCGATCGGGTCCTTGGTGACCTGGACGAGCACGGACTGGCCGGACTTCAGAGCGGATTCGATGCGCCGCGGGCCGTTGGCCATGCCGAGCGCCTCGAAGTTGACCTCACCGGCGTACAGGACGGCGTTGCGGCCCTTGCCGATGTCGATGAACGCGGCCTCCATCGACGGCAGCACGTTCTGGACCTTGCCCAGGTAGACGTTGCCGACGTACGAGGTCGCCTGCTCCTTGTTGACGTAGTGCTCGACGAGCACGTTGTCCTCTAGGACGCCGATCTGCGTACGGTCGCCGTGCTGGCGGACGACCATCACCCGCTCGACGGCCTCACGGCGGGCCAGGAACTCGGCCTCGGTGATGATCGGGACGCGGCGGCGGCCCTGCTCACGGCCCTCGCGGCGGCGCTGCTTCTTGGCCTCCAGACGCGTGGAGCCCTTGATGGACTGCACCTCGTCGGACGGCTCGGCCTTCGGGCGGGGCTCGCGGACCTTGACGACGGTGCGCTCGGGGTCGCCCTCGCCGGGCTCGGTGTCGGTACCGGAATCACCGGCGCGACGCCGACGGCGACGGCGGCGACGGCTGCTGGAACTGGAGCCACCGCCCTCCTCGCGGGCGTCCTCGGCGTCCTCTTCCTCCTGCTCGGCGGTGTCCTCGGCGTCCTGCTCGGCCTGCTCGGCCGCGGCCTCGTCACCCTCGGTGTCACCGCCCTCGGACTCTGCGTCCGAGGCCTCACCGCGACGACGACGGCGGCCACCGCGACGGCGGCGCCGACGCGAGCCGGTCTCCTCGGTCTCGTCGGAGTCCTCGCCCTCGACGACGTCCTCGGCGACCCCCTCGGCTTCCTCGGTCTCGTCCTCGGCAACGGTCTCGACGGGGGTCTCGACGGCCTGGGCCTCGGTCTCCTCGCCGTACCCGGCGCCCCGGCGCCGACGACGACGCGGTGCGGCCGCGGGCTGCTCCTGAGCCTCCGCCTGCGTCTCCGCCACGTCCTCGGTCTCCGCCTCGGCGGCAGCCTCGGCAGCAGCCCGCTGGGGCGTCTGGAACTGCGGCTCGGTGAACACGGGCGCCTGGAACACGGCCACGGCGGGGCGCGCCGGACGCGGAGCCTCGGGGGCCTCGGAGGCGGGGCCCTGAGCGGGCGCGGCGAATCCGGCGGCGGCCCGGCGGACGGCCCGGCGGCGACGGCGGGGGCCGGCCTCCTCGTCGGCCTCGGCCGCGGGCGGCTCGGCGGACGTGCCGACACCGGCGACTGCGGCGGCCTCGGTCTCGATTCCGGGGGCCACGGGCGTCTCGGCCGTCACCGAGGTCTCGGCGGGAGCCTCGTCGCCTGTGGCCTCGGCGGGCGCGGAGACACGGCGGGTGGCACGCCGGCGCGTACGACGCGGGGCGGCCTCCTCGGCGGCCTCGGCGGCCTCGGTGGTCTCCTTCGCCTCCGCGGGGGCTTCGGCACTCACGGGCGTCTCGGCGCTCTCATCGGCCGGAGCGGCCTCGGGTGCGGACACCCGGCGCGTGGCACGGCGACGCGTACGACGGGGGGCGGCCTCCTCGGCGGCCTCGGCGGTCTCCTCCGCCTCGGCAGGGGCGGCGGGCACCTCGGCGGGGGCGGCACTCTCGGCGGCCTCGGCCGCGGCGGGGGCGCCGGCAGGGGCAGACGCGCGGCGCACCGCACGACGACGCGTACGAGGCGGGGCCGCCTCCTCGCTCGCCTCGGTGCTCTCGGCCGCGGCCGGAGGCTCCTCGGCGACCGGCGCGGCGGCGGCCACGGGCACCACGGTCTCGGCGTCCTCGGCGGCGGCCGGGGCCCCGGCGGGCGCGGACGCGCGGCGCACCGCACGACGACGCGTACGGGCGGGAGGCGCGGCTTGCGCCGCCTCTTGCGGAGCTTCGGTCCTCGCGCTCTCCTCGGCTTCGGCGGCCTCAGGAGTCACCTCGGCCTCGACGCTCTCGTCCGGCTTCTCGGCCGTCTCGGCCTCGTCGCTCAGCGCCGCCACATCGGCGGTCTCGGCGACCGGTATGGCCGGCTCGACCACCTCTGCGGGCTGGGTCTCGGCGCCAGCCGTCGGCGGGCCCGCCGGGCGGGACGCGGCACGGCGCCGACGACGCGGCGGCAGGGTGTCGCTGGGAGTGTTCAGTTCGGAACCCTCGTTGGGTTCGGTCGGTTCGAGCATGCGGGCGTTTCTCCCGTCAGGCTCCCGGGCGCCGCACCTGGTCCGGCGGTATGCCGGTGACGTCCGCGGCTCGCGCGTCAGCGCGACTGCCGCCGTCCGGGGCGCGGGCGCCGCACGGGAGCTCTCTGTGTCCTGTCTCGCCGGTTCCGTACGCCGAATGCGTACGGCCTGGCGAAAGTCTTCTGGTCGGTGCGCTGCCCGACCCAGGTGGCTCCCGAGTACGAGGGCGGCGCTTCGACGTCCGTCCCTACCGGAACCTTCCTTACGCCGGCGCCGTCGCGGCGGCAGCGTTCTCGGCCTCGGTTGGGGCCGTCGCTGCCTCGCGGTCGGGCGCGAGCGGGTCGGTCACCGTGCCGGTCTCTTCATCGAACAGCCCCTGCGCCAGCCTGGTCACCGCTGCGGGGACCGGCGGCGCCAGGTCGGCCACGGCGCGGAGACCGGACAGGACGTCGTCGGGTCGTACGGCAGGCGTCACGTGCCGAACAACCAGCCGCAGTATCGCACAGGGCTGGTCGGTCGGCCTATCAGCCTCCGAACTGTGTGTTTCTGTTCCGTTGGTGCTTTCCAGGTGGACGACCGCCGGACGGGCGTCGAAGGTGCGTACGCCGTTCTTGGTCATGCGCTGGACCTCGACGGCCTTTGCGGCGTTGAAGACGGCGACCGCGCGGTCGGCCTCGGCCGGGTCCACGCCGTCGAGCCGCAGCTCCCAGACGGACGCCGTGAGCCGGTCGGCGAGCCCGGAGGTGCGGGCCTCGACCGACTCGACGACATCGAGCCCGGCGGGCATCGACTCGTCGAGGAGCAGCCTCAGCTGCTCCGGATCGCGCGCCTCGGTGAGCGCGATCTCCAGGTACTCCGCCTCACTGCCCGTGCCGGTGGGTGCGGCATTGGCGTACGACACCTTCGGATGCGGCGTGAACCCCGCCGAGTACGCCATCGGCACCTCGGCACGGCGCAGCGCACGCTCGAAGGCGCGCTGGAAGTCACGGTGGCTGGTGAACCGGAGGCGGCCGCGCTTGGTGTAACGCAGTCGGATGCGCTGCACCGCGGGTGCGGGCGGCGGGCCTACGGGCTGTCGCTTGCCCAGTGTCGTTCAGTCCTTCGTGAGAGCGGTCGTACTGCTACCAAGAGTACGTGTCTCGCGGCCCCGAGGTTCCCGCCGGGCGACTGCTTCCGGCTGCTTCGGCTCGCCGAAGAGCATCCGGCGGAAGTCGGCCCGCGCCTGCCGTACTGACTCGCGGGCGGCGGTGAGGGCCTGCCGGGTGGCCCGGCCCATGCTGCGCGCGGCCTCCGCGACGGGACGCAGCACCGCGTCCCGGACGACGTGCCCGACCGGTGTGAGCACCGTCCGGTACACCCAGCGCACCGGCTCCACGAAGGTCCACCGCAAGAGGCTCGCGAGGAACCGTCCGACGGCGAGCGAGATCCGTCCGGCGACCCGCCAGGCGTGCCCGAGCGCGTCCCGGATCTCCTTGCCGACGACCGCGAGCACCCGGCCGACGGGCGCGAGGACCCAGCGGTACAGGGCCACCGCGGGCAGCACGAACAGCACACGCGCGGTCCAGTACAGGGCGATCCCGATGCCGGTGACGATCGTGCTCAGGAGCCACACCAGGCCCCTCGCGCACCAGGCGACGGCGTGCCCGACCGGTGTGAGGATCCACTCGTACACCCACAAGGCGGGGACGACGAGGAGATACCGCGCCAGCCAGGCCACCGCGGTGAAGATGCCGAGCCCGATCGCGGCGAGTACGGCGCCGAGGCCGCGCAGCACCCACATCACCGCGTGCCCGATCGGAGTGAGCACGCGCGCGTACAGCCATCCCAGACCGGCCCCGATCCCCCGCGCCACCCACGCGCACGCGTGCCCGACGGGGGTCAGGACATACCGGTACAGCCACACGAGCGGTACGACGAAGAGGACGTTCCCCAGCCAGGCGAGCCCCTGCGCAACCGGTACCACGACGTACCGCCACAGCGCCACGAACGGCCACACGAACAGTGCCCGCCCGAGCCACAGCAGCGCCCGCCCCACCGGCCGGAGCACCGTGTCGTTCAGGAAGCGTCCGGCGACGACGAGCGCGTCCCACGCCATCCGTACCGGCACGACCAGCACGAGGACGACGATCCGCACCGGGACACGGATCGCGACCACCAGGCACCCCTGGGGTTCCTGGGGTGCCGGGCGCTGTGGCGGGGGTGGCTTTTCGAGATCCATACCGTCGTAGACGCACCTGACCGGCTGGTCGGATGCAGGTCAGGGACACGATCCGGCAACTACTGCGCGGACGCGTGAGCTGCTGCTCCGCGCTACTTCGCGTACGCCGTGAGCAGTCCGGCCAGCAGTGCGGTCCGTGCGGGGACGTGGTCGAGCAGGACGTGCTCGTGGCGGGCGTGGGCGCCGCCGCCGACCGCGCCGAGGCCGTCCAGGACGGGCCGGCCGAGGGCGGCGACGAAATTGCCGTCGCCGGCACCGCCCACGGAGGTCTCCCCCAGGAACTGGGAGATCGCGAAGGAACAGCACCAGGACCGGCGCCATCTCACGCAGCCCCTTCGCCATGTGGTCGGGGATGTCCCGGCCGGTGCGCACGGTGCG
>CBFGZZ010000518.1:0-4892 GCA_965653385.1 uncultured Streptomyces sp. | reverse complement strand
GTACCGCCACCGCCACCTTCAGTCCCGCGCCGGCCGCCGCCCTCGACACCCTCCAGGCCGCCTTGGCCACCGTCGATGCCGCCCTGGCCGCCGTCCCAGCCGCCCGTGCCGCCGTCCTCACCGCCGCCTTCACCGCCCTCTTCGCCGCCTGCTTCGCCGCCGTCCTTGCCCGCGTCCTTGCCGCCCGTCCCGCCGCCGCTGTCGCGGGCCACCGTGAACGTCGCACTCCATGGCTCGCCCTCCCCTCCGGCCGCCGCAGGACAGGTGCCGTCCACCGTCCAGGCGGAGTCGGATCCGACCGCGTCGGGGTCGCCCTCGAAGTTCTCGGCCGGGGGAATGCGGGCGGTGCCGCGGTAGGCGGGCCCGGCGCTCTTCCCGTCGTTGCCGGAGACGCGCTTCAGCGCGACGGTGCCCTCTTCGAACGCCTGTGAGGTGGCGTCGAGGGTGGCGGGCACGGCTCCGCCGGCCGGGTCACAGGTGACCGCGACGGTGACGCTGCCGCCCGGGGAGACGCTGCCGGGGCTGACCCCGGCGGCCGGTTCCGCGAAGACGGCCGAGGCGGCGAAGCCAAGGACGACACCGGCCAGGGCGGCGACGGACAGGGCGCGGGCGGTGCGGCGCATGGGGTGAGCTCCTTCGGCCGACGGCTGCGGGGGTAGGGCGGTCGTGCCCCCGCAGCCATGACAGCCCGCCCGGCGTCCGGGCGCGCGCGGCCGGGCACCATTCGCGGGACGGTGACGCCCGAGCGGGTGACATCACCGAGGCCTCTGCCTGCCCCCGTCCCCGCCCTCTGCCCCCGCCCTCCGTCCCGTCAGTTCAGCAAGGCCGCCAGGTCGCGCTCCAGCCCGCGCCCCCGCCTGCCGACCACTCCGGCGGCGACGTCCGACAGCTTGCGGTTGGTGCCCTGGGAGATGCGGCGCAGCACGCCGAAGGCGGCGTCGGCGTCGCAGCCGAGGACGTGCATGACGATGCCGCACGCCTGGTCGACGACGGGCCGGGAGCGCAAGGCGGTGCCCAGCTGGTCGAGCTCGGTGAGCGCGGCGCGATACGAACGGTCGCGGACCAGGCAGTCTGCGGCGAAGTCACCGAGGGCGTGCACGGGCCCGTGGGCGGCGTCCTCCAGGGCGCCCGGCCGGAAACTGTAGAGACTGAGCGTCACCGTCAGCCCGGAGCGGCGGAACGGCAGCGTGACGCTGGAGCGCACGCCCGAGTCGAGCGCCACGGCGCGGTACTCCGGCCAGCGCTCGTCGCGCAGCAGGTCGGCCGAGCCGACGGGTTCGCCGCGTTCCAGAGCGGCCGGAATGGGTCCGTTCCCGGAGCGGAGCTGTACGGCGACGAGTCCGGCGAGGTCGGGATGGGTGACGGCGGCGGGCCGCTCGGCGGCCGGCTCGGCGACCAGGCTGCTGGCCCCGCAGCAGTCGGAGGTGCAGCGCACGGCCTGTTCGACCAGTTCGGACAACCTGCGCGCCGGAAGGGCGGCTTCGGCCGACTCGCGTGCCCAGTGCTCCACAGGGTGCTGAGCGGGCATCCTCAACTCCTCCTCTCTCCCCGCGCGTTCCCGGACCCGCGCGGGGAAAACAACGGAAGAACAGGCAGAACCGGTTGGGTCCCCGGCGCCCCGCGCCACGTGGTCAGGAGCTAGGTTCGTCCTCATGGCGAAGACCGACGAATTCGGTGAAGAGCTCGCGGATTTCGTGCGCCGCGTCGCGGAGCTCAAGGCGGCGCGGTCCGTGTCCGGAGGGGACCTGCCGACCGTACTGGATGCGGCGATCTTCGAACTCGACCATGTGGCCGACCAGTTGTGGCCGTGGTTCGAGCGGCTGTCGTCGGCCGGGCCGCCCCGTACGACGTCCGCCGACCGCCAGGAACAGCATCTGCTGCGCGCGGTCTTCCAGCGGTTTCCGCTGCCCGTGGCGCTGGTGGACCGGGAGGCGGTGGTGCGTCGGCTGAACTTCGCGGCCACGTCCTTCACCGGGGTCCGCGCGGGCTACGCGACGGGCCGGCCGCTGACCGGGTTCCTCGCCCACGCCGACCGGGCCGCGTTCCGTTCCCAGGCGGCCGCGGTGGCCCGCGGCGAGGGCGACCGCGGCCTCACCGTGCGTCTCCAGCAGCGCCCCTCCGTGCCGGTCCACGCGACCCTGACCGCAGTACGCCCGAGCGGGGAGCCGCACACCACGGTGCTGGTGGTGCTGCAACCCGGCGACCTTGCGGCGACCGGGTCCCCGAGCGCGGGCGAGAGCCCGACGCCCCAGGTCCCCGACCTGACCGAGACCACCCGGCACGCGTCCCTGATGGACGTCCTGGACGAGATGACCACGACCCTGCTGACCGCACCGCGCGGTGACCGTGACGCGGTCCTCAGCCGGGCCGCCCAGGTCCTCCACGGCCGCTTCGCCGACTGGGTGATCGCCGACACGGGCACGGCCGAACTCTCCCGTACGAAGGTCCTGGCCCCCTCGGAGAAGGAGGCGAGCGCCGTCGCGGCCCAGGCCCCGGCCACGTGCCCGCTCGTCATGGAGACGGCCCGCACGGCCTCCCCCACCCTCCAGGTCCGGCCCTCGAACCCGACCGCCTTCGGCCACACCCCGGACGGCGTTCCCGTCCTCGCACAGGCAGACGTCACGTCACTGCTGTGCGTGCCGGTGCTGGTCGGGGATGCCGTACAGGGCGTCCTCACGCTTTTCCGCTGCGGAGCCCGCCTGGCCTTCTCGATGGCGGAGGCCAAGGCGCTGGACACGATGTCCCGCCACGTGTCACTGGCGGCAACAGCAATCCCCTGAGGGGCGCCGCGGGCCTGTGTCGATTCGCGGCTCCGCCGCGTGGGCGCTACCCGGCACCGAGGACCTGCTCCCGCACCCGACTGCAGCACCGGCTGATCAGCCGGGACACATGCATCTGCGAGATCCCCAGCTGCTCCGCGATCCGGCTCTGCGTCATGTCCCCGAAGAACCGCATGTACAGAATCGCCCGCTCACGCTCGGGCAACGCGGCCAGCCGAGGCGCGACCGCCTCACGGTCCACGACCGTGTCCAGCGCGGGATCGGCTGAGCCCAGCGCGTCGCTCAGCGAGTACCCGTCGTCACTGCCGGGCAGCTCCGCGTCCAGTGACAGCGCGGTGAAACTCTCCAGCGCCTCAAGACCGACCTTGACGTCGGCCTCGCTCATGTCCGCGTGCGCGGCGATCTCGGCGACCGTGGGCCGCCGCCCGGAGACGGTCTGGAGGTCCTGGACGGCGAACCGGACACGGTTGCGCAGGTCCTGGACGCGGCGCGGCACGTGCAGCGTCCACATGTGGTCGCGGAAGTGCCGCTTGATCTCGCCGGTGATGGTGGGCACGGCGTAGCTCTCGAAGGCGTTGCCGCGTTCGGGGTCGTAGCGGTCGACGGCCTTGACCAGGCCGAGGGCGGCGACCTGCCGCAGGTCGTCGAAGCTCTCGCCGCGGCTGCGGAACCGTCCGGCGAGGCGGTCGGCCATGGGCAGCCAGGCCTCGACGATCCTCTCGCGGACGGTGTCGCGCTGCTGGCCCTCGGGCAGCGTGGCGAGCTTGCGGAAGTCCTCCGCGGTGTCGGGTGCGTCGTCGTGCGGGTGGTGCTTCGCGCTCACTGAAGTGGGCATTCTGCGTCGCAACTCCCTTGGTTGTGCTCTGGCTTGGACGGTCACCATGGGAGTGCGGGCGTGCACCGGAGCCGGACACACCCGTGGCGGGTGATCCCCGCTCCCACGGACGTGCCTCCTGTCCGAAGCACTGTTTCTTCGCCTGCCCCGGCCCCTCGCCCGCAAACGCCCGTTGAGGTTTTCCACCGGCCCGCAGGGTCACTCGGAGTGGTGCCGCGCAGTCCCCCGGAGCCCAGGAGGTCCCGCACATGAGCACCAAGGTCGCCGACCATGTCCTGCAGCGCCTGCGCGAGTGGGATGTGGAGCACGTCTTCGGCTATCCCGGCGACGGCATCAACGGCCTGCTCGCCGCCTGGGGCCGTGCCGACAACCAGCCTCGTTTCATCCAGTCCCGGCACGAGGAGATGTCCGCGTTCCAGGCGGTCGGTTACGCCAAGTTCAGCGGCCGTCTCGGGGTGTGCGCGGCGACGTCCGGACCGGGTGCGATCCATCTGCTGAACGGTCTGTACGACGCCAAGCTCGACCATGTCCCCGTGCTGGCGATCGTCGGCCAGACGCATCGCACCGCGATGGGCGGCTCGTACCAGCAGGAGGTGGACCTGCACACGCTGTTCAAGGACGTCGCCTCGGACTTCGTGGAGACGGTGACGGTCCCCGAGCAGCTGCCGAACGTCCTGGACCGGGCGATCCGCACCGCGTACGCGCGCCGCGCGCCCACGGCGATCATCATTCCCGGCGACGTCCAGGAGCTCGACTACTCGCCGCCCACGCACGAGTTCAAGATGGTGCCCTCCAGCCTGGACCGCAGCAGCTGGACGGCGATCCCCTCCGACGACTCGATCCACCGGGCGGCCGAGATCCTCAACGCCGGTGACAAGGTGGCGATCCTGGTCGGCCAGGGCGCGTCCGGTGCGCGGGCGGAGGTGGAGCGGATCGCCGAACTGCTGGGCGCCGGGGTGGCCAAGGCGCTGCTCGGCAAGGACGCGCTGAGCGACGAACTGCCGTATGTCACCGGTTCGATCGGGCTGCTGGGCACGCGTCCGTCGTACGAGCTCATGCGGGACTGCGACACGCTGCTGACCATCGGATCGTCCTTCCCGTACACGCAGTTCCTGCCGGACTTCGACAAGGCGCGGGGCGTGCAGATCGACATCGACCCGCACATGGTCGGGATGCGCTACCCGTACGAGGTGAATCTCGTCGGCGACGCGAAGGCGACGCTGGAGCGGCTGATCCCGCTGATCAGGTCCGAGGAGCGGGGCCGCGAGTGGTACGAC
>CBFGZZ010000517.1:0-4960 GCA_965653385.1 uncultured Streptomyces sp. | reverse complement strand
GACCTTGCCGCCGATGGAGCCCGCGAGCTCGGTCACCTGGCGGCCGTTGCGCCAGTACGAGCCGGGGCTCGCGCGCCGGGTGCCAGGTGATGCGGGCGTCTCCGGCGTCAGTGCCAACGATCTCGGTCGTCACATCAGTCACAACAGAGGAGTGTGCCCTCTTCGACGTAGGGTGTCCGACTGTGTGACGAGGCCGTCACTCCCCCGTGCGGGAGGGAGGGCCCTTCCTCGCGACCGGGGCAGCGTCGACGAGGGGGACCCATTGACCAGGACGACTGCGCTGGAGCACAAGCTTGCGCAGAGTCTCTATGTCATCGCCGTCCAGGACGCCGGCTGGACGCCGCCGTCCGTGTGCCGGCGGCTCGGCTGGAGCAGCGAGGAGTACGCGACTGCCATCCACGTCCTGTCCGGGCTGGGGCTGCTGGTGCGGACGACCGCCACGCCCAGCGGGTGGGCCTGTGTGTCGTCCGAGTCCGCGCTGGACCACCTGCTCGCCGCCGACGCGCGCCGGGTCGCCGAGCTCGTCGAGCAGACCACCCGCACCCGCGAGGCCATGGTGCGGATGCTCACCGACTTCCACCCCATCCACGCCATGCGCCTGTCCGGCACCCAGGCCCAGCTCGTGGAGGGCACGACCAACATCGCGGCCGCGCTGGAGGACGCGGCCCAGCAGGCCCACGACGAGGTGGTCTCACTGCATCCGGGGCGTGGGGTGCCCGAGCACATGGTGGAGGAGGGGCTGTCGCGCGACCGGCGGGCGCTGCGCCGCGGTGTCGCGATGCGCACGGTCCATCTCGCCTCGTCCGCCGCGCAGCCTCATATGGGCGCGTATCTGCGGGAGTTGCAGAAGGCGGGCGGGCGGGTCCGTACCGCCGTGACGCTGCCGCACCGGCTCATCGTCGTCGACCGGCATCTGGCGATCGTGCCCGCCACCGGCTCGGACGGGCAGCAGGCGGCCGTCGTCGTCTACGACCCCTACCTGGTCGAGGTGTTCCGCAGTCAGTTCGAGTACGCGTGGGCGCAGGCCGCCGCCTTCGACACGGGGGCGCGCTCCGCCGTGGCCGAGGTTCCGGAGGGGCGGCCCGACCGGCGGCAGCGGGCCGTCCTGCGGCTACTCGCGGAGGGTCTGACCGACGAGGCGGTCGCCCGGCGGCTCGGTGTCTCCGACCGCACCGTCCGCCGGATGGTCAACGACCTGACGTCGACGCTCGGCGCCACCAGCCGGTTCCAGGTCGCCGTCCTCGCCGAGCGTGCGGGCTGGCTCGCGCCCGCGGATCTTGAGCAGGACGTGCGCGACGACTCCGGCGAGCAGTCCCCAGAAGGGTGAGCCGATACCGGCGACCGTCACTCCGGAGGCGGTCGCGAGGAAGGTGATCACGGAGGCCTCGCGGTCGCGTTCGTCGGCGACCGTACGGGCCAGGCTGCCGGAGAGCGCCCCGAGCAGCGCCAGTCCGGCCAGGGTCGCCACGAGCGCCGTCGGCAGCCCGGTGAACAGGGCGACGAGCGTCGAGCCGAAGCAGCCGACGACCAGGTAGCCGACGCCGCAGCTCACTCCCGCGATCCACCGCCTGGCCGGATCCCGGTGCGCCTCGGGCCCGGTGCAGATGGCGGCGGTGATGGCCGCCGGGTTGATCGCGTGCGAGCCGAAGGGCGCGAGCAGCGTCGAGGCGACACCGGTGGTCGCGCACACCACGCGCTCGTTCGGCCGGTAGCCGTCGGCGCGCAGCACGGCCATTCCGGGCGCGTACTGGCCGGCGAGCGTGGCCACGAGCAGCGGTACGCCGATGCCGATGAGCGCCCCGGCCGAGAAGTGCGGTGCCGTGAAGTGCGGCACCGCCAGGCCGGGGCCGGCGATGTCGGCGCCGAGGCCGCCGTCGGCCCAGGCGGCGGCAAGCCCGGCGGCCAGCGCACACATCACCGCGTAGGTCGGCCACCGGCGCTTGGCGAGCAGATAGGCGATCACCATCGCGCCCGCGAGCAACGGGGCCGCGCGCAGCGAGGTGAAGATGGCCGTGCCGAACGAGAAGAGGATCCCGGCGAGCATCGCCGAGACGATTCCCTCCGGGATCCGGGCGAGGACCCGGGTGAACACCCCCGTGGCGGTCAGCACCGTGGCCGCGACGCCCGCGAAGAGGAAGGCGCCGACGGCCTCGGCGTAGTCGTGCTGGGCGAGGGCCGTGACCAAAATGGCCGCGCCCGGCGTCGAGAACGCCGTGATCACCGGCATGCGGCTCCACCAGCTCAGCCCCACACAGGTCAGGCCCGCGCCGACGGATATCGCCCACACCCATGACGAGGTCTGCGCCGGGCTCAGACCGGCCGCGTCGGCGGCGGCCAGGACGAGGGCGAGCGGCCCCGCGTAGGAGACCGCCATCGCCACCACGCCGGCGTTGACCGCGGACAAGGACACCGACCGCATGGATCGCACCGATCATCCCCATATGAAGGAGAACAAGGAAACTTCAGACATGGCGGACACCTCCCCCGTAGACATGGCCGCGCCACCCCACATGCTGCCGTACCGCACGCGGCGGTGACGCGCCGGGACGCGTCCGCATCAGGCCGCGTCCCGTACCGGACAGGTGCGAGGTGTGACCGGTGCGGGTCATGGACGTTTCCGGACGGTCAACTCTCCTGTTCCCAGCCCTTGTTGGGGACGAAAGATCTTCGGCATGACGACTACTGCGGAACCCCGTGCGGACCTCGCCGCGCTCACCCTCGACCCGTCCGACACCAAGCGCCTGGAAGGGCTGATCCAGGTCGCGGCGCGACTGACGGAGCCCCTGGAACAGGCCCTGCAGAGCGAGGCGTTCGCCGCGCTCGCCGAGCGGCTGCCGGCCCGGCTGCGCGACGGAATCGAGTCCTTCCGTGACACGCCGCCGGACCACGGTCTGCTCGTGGTGCGCGGACTGCCCGTCGGCGACATCCCGCCGACTCCGGCCACGTACGGCTCCAACGTCCTCGGCGAGACGCACCCCTCCAGCCTGCTCGTGGCCCTGGTGGCCCACCCGCTGGGCGGGCTGATCGGGTACGAGGACGAGAAGTCCGGGGCGCTCGTGCACGACGTGTACCCGGTCCCCACCGACGCGGCGAAGCCTCTGAACTCCGGCTCCACGCTCTTCGACTTCCACACCGAGAACGTCCACCACCCGGTGCGCCCCTCGCACCTGGGCCTGCTGTGCCTGCGCCCCGACCACGACCGGCGGGCGGCCACCATGGTCGCCTCGGTGCGCGAGGCCGAGCCGCTGCTCACGGCCGACGACCGCGAGCTGCTGCGCACCGACCGCTACCGCAGCCGCTTCCCGCTCTCCTTCACCCGGGGTCTCGCCGAGGACGAGCGTCCGGTGACCGAGCCGCACCCGGTGCTCACGGACGGCCCGGCCGACGCCCCCGGCACCCGGGTCCGGTTCAACATGCACAACACCTTCGGCACGGACCCCGAGGCCCAGGCGGCCCTGGAGCGCCTCAACCGCGCCATGCACACCGTGCACCGCGCGGTACGCGCCGACCGGGGCGAACTGCTCCTCGTCGACAACCGGATCGTCGTGCACGGCCGCAGCGACTTCACGCCGCGCTACGACGGCGACGACCGCTGGCTGCGCCGGTTCTACCCGTACCCCGGCGAGCTGCGGGCCGACGTGCTGGTCCGGGCCGGCGGCCGGGTGCTCAGCAAGGACAGCTACGCCCGTGCATGACCTGACCCTCACCACGGCGGTGCTGCTCTGCGTCGCCGCCGCGCTCGCGGGCTGGGTGGACGCGGTGGTCGGCGGCGGCGGGCTCCTCCAGGTGCCCGCCCTGCTGATCGCCTTCCCGCAGCTGGCCCCGGCGTACGCCCTCGGCACCAACAAGGCCGTCGGCGTCGTCGGCACGTCGGCGGCGGCCGTCACGTACGCCCGACGGGCCGCGATCGACGTGCGGCTCGCGGCCAGGCTCGGCTCGGTCGCGGCCCTGGCCGCGGTGGCCGGGGCGTTCTTCGCGGCCGGCGTGAACAGCGAGGTCCTGCGCCCGGTGATCATGGTGCTGTTGCTCGCGGTCGCCGCCTTCGTCGTCCTGAAGCCGCAGTTCGGGCAGCGGCCGGGCGGCGCCGTGACCCGGCGGCGGGTCCTGGCCGCCGTCGTGGTGGTCGGGGCGGGCATCGGCTTCTACGACGGCCTGCTCGGCCCCGGCACCGGGACGTTCCTGGTGATCGGCCTGGTCGCGGTCCTGTCGATGGACATGGTCACGGCATCGGCGACCGCGAAGGTCGTCAACGTCGGGACGAACCTGGGCGCGCTCGCGATGTTCACGTACCAGGGGACGGTGCTGTGGGCCCTCGCGCCCTTCATGGCGGTGTTCAACCTCGCGGGCGCCTCGGTGGGAGCCCGCATGGCACTCAAGCGCGGCAGCGGTTTCGTACGGGCGGTGCTGCTCGTCGTCGTGACCGTGCTGGTCGGCAAGCTGGCAATCGACCAATGGGGGACGTGAGATGTCCATCGGAATTCTGGGCGGAATGGGGCCGTTGGCCACGGTCGACTTCTACCGGAAGGTCATCGACGCGACCCCGGCCGACGTCGACCAGGACCATCTGCCGGTCGTGGTCTGGGCCGACCCCACCGTCCCGGACCGATCGGCGGCGCTGATCGGGCACGGCCCCGACCCGACGCCGTGGCTCGTGCGCGGCGCACACCGGCTCGAGGCCATGGGGGCGCGGGTCATCGCCACGCCGTGCAACACCGCGCACGCCTTCCTCGACGAGGTACGGACCACGGTGCGGGTCCCGATGCTCGACATGATCGTGGAGACGGTCGCCGAGATCCGCCACCACCACCCGGACGTGGCCTCGGTCGGGCTTCTGGCCACGACCGGCACGGTCCGCGCCGGGCTCTATCAGCGAGCCCTGGAGGCGGCCGGTCTGCGGGTCCTGGTGCCGGGCGAGCTCTCCCAGGGCGAGGCCGTCACGGGCGCCATCCGCCGGGTCAAG
>CBFGZZ010000516.1:0-4963 GCA_965653385.1 uncultured Streptomyces sp. | reverse complement strand
CGCCGCCCCTACGACTAGCAGCGAACAGCGGCCGCAGCGGCCCTCTGGTCCACCTTGTAGGCCGTCAGCAGGTCGTTGGTCCCCGCCGGGGTACCAATGATGGTGCGGAACTTCTCCACCCGTGGGCACTGGTTGGCGTAGGTGGAGTAACCGCCGCGGCCGTTGGGGTCCCCGGACCATATGGCGGCGTCGATCTTCCGGTCCATCGTGCTGTTCCAGCCGTGCCGCGCCTTGATGTGCTTCCAGCCCCACGTGCTGGTACCACAGCGCAGGGTGAAGAACTGGGGCCCGCGGTAGTACTTCTTCAGAACGTAGTTCCGGCTGTGACTCCTGCACTTGGCGTCAAAGCTGTCGGCCCGTACGGAGGCGGCCTTCGCAGCGGCCGCGGATTCCGAGGACGACGCCGGAGAATCCGCGTAAGCGGAACCGGCGGCAGGCATTACCAGTGCCGAAATGGCGACAGCGCCACACAGCGCCGTCTTGACAGAAGTGTTGCGAAGCATGTGTTCCCCTCGTGTTCTCCCCGTGGTCAGCGGGGAGTTGGTGTGAAACGCATCGTCGATGACGCCGTTTCACCGTGTCATCGCCGATCGCACGCCGTCAACCAAAAACAACTAAGGTCGTCCTGACGCGTTTTTCACCATAGGCCACCCCACTGACAATCACCCGGGGCCCAACCGCCGGACTTCAGCAGGTCAGTTCCGTCTGCGGCGGCACACCGGAGACCGGGCCCTGCCGGATGTACCACTCCGTCGCGAACACTCCGAGCAGGCTCGGCATCGACGCGCCCGGCGCGGCCGGCACCTTCGCCATCCCCATCGATCCACCATCCCCGGCTCCGACCACCCACCTGAGTACGCATACTCAGGCACAGCCCAGTCCGCGACGGCAAACTGTGCCCCGACCACACAGCTGACTCGGCTGACTCGGCTGACTCGGCTGACTCGGCTGGCCCAACTGACCCAACTGGCTTACGACTTCAGGGGGAACGAACGTGAGACGAACCAGCCGCGCCCTGGCCATGACGGCACTGGCGGCCTGCGGACTGACCGGCCTGGGGGCGGCACCCGCCACCGCGTCGACCGACGTCCTGCTGCCCCATCCCGGCCCGGAGGGTCTGGTGTGGGTGCCGGAGCACACCGGAGACGGAGGCGTCGCGTCCGGTGGCGCATGGGACAGACTGCCGACCGTGCTCACCGTGGCGTGCGAGGGCGGCGGCGACGTACGGGTGACGATGTCGCAGGAGTCGCAGATCGCCGCGTTCTCGGTCGACTGTCCGGCCGACGAGGCCGGGGTGGGCTCCGTGACCATGGATCCCGGCGTGGTCCGCCCCGGGTCCTTCGTGATCGGCGTCGACGCGTCGGCGGACAACATCCGCTGGGCCCTTACGGTGACCCAGCCGGAGTCCTGACCTGACCGAACCCTGCCCCAGCCCTGGTCCTGACCCGACCGGGGCCCTGACCTGGTCGGCCCTGGCCGGTGCTCCGAGCCGGCCAGGTCGCCCTACCGCTCGACCGCCACCCGGTCGACGCCACCCCCGCCCCCGACCTCAGCCTCCCCCAACGGCCGGCCAACCCCCGTCAGTTCCTCCGAAACCGTCCACAACCGCCGCGCCACCCCCGCGTCACTCGCCGCCACAGACCGCCCCACCAACGTCGGCCCACCCCGCATCTCGCCCAACCCGTCGGGTCCGACGTAGCTCGCGCCGGGCAGGTCCTGTGTCGCGGCGTACAGCGTCGGCAGCGCGCCCGCCCGGTCGTCCTGGGCGAAGAACCGGTTGCCGATCTTCATGAACCCACGCATCACCGCACTCCCCGCGTGGCTCTGCAGGTTGGTCGCGGCATAGCCGGGGTGCGCGGCCAGGGCGCGGACCGGGGAGCCGGACGCCGTCAGACGGCGCTGGAGTTCCAGCGTGAACAGCAGGTTGGCCAGCTTCGACTGGGCGTACGCGCGGTTCGGGTCATAGCCGGACGTCCAGTTCAGGTCCTCGAAGCGGATCCGGGCGTTGAACCACCGATGCGCACCGGACGACAAGGTCACGACCCGGTCGGTGACGTACGGCAGGAGCAGGTTCGTCAGCGCGAAGTGGCCCAGATGGTTCGTGCCGAACTGCATCTCGAAGCCGTCCGCCGTCCGCTGCTCCGGCACCATCATCACGCCGGCGTTGTTGATCAGCAGATCCAGCGGCCGTCCCTGCCACGCGTCCGCGAACTCCCGCACGGACGACAGATCCGCCAGATCCAGGCGCCGCACCTCCGTGCTGCCGTTCACCGTCGCGGCCGCCGCCCGCCCACGCTCCGGATCCCGTACGGCGAACACGACGTGCGCGCCCACCCGCGCCAGCGCGTCAGCCGCCCGGAGGCCGATCCCGCTGTTGGCGCCGGTGACGACGGCGGTGCGGCCGGCGAGGTCGGGGAGGCTCGTGGCGTCCCATGTCTGTTTGGCCATCTCGGTCATCTCCTCATTCGACCCTGCGGCGTGATCCGCACCGCAGCCATGCCTCGAATGTAGGCGCCGACAACAATGCTGTCAATGACAACAATGATGGCGGCGCCAACAAAGATGGCACCGCCAACATCAAGCTACGATGAGCCCATGCCCGAGACCCGCCCCTACCACCACGGAGATCTGCGCGCCGCCCTGCTCGCCGCAGCGGAACGCACCCTGCGTGACAAGGGCGCCGCCGCCCTCTCGCTGCGCGAACTGGCCCGCGAGGTCGGCGTCAGCCACGCCGCCCCCGGCCGACACTTCAAGGACAAGCAGGCCCTGCTCAACGCCCTGGCCCTGGCCGGGTACGAGCGGCTCGCCCAGGCACTGAGCGCCGCCGAGGACCCCGCGCTCCCCCTGGAGCCGCGCCTCACCGCCCTCGCCCGGGCCTACCTCGGCTTCGCCATCGACAACGCCGCGCTGCTGGAGCTGATGTACGCCCGCAAGCACGAGCCGGACGCCTCCGAGCAGATGGCCGCAGCGGTCGAGGAGACGGTGGGGAGCCTCGTACGGGTTCTGGCGGACGCCCAGCAGAGGGGCGAGATCATCGACGGCGACCCGGAGGAGCTCAACCTCGTCACCGGCGCCGCCCTGCACGGCGTGGCCGCCTTCATCTCCGCCGGCTGGCTGACGCCGGAGGCCGCGCTGGCGGGCGTGGAGGGCCTGGTGCACCATCTGCTGCACGGGCTGAAGCCCCGCTGAGCCCTGCTGAGCCCTGCTGACGATCAGCTTTGGCGCCGTGCCCGGCGCGGCCGAGGTCCGTATTCGATCAAGGCCGGACATCCAGCGCACGCTCACCCGAGCGCCGCGGGGCGATGACCCGGTAGTGGTTGTCGAACGACAGAACCGTCGGCCGTTGAAGACGCCAGGCGAGGCACGCGTTGACGGCATCGGTCAGACCGATCGCCTGCCCCATGTAGTCACGCTGGATCTTCTCCGCTTCCCCAAGAAGTTTCGCGTCCACGGCTGGTACGCGTGCCTATCCAGCGGAGACAAGCGCACGCAGGCGGCATACCGCCTCTACGGCTTCCTTCTCCGAGGCCTGCTGATGCAGGAGGTAGTCCAGCTCAGCGGGAACGAGCGGGGACAGGACGGGGATCCTGGCCGTCCCGAAAGCGTCGATCCCATCCTGGTGCCGCCGGTCACGGCGATTGAAGGCGGCGAGCAGGACGCTGGTGTCGGCCACGGCAAGATGGACCGGGGCGGTCACGCAGCGCTCCCGCCTCGCAGGTATTCATGCACACCGCTCGCGAGATCCGGCGGCCCGTCGAAGAGGCCCCAGTCGTCGACCCCCTGCCTCCGTCCCCCGAAACCCCCGCCTGACCCCCGCCCCTGTCGGGCCGTCAGCTCACACACCCCACCGACGCCCGTTCACCACAGCCGGATACCCTCACCCGCAGAACACCGGCACGACCCCTCACCCGACCGGCCGTCAGAAACGGCACCCGGCGTGAAGAGGCGTAACGACGCAACCACACGACAGGTTCCGCTCAGGCCTCATTGCCCGGCGTGACCTGCCGTGATACACAGAGTGACCATACGAGGTATTCGTACGAATCCCGCCCATCAATGACGCCAAGTCGACATACGACAGCGCCATTGTCGGCGAGAATGAGGCCTGACCTCTGCGCACCGCAGGGGGACTGCGGAACTACCCAACAGGGGCGGTGACTTACATGCTCTTTGCGGCCGATAAGGGCGACATCAACACCATCATCGGCGGGATCGCTCCGGACTGGGGTCCCTTCGGCGCACTGGGGAACGAAGCGAAGACGATGATCCAGGTCGTCATGGCTGTCGCCATCCTGCTCTGCCTCGGCATCGCCATCTGGGGCGCGGCCAAACAGCGCATCGGCGCGACCGCCCTGCGCGACACCTTCAGCGCCGAGCAGGGCAAGGGGCTGATCATCGCCGGTCTGACGGGTGTCTTCATCATCGGCTCACTGGGCACGCTGTTCACCATCGTGTACGGCATGGCCGTCTAGCCGGCTCCGCCCCGCCCGCCCGCTCCGGGCACTCCCGGTCACCCTCGTCCCCCACCCATCCCGTCGTGCCCACCGGCTGAGGTTGCGTTTCCCTGATGTCGAGTCACCACACCGCGCCCATGCGGGAACCAGCACGGCTACCGTCGTACTCCTACGTGTGTCCGTCCGACGTCGAGGGGGCGTACGCGGAATGAGTCTCGGAGACGAGCGGGAGTCCTCCGGCGAATACGGAGGCACGGGCCAGACCCGCACACGGCTGCCCGACAGCGGCGGTGACGTGTACGGCGGCGCGCGGCGAGGCGGCCGTTCCTCCTCCCGCAGCCTGGTCACCGTGGTCGGCGTGGTCGTCCTCCTCATCGCCGCGATCGCCTTCGCGAACCGTGGAGGCGATGACTCCGGTTCCTCGGCGGGGGACGAAAACCAGCCGAAATCGTCGACTACGGCGGCGAGTGGGACGCGGCCGGTGGACGGGAAGGCGGCGGGGATTCCCG
>CBFGZZ010000515.1:0-5025 GCA_965653385.1 uncultured Streptomyces sp. | reverse complement strand
CGTACCGGAAGGTGCGGTACCGAAGAATGCCGTACCGGAAGGTGCCGTACCGGAAGCCGAGGCGCCGCGAGCCGCCCCGCGCCCGGCACCCCTGCTCCTCTCCACCTCCACCCCCGATCTCGACCCGGACCCCGGCTGCACCCCGCCGCGCGGCTTCGACGCCGTGGCCGAAGCCGTCCTCGGGGACGCGGAGCCGGCCACGACCGCCGACGCCTCGCCCTTCGCCGGGCAGACGGCGCGGATCAACGAGGCCGTGAAGGAGGGCCGGACGGCGGAGGCGACCGGGCTCGCGGAGCGGACCGTGGCCCAGGCGTCGGCGGTGCTGGGGCTGGAGCACCCCGAGGTCCTGCGGATGCGTGAACTCGCCGCGTACATCGCCTACCTGGCCGGCGACCCGGAGCGCGCCTTCGGCCTCGCCCTCGACGTGGCCCGTACGCACCACCGCCTCGGGGACGCGGAGCAGTCCTACGGCAGCCTGCACGGCGCGGCCACGGCGTGGCGGGCGGTCCGCGACCCCGCGCTGGGCCTGGCCCTGGGGCGCGACCTGATCGGTCTGTGGAGCGAGCTCGTGGCGGAGGGCGGCCCCGCCGCCGAGGAGGCCGAGGAGCTGGCGTCGGCCCGTGCGCGCATGGACCGTCTCGCCGCCCGCGCCGCCAAGTCGGCCGAACCGCCCACCGCTTGAGACACCCGCTGCCCTGACCTCGCCGCTACTGCGACAGCTCCCACACCGCGTACGCGACCGCGTCGCTGTTGCGGTTCAGGGCGGTGTCGTTGATGTTGGACGTGGTGTCGCAGGACGAGTGGTAGCAGCGGTCGAACGACTGCCCGGCCGTACCGCCCCACTTGGTCACCTGCGCCGCGGTCTTCGTACGGCTCGCCCCGGTGAACAGGCCGCCCACCGGCACGCCCGCGCTCTTGAACGGGGCGTGGTCGGAGCGGCCGTCGCCCTCGGTCTCGATCTCGGTCGCGACGCCGAGGCCGGCGTAGTAGTCCTTGAAGGTCTTCTCGATCGCGGGGTCGTCGTCGTAGACGAAGTAGCCGGGGTTGGGTGAGCCGATCATGTCGAAGTTCAGATAGCCGCTGATCTTCGCGCGGTTCGCGGAGGAGAGGTTGTTGACGTAGTAGCGGGAGCCGACGAGCCCCAGCTCCTCCGCGCCCCACCAGGCGAACCGCAGATGCTTGGTGGGCTGGTAGCCGGCCCGCGACACGGCGAGCGCGGTCTCCAGGACGGCCGAGGAGCCGGAGCCGTTGTCGTTGATGCCGGGGCCGGAGGAGACGCTGTCGAGGTGCGAGCCGGCCATGACGACCTGGTTGGTGTCGCCGCCGGGCCAGTCGGCGATCAGGTTGTAGCCGGTGCGGCCGGAGGACGTGAACCGCTGGACGGTCGTCGTGTATCCGGCGGCGTCCAGCTTGGCCTTCACATAGTCGAGGGAGGCCTTGTACCCGGGGCGGCCGTGGGCCCGGTTGCCGCCGTTGGCGGTGGCGATGGACTGGAGCTGGCCGAGGTGGGCCTTCACGTTCGCCACGGGGATGTCGGGTGCGGCGGCCGCCTCGACGTCGGCCTCGGGTGCGGCGCCGGCTATGGATCCTCCGGTCAGCAGCGTGGCGACCGCTACAACGGCGGCCGCCGACGCGCGCCAGGAGACGGAGAGCTTCATGTGGGGGGCTCCGGATTCCTTGGGAATCACAGGGATTCCTCAGTGAATGGGGTGCCTGGATGGTCGGGGTGAGTCTGACTCTCCGTCAAGAGCGCTATTCGGACTCGGAGTTCGGAATAGGGAAAACCCTCACTGCACGCAGAACTCGTTCCCCTCCGGGTCTGCCATCACCGTCCACTCCCCGCCGGGCTCCTTCACGTGCCGCAGCACACTCGCCCCCAGCCCCCGCAGCCGCTCGACCTCGGCCTTGCGCTCCCCGGCCGCCGCGTGCAGATCGAGATGGAGCCGGTTCTTGACGCTCTTCGCCTCCGGCACCCGCTGGAACAGCAGCCGCCGCCCCCGCCCGGTGCCGCTGTCCTTGTCGTACAGGTCGTCCGGATGCCGTACGGCCACCAGATCCCGGAAGGCGAGGCGGGCCTGGAACTCGACGACGTCCTCGCGCGGCAGCACGCCGAGTTCCAGGAGCCGTTCGATCAGGGCGTTGTTGTCCTCGATCTCGTAGCGCAGTGCCGCGGCCCAGAAGACGGCCTGGGACTGCGGGTCGGCGGAGTCGATGACGAGCTTCCAGTGCAGGGGAGCGGGGGTGGGCCTGGGTTCGGATGCCTGTGTCATGCGACCACTCATATGGCGTGGGAGGAGCGGGCCGCAACGAGGAATCGCCGGTTCGTCCAATATTTCAGCCCGTCCGGCGTTTGAGGCCGAGGCCCGTTCAGGGCTGATAGCGGGGGTCTGGGGGCGGGCAGCAGCCCTCAGGTCAGGCGTCCACTGCGGCAGAGGCCGGCTTCTCGACCCTCGGCACGCTGAACTCCGCCAACCTGGTCCGCCGCGCGGAGCGCCACGCGTCGGCCGTGAGCAGCGTCAGCGCCAGCCACACCAGCGCGAACCCGGCCCACCGCTCGGCCGGCATCGCCTCGTGGAAGTACAGGATGCCGAGCAGGAACTGGAAGACCGGCGTCAGGTACTGGAGCAGTCCCAGCGTCGACAGCGGCACCCGTATCGCGGCCGCGCCGAAGCAGACCAGCGGCAGCGCGGTGACGACTCCGGCGGCCGCGAGCAGCGCCGCGTGGCCGGCTCCGTGCGAGGTGAACGTCGACTCCCCGTGGGCCGTCAGCCACACCAGGTACCCCACGGCGGGCAGGAACTGGATCGCGGACTCCGCGGCCAGCGACTCGACGCCGCCGAGGTTGACCTTCTTCTTGACCAGCCCGTACGTGGCGAAGGAGAAGGCGAGGGTGAGGGAGATCCACGGCGGCCGGCCGTACCCGACGGTCAGCACGATCACCGCGGCGAACCCGACGCCGACCGCCGCCCACTGCACCGGCCGCAGCCGCTCCTTCAGCAGCAGCACGCCCATCGCGATGGTGACGAGCGGATTGATGAAGTACCCGAGCGACGCCTCCACCACATGTCCCGAGTTCACGGACCAGATGTAGACGCCCCAGTTGACGGTGATCACGGCCGCGGCCACGGTGACGAGCGCCAGCCGCCGCGGCTGCCGTATCAGCTCGCCCGCCCAGGCCCAGCGCCGTACGAAGGCCAGCGCCACCGCCACGAAGACGAGGGACCAGGTCATCCGGTGCGCGAGGATCTCGACCGCCCCGGCGGGCTTCAGCAGCGGCCAGAACAGCGGGACGAGCCCCCACATGCCATACGCCGCGAAGCCGTTCAGCAGTCCTGTACGCCGCTCACCCTGCGACTTCCCGCTCACGGGCCCCTCCTTCGCGCACACCGGCCGCGCCCGCACGGCGGCCTGCACGAAGGTAACGCCGAACACCCCCGCGTGTCATGCCCGTATCGCCATACGGTCATGACACGCGGGGGTGCGAACGCCCGGGACGGTGTGCCGGGGCAGGGAGTGCCGGGCAGCTCCGGGGTGTCAGCCCTTGAGCGCGGCCGCGATGGCGTCGGCGAGCGGCGTGGTCGGGCGGCCGGTCAGGCGGGACAGGTCCCCGCTGTCGACGACCAGCTCGCCCTTCTCGACGGAGGCGTCCACGCCGGCGAGGATCGCGGCGAGCGGCTCGGGCAGCCCGGCGCCGGTCAGGATGCCGGTGAAGGCCTCGACGGAGACGGCGTTGTCGGCGATCTCCTTTCCGGTCTGCCGGCTCAGCTCGGCGGCGTACTCGGCGAAGCTCCAGGCGACGTCGCCGCCCAGCTCGTACGTCTGGTTCTCGTGCCCCTCGCCGGTCAGTACGGCGACGGCGGCGGCCGCGTAGTCGGCGCGGGAGGCGGAGGAGACGCGGCCCTCGCCGGCGGCGTGGGTGACGGCGTTGTACTCGAGGACCGGGGCGAGGTTCTCGGTGTAGTTCTCGTGGTACCAGCCGTTGCGCAGCAGCGCGTACGGCAGGCCGGACTCCAGGAGCGCCTTCTCGGTGCCCCGGTGGTCGTCGGCGAGGGCGGCCGTGAGGGTGCCGGGGGCGCTGGTGTAGGCGAGCAGCGCGACGTCGGCGGCCTTGGCGGCGTTGATGACGACCTGGTGCTGGCCGACGCGTCCCTTGTCGAACTCGTTGCCGGATATGAGCAGCACCTTGTCGCCGGCCGCGAACAGCCCGTCGAAGGTCTCGGGGGCGTTGTAGTCGGCGGTGGCGATCTTCACGCCGCGCTCGGCGAGATCGGCGACCTTCTCGGGGGTGCGGACGACGGCGGTGACCTGGTCGGCCGGAACCTTCTCCAGCAGCTGCTCCACGACGTGGCGGCCCAGGTGCCCGGTGGCTCCGGTGACGACGATGCTCATGATCAGAACTCCTTGTGGGGATGCGTTCGGTGCTGTCGCTAACCCTAGGGAGAGCGCTAACTCTTCGAAAGTACCCACTTTGAAGTAAGGTACTGGCATGGCAGTAAGTCCCGTGGCAGACGGAGCGACGAGCAAGTACGACATCGGCGAGGCGATGTGCCCCTACCGGCTGGTCCTGGAGCACGTCACCAGCCGCTGGGGTGTCCTCGTCCTGATCGAGCTGCTGGAGCGGCCCTACCGCTTCAGCGAACTGCGCCGCACGATCGGCCGCGTCAGCGAGAAGATGCTCACGCAGACCCTCCAGACCCTGGAACGCGACGGTCTGGTCCACCGGGACGCGAAACCCGTGATCCCCCCGAGGGTCGACTACTCCCTGACCGATCTGGGCCGCGAGGCGGCCGAACAGGTGCGCGGGCTGGCGCTGTGGACCAGCGAGCGGATGGCAGACGTCGAGAAGGCGCGGGAGTCGTACGACGCACGCAAGGCCGACTCGCACGGCTGACTGGTCGAACGGCTGAACGGCTGAACGGCTGAACGGCGAGGGGCCCCGGGGCGTAGGGGGCCCGGCCCCCCAAACCCGGTGGAAACGGGCGGGGAGCCCCCCCCCCACCCCGGGTACCCCCCCCCCCCCCCCCC
>CBFGZZ010000514.1:0-5033 GCA_965653385.1 uncultured Streptomyces sp. | reverse complement strand
TCAGGAGCGAGGAGGCGCCGAAGCGGAACCAGTGGTTGTCCAGCCAGTCCTCGCCGGCGGTCTCGTTGACCAGGACGAGGAACTTGATGGCGTCCTTGGAGGTGCGGATCCCGCCGGCCGGCTTCACCCCGACCTGGATGCCGGTCTGGGCGCGGAAGTCGCGCACCGCTTCCAGCATGAGCAGGGTGTTCGCCGGGGTGGCGTTCACGGCGACCTTGCCGGTGGACGTCTTGATGAAGTCGGCGCCGGCGAGCATGCCGAGCCAGCTGGCCCGCCGGATGTTGTCGTACGTCGACAGCTCGCCGGTCTCGAAGATGACCTTGAGGCGGGCGCTCGTCCCGCAGGCCGACTTCACGGCGACGATCTCGTCGTACACCTTCATGTAGTGGCCCGCGAGGAACGCCCCGCGGTCGATGACCATGTCGATCTCGTCGGCGCCCGCCGCCACGGCCTCGCGCACGTCCGCCAGCTTGACGGTGAGCGGGGCACGGCCCGCCGGGAACGAGGTGGCGACCGAGGCGACCTTCACGGTCGACCCCGCGACGGCCTCCTTGGCGGTGGCCACCATGTCGGGATAGACGCAGACGGCCGCGGTCGCCGGGGCCGTCCGGTCGGTGGGGTCGGGGCGCACCGCCTTGGCGCCGAGCGCCCGGACCTTGCCCGGGGTGTCCGCGCCTTCCAGCGTCGTCAGGTCGACCATCGAGATGGCGAGGTCGATGGCGTACGCCTTGGCGGTCGTCTTGATGGAACGGGTACCCAGGGACGCGGCCCGCCCCTCCAGGCCGACCGCGTCGACGCCGGGCAGCCCGTGAAGGAAGCGGCGCAGCGTGCTGTCGGACGCGGTGACGTCCGTGAGTGCGTGAGCTGCGGCAGATGCATTGGTGGGCATGGTCACCAGACGAGCATATCTACGCGCGTAGCGGCTGTACACCCCGAAAGTCGGATCCGTGAATCACGGGGGGATGTCGGATGCCCCGGGGCGCGGGGCCTGCCAGAAGCCGGGCGCTCGCCTGCCCCAGGCGCGCAGGGCGCCGGAGCTGCCAAGACGTCGGGCACCCGCACGCCCCCAGGGGCGCGGGGAACTGCGCGACCAGCCCCCTCCGACCCGCACCCGCCCACGCACACCGCACTCCCCCCACGGCGACCGGGCGCCCCACCAAGCCGCCGGCGGGCATGCGGCACAATCGGCCCCATGACGACCCCCGACCACGAGCACCAGCCCTCCACCCCGGACCCCGTATCGAGGGACCGGGTCTACCGCTCGCCCATGGGCATCCTGGGCGGCGTCGCGCTGCTCGCCATCGTGTTCTGGCTCGGTATCGACGCGCTGGTACGCGGCGAGAGCCGCACGCAGTGGCTCGCGCTCGCCGCGATGATCCTGATCGTGCCGCTGTCGTCCGCGTTCACGCTCCGCCCCGCCGTGTACGCCAACGAGGAGCGCCTGCGCATCCGCAACCCGCTGCGCGTCATCGTGGTCCCCTGGGGACAGGTCGTCTCGCTGCGGTCCGGCTACTCGAACGAGGTCGTCGCGAAGTCCGGCGCCAAGTACCAGCTCTGGGCGATCCCCGTCTCGCTGCGGGCCCGCAAGAAGGCGGCGCAGCACGCGGACCGCACGGCGGCGGAGACGGGCGCCGCGGGCCGGGGGAGCGGCGGCGCAGGGCCCGGGTTCGGCGGGTCGCGCCGGGCGGCCGGGGCGAACGGTCCGACGCGGGCCGAGACCGACAAGATCATGGACGACCTGCGGGAACTGCTGGAGAGCCACGGCGAGGCCGAGTCCGCCCAGGGCGAGGTGACCGTGCGATGGGCCTACGAGGTGATGGGCCCGGCGATCACGGGGGCTGTGCTGCTGCTGATCCTGCTGGCCGTGGGCTGAGGCCCGACGGGACCGGCTGAGCGCGTCCGCGGGATCGGCCGTCAGGGCGCGCCCGGATACACCAGCGCCATGTACGCGCCGCAGTACGCCGAGCCGACGACCGCCCCCGCGAGGACCAGCGCGCGGTGGCGACGGCTCGCGCGGGACAGGTGCCGGGCGACGGGCAGCAGGAGCGGGAAGGCGGGGAGCAGGAAGCGGGCGCGCGGGAAGTAGACGCCGCCGCTGCCCAGCACGATCGCCAGCAGTACGGCCGTGAAGACCAGCAGCGCGACCGGCTGCCGGTCGGCCACAGCCAGGCCGAACAGCACGACCGACACGATCAGCGTCAGCGTCACCATCACCAGGAACAGCTCGGGCTTCGGGGCGTACACCAGCAGCCGCCGCATCTGGCGCAGTGTTTCGAGCCCCCCGTCCAGCTCGTTGTGCCACAACCGCTGTACGGCGAAGTAGCCGTCCCAGCGGCCCACCCGCAGACCCACCCAGCCGACGTACCCGCACCAGCCGAGTGGCGCGATCACGGCGGCCGCGAGGGTACGGGGGGTGAAGCGGCGGCGCAGCGCGAGAAGGGCCGCGGTCGTGACCGCCGCCGCCACCGCGACCCCGGTCGGGCGGGTCAGGCCCGCGAGCGCGGCCAGCCAGGCCGCGGTGAGGAACCGGCCGGAGAGCACGGCGTACAGGGACCAGGCGGCGAGCGCCGTGAACAGGGACTCGGTGTAGCCCATCCACTGCACCAGACCGACCGGGAGCGCGGCCCAGAGGGTGGCCAGCAGAACACCGGCCCGGCGCCCGTACAGCTGGTCGCCCACCGCGAAGACTCCCCACGCGGCGACGAGGGACGCGATGACGGCGAGGCCGAGGCCGGTGCTGGCGCGGGTGCCCGGGGTGAGCGCGGCGAAGGCCTTCAGAAGGGCGGGGTAGAGCGGGAAGAACGCCAGGTTGTTGGCGTTGTGCGCGGTGCCGAGCTCATGTGCGTAGCCGTGCTCGGCGATGCCGAGGTACCAGTCGGCGTCCCACTGCGTCGCCAGGATCGGCCAGACGCCGTGCCCTTGCCGGTGCGCCCAGACGGTGAGGACCAGCAGGCCCGTGCCACGTACGGCGAGGTAGGCGAGGAGGGCGGGGGCGGCGTGGCGCAGGGCGGGGAGGACGGCGGGGCGGGCCCGCGGTGGAGGGCGGGAGCCCGGGGCGGTCGTGGTGCGGGGGGTCGGCCGGGATGCGGTCGTGGACACGGCGCGGCTCCAGGCTGATCGGTGGTGCGTTTCCCGTCCACCGTTGCCCGGGGGGCGCTGCGGGGCGTGGAGCGCGGGTCAACCGCCCTGCGTGAATCGCCCGAAAGGGTGCCTCCGGATGGGGGCACCCTCTCGGGAACGATCAGTGAGTCGCCGCAGGGCTCCGAGCGGGCCGCGTACGCCGCACGCCTCAGATGCCCGCCGCCGCCGAAAGGTCCCGCTTGATCGTCGCGAGCAGCTCGGCCGCCTTGACGCGGGCGGCCGGCAGGGCGGCGTGCGCGGCGACCGGGACGACGACCTCCAGGTAGCACTTCAGCTTGGGCTCCGTGCCGCTGGGGCGGACGATGACGCGGGCGCCTTCGAGGGTGTACCGCAGTCCGTCGGTGGGCGGCAGGGTGTCGGTGCCCTGGGTGAGGTCCTCGGCGCGGGTGACGGCCAGACCGGCGAGCTCGGTCGGCGGCCGCTCGCGCAGGCGGCGCATGGCGTTCGCGATGACGGACAGGTCCTGGACGCGGACCGAGAGCTGGTCGGTGGCATGCAGGCCGTGCTCCACGGCGAGGTCGTCGAGCAGGTCGAGGAGCGTGCGGCCCTCGGCCTTGAGGACGGAGGCCAGCTCGGTGATCAGCAGGGCCGCGGTGATGCCGTCCTTGTCGCGTACGCCCTCGGGGTCGACGCAGTAGCCGAGGGCCTCCTCGTAGCCGTAGCGCAGGCCGTCGACGCGGGCGATCCACTTGAAGCCGGTGAGGGTCTCCTCGTAGGGCAGGCCCGCCTTCTCGGCGATACGGCCGAGGAGGGAGGAGGAGACGATCGACTCGGCGAACGTGCCCCGCGCGCCGCGGCGGACGAGGTGCGCGGCGAGCAGCGCGCCCACCTCGTCGCCGCGCAGCATCCGCCAGGCGTCCCCGTCCTTGACGGCCGCGGCGCAGCGGTCGGCGTCGGGGTCGTTGGCGATGACCAGGTCGGGGTCGGTCTCGCGGGCCTTGGCGAAGGCCAGGTCCATCGCGCCGGGCTCTTCCGGGTTGGGGAAGGCGACCGTGGGGAAGTCCGGGTCCGGCTCGGCCTGCTCGGCGACGAGGGCGGGAGCCGGGAAGCCGGCGCGGGCGAAGGCGGCCAGGAGGACGTCCTTGCCGACGCCGTGCATCGCCGTGTAGACGGTGCGGGCGGTACGCGGGGAGTCGGGGGCGAGGACCGCGTCCGTACGGGCGAGGTAGGCGTCCAGGACGCTGTCGTCGAGGGTTTCCCAGCCCTCCGTGGGGCGGGGGACGACGGTCAGGGACGGTACGGCGGCGATCTCCTCCGCGATCTCGATGTCCGCGGGAGGCACGATCTGGGAGCCGTCGCCGAGGTAGACCTTGTAGCCGTTGTCGCGGGGCGGGTTGTGGCTGGCGGTGACCTCGACACCGGCGACCGCGCCGAGGTGCCTTATGGCGTACGCCAGGACCGGGGTGGGCAGGGGGCGCGGCAGTACGGCGGCGCGCAGGCCGGCGCCGGTCATCACGGCCGCCGTGTCGCGGGCGAAGTCCTCCGACTTGTGGCGGGCGTCGTAGCCGATGACGACGAGGCCGTTGTCGTGGCCCTGCTTCTTGAGGTACGCGGCGAGGCCGGCGGCGGCGCGGATGACGACCGTGCGGTTCATGCGCATCGGGCCGGCGCCGAGTTCGCCGCGCAGGCCCGCCGTGCCGAACTGGAGGGTGCCGCTGAAGCGTGCGGTGAGCTCTTCGGTGTCGGCTGCTTCGATGAGCTTGGCGAGCTCGTCGCGGGTCTCCGGGTCCGGGTCCTCGGCGAGCCAGGTCTGGGCCCGGGCGATGAGATCGGCATGCACGTCGGTCAACCTCTCGTTCGTGTCGTTCGGGAGCGGGTCGGATGCGGGCGGATTTTCCTCGCCCCCGCCGCCCCTACCCGTCCCGTCCCTGGGGGCTGCGCCCCCAGACCCC
>CBFGZZ010000513.1:0-5034 GCA_965653385.1 uncultured Streptomyces sp. | reverse complement strand
CGAGCCGCAGATCTTCATCCCGTACAAGGAGGTGCTGGACCTCTACAACGCGGGCGTCCAGGTGCCCGACGACGTCACCCTCATCTGGCCGGACGACAACCACGGCAACATGCGCCAGCTGCCGAACGACGCCGAGCGGGCCCGGGCCGGCGGCAACGGCATCTACTACCACCTGTCCTACTGGGGCCGCCCGAAGAGCTATCTGTGGCTGGACACCACCCAACTCGCCAAGGTCTGGCAGGAGTTGCGGCGGGTGTACGAGCACGGCGTCGACCGGATGTGGATCTTCAACGTCGGTGACGTCAAGTCGATCGAGACCGGTCTGTCGTTCAGCATGGACATGGCCTGGGACGTGGACCGGTGGGGCGCCGAGGACGTGGGCGACTTCCTGGCCGAGTGGTCGGGGCGGCAGTTCGGCCGGCGGTACGGCCGGGAGATCGCCGCGATCCGTACCGAGTACTACCGGCTCGCGGCCGAGCGGCGCCCGGAGTTCATCGACCCCGGGGTGTTCTCCGTGATCCACCACGGGGACGAGGCGGGCCGCCGCATGGCCGCCTACGAGCATCTGCTCGCGCGCGTGCGGGCGGTGGGGGCCAAGGTGCCCGAACAGTACCGGGACGCCTACTTCGAGCTGGTCGAGTACCCGGTGCACGGGGCGTACTTGATGAACCTGAAGTACTACTGGGCGGACCGCAACGCGCTCGCGGTGCGGCAGGGACGCGGGGCCGGGACGAATCGCTTCGCCGACCTGGCCGAGGCGGCCCACGCCGAGGAGGCGGCGCTCACCAAGCGGTACAACACCGAGGTGGCGGGCGGGAAGTGGGACGGGATCGTCAATCCCTACCCCTCCCAGATCCCGAAGGCGCCGGGCCGCCCGGCCGTCACACGGATCGCCCGGCGGGAGACCTCGGGGCTGGGCGTGGCGGCCGAGGGCAACGAGACCGGGGCGGGCCGCCCGCTGTCCTTCTCCTCCTACACCCGCGACCGACGCTTCGTCGATGTCTTCAACACCGGCTTCCTGCCCCTCGACTGGTCGGCCGAGGCGAGCCACCCGTGGGTGCTGCTGAGCTCGGCGGGAGGCTCTCTCACCGAGCAGACGCGGGTGTGGGTGGAGATCGACTGGGCGCGGATGCCCGAGGGGACGTACGACGACGCCACGGTCGCCGTGAGTGGGGCCGGGCAGCGGATCGAGGTGCCGTTGCGGGTGGTCGACGACGGTGAGCGGGCGCGTCGGCGGGCGCGCGGGTTCGTGGCGGCCCACGGGTACGTCTCCATCGACGCGGTGCACACCGAGCGCCGGGTGGCGCGGGGCGGGGCCGGCTGGCGTGAGGTGCGCGGACTGGGCCGCCGTACCGGCGCTCTGGAGGCGGTGCCGACGACGGCGGCTGCGGTGACCGCCGACTTCGCCACCAGGGCGCCGGAGTTGCGGTACCGGGTGCGCTTCGACCGCGCCGGCACCTTCCCGGTCACCGTTTTCCGGCTGCCGTCCCTCGACGAGCGCGGCCACCGCCGACTCGCCGTCGCGCTCGACGAACAGCCCGCCACCGTCATCGCGGGCCAGTCCGTGGCCACCGGCAACCGGGGCGACGCCTGGGCCCGCAACGTGGAGGACGGCGTCGAGAAGCTGACCGCCAGGATGACGGTGGACGAGCCCGGCGAGCATGTCCTGCGGATCTTCATGGTCGATCCGGGCATCGCCGTGGACCAGATCGTCATCGACACCGGCGGGTTGCCGGTCAGCTATCTGGCGCCGCCGGAGAGCTACCACGCGGAGTTCAACCCCACCCCGGACCGGGCGGCGGGCCTACGGCCCCACTGAGACGGCCCTGCCGGTGTGTCCTCCGTGAGGTGGAGGTCCCGTTCGGGTGGCGCCGCGCGCGTTCACCCGTTCGGCGTATCGGGCGGTTCCGGGGCGTTCCAGTCGTAGGGGCCGCCGCCGCGCCACTCGATCAGTTCGGGGTCGTCGACGGCCTGGTCCTTGCCGGGCAGGCCCGCGCGGTGCACCAGGTCCATCACGTCGAACAGGTTGTATGCGGTGCCCGTCGGCTCGCCGCGGATCGTCACCTGACGCCCGCCGTCCGACGCCGGCGGCAGCACCACCACGGGGGGACGCGTGCTCATGACACCACCATGCGCTCTGCGCGGCCGGAACGCAGCCCGGCGCACCGGGCGAACGGGCCCGGATCGGCGCTCAGCGCTGGTAGAGGCCGACGAGGGTTCCGCTGGCCAGCTGCTGCTCGTCGAGCACCCTGTGGGCCTCGACGGCCGTGGGCGCCTCCGGGATGGAGACGGGACCGGGGAGGGCGTACAGGCGGAAGAAGTACCGGTGCGCGTCGTCGCCCACCGGTGGCAGCGGGCCGCCCCACCCGGATTCCCCGAAGCCGTTGGTGTGCGGGTGACTGCCCGGGGTGGTCCGGCCGGCGGGCAGCCCCTGCGCGTGCGGGTCGATGCCCGTGACCAGCCAGTGGACGAACGTCCCCGACGGCGCGTCCGGGTCCTCGCACAGCAGGGCCAGCTCCGCCGCCTCCTCGGGCACCCCGGACCAGGCCAGGGGCGGGGAGAGGTTCTCGCCCTCCCAGGCGTGCCGGCGCGGGATCATCTCGTGGTCGTGGAACGCGGAGCTCTTGAGTTCGATGTCGGTCATGCGCGCCGCAGTACCCACCCGGACGCGGGCCACACGCGACGCCGGACCGGCCTGCGCGAACCCCTTCGCGGCAGGTGCCCCGCCCCGTTTCGCCGTCCGCCCGCCGGGAACTCGGCGCCTGCGCCGATCTTCGAGCAAGGAGCGCGCTGTGGCATTCCGCGACCGTACTCACGCCGGGCAGGAGCTCGCCCTGCGACTGGTCGAGTGGGCCGGCTCCGGTGACCTGGTCAATCTGCTCGTGCTGGCCCTGCCGCCCGGTGGGGTGCCCGTCGCCGCCGAGGTGGCGCGCGCGCTGCGCGCCCCGCTGGACGTGCTGGTCGCGAGCGAGATCTCCACACCGATCCGGCCGGAGACGACGATCGGGGCGATCGTCGCGGACGATCCGCCGCTGTACGACCGGCAGAGCCTGGCCATGATGCATCTGTCCGAGGACCGGCTCGGCGACGTCGTCGCACGCGAGCGGGGGGAGCTGCACCGCCGTGAGCGCGTCTACCGCGGCCACCGCCCGCTCCCGTCCATCAACGCCCGCACGGTCGTCCTGGTCGACGACGGGCTGACCACCGGCCTCACCGCCACGGCGGCAATCCGTTTCCTGCGCCGCCACGGCCCGGCCCGCCTGATCCTCGCCGTCCCCGTCGGCAGCCCCCGGACTACGACGGCGCTCCGCCCCGAGTGCGACGACCTGGTCTGCCTCGAACAGCCGCAGTCCCTCCACACGGTCGGCGAGTGGTACGAGGACTTCGGCCGGATTCCCGAGGCCCGGGCCGCCGAGACGCTCCAGGCGTTCCACGCCACGGCCTGATCCTCGGATCCCTGTGCCAGGGTGGTGCCATGGTCATAGAAGTTCGCCCTGCCTCGGTCTTCGAGGACGTCCGTGCCGTGGTCGGCCCGAAGTCGCCCACGGCCAGCGTGTGTTGGTGTCTGAGCTATCGGATCCCGTCGAAGGTGAACAGGGAGCTGCTGGGGCCGGCCCGCGGTGAGTACGTGGCCGAGCTCTGCCGTGCCGATCCTCCTCCCGGAGTGATCGCCTACGACGGTGACGAACCGGTCGGCTGGGCCGCCGTTGCGCCGCGTTCGGCGACGTCCTTCGCACGCAACCGCAAGATCCCGCACGTCGACGACCTGCCGGTGTGGTCGCTGTGGTGCATCCGCGTCCGCCCGGGCCACCGCAAGCAGGGCATCACACACGCCCTCATCGCCGGCGCGGTCGACTTCGCCCGGGACCGGGGCGCCCCGGTGATCGAGGCGTACCCCCTGGACAACGGTGACGCCAGGGTCGACCTGACGATGGCGTACGCCGGGATCCGCAAGAACTTCGAACGGGCCGGCTTCGTCCACGCCGCCGACACGACCTCCGTGCTGGCCGGTCATCCCCGGATCCTGATGCGGCTCGATCTGCGCTGACGGTCGGGCACAGGGGCCGTCTGCCGGGCTCAGTGCACCGAGAAGCCGCCGTCCACGAAGATCGACTGCCCGGTGACGTAGGCGGAGGCCCGGCTCGCGAGGAACACCGCCGCGCCGGCGAAGTCCTCGGCCAGGCCGTTGCGACCGATCATCGTGCGGGCGGCGAGCGCCGCGACCTTCTCGGGGTCGGACGACAGACGGGTGTTGAGGGGCGTCATGACGAAGCCCGGCACGAGCGTGTTGCAGGTGACGCCGTACGGCGACCAGGCCTCGGCCTGGGAGCGGGCCAGCGACTCCAGCGCCCCCTTGGAGACGCCGTAGGCGCCGCTCTGGACGAACGCCCGGTGCGCCTGCTGGGAGGTGATGTGGATGATCCGCCCGAAGCCCCGCTCGGCCATGCCGGGCCCGAACCGCTGCCCCAGCAGATGGGGTGCCTCCAGGTTCACGGCCATCGTGGTGTCCCAGACGTCCTCGCCCAGCTCGCCGATCGGCGGCCGCAGGTTGATCCCGGCGCAGTTGACGAGGATGTCGGGCTCACCGAACGCCTTGACGGCCCCCTCGGCCGCCGACCGCACCCCCTCACGCGTGCCGAGGTCGGCGCTCACCCAGGCCGCCCGGCCGCCCTGGTCCTCCAACTCCCCCACCGTCGCGGCCAGTTCCGCCTCCCTGCGGGCCACGACGACGACCCTCGCACCCGCGCGGGCGAGGGCCTCGCTGATGGCCCGGCCGATGCCGGAGCTGCCACCGGTCACCACGGCGACCCGGCCTTCCAGCGAGAACAGTTCGGAGAGATATGCCTGCGACGTCATGTACGCACCCTAGGGGGTGTTTCGAAAGTCCTGTGCGGTGCCCGCGGTGTCCGGTGCGTGCTCTCGGCGTGCCGGACGAAAGCCCTCGTACTGGACGTACTTGGGGTTTCGGCCGGTGCGGCGAGTGGGGGTGCCCCCTCTGGGGGAGCGTGCCGGGCGCCGCGGGTGCTGTGCGGG
>CBFGZZ010000512.1:0-5059 GCA_965653385.1 uncultured Streptomyces sp. | reverse complement strand
GGACAAGGGAGACATGGACCACGCGGATGTGGGAGAGGGCGCCGGAGGCGGTGTCGCGGACAACGGCCTTGTGGGGGCGGCGGGATGACGGCTGGTGGAGTGAGGGAGTCCAGGGAGCGGACCGGAGTGGTGGGCGGCGGGCGGCGGTCCCGCGGGTTCGTGGCGCAGGGGCGGCCGATGACGACGACCGTGCCGGTGATCCCGCTGTGGGAGCGGCCTCGTGAAGGAGCGTGCCGATGACGGTCGAGGCGATGGAGCCGGCCCAGGAGCGGCTGCGGCGGTGGCGGATGGTGCTGGGAGGGGACAACGCGGACGGCACCGGGTGCGCGCTCTCCGGGCGGGACGCGGCGATGGACGGGGCGCTCGCCGCTCTCTACGGAAAGGGGGACAAGGGGCAGTCGGGGAAGGACCGTTCGGCGGGGCTCGGAGCGTCGGCGCCGTCGGTGGCGCGGTGGCTCGGGGACATCCGGACGTACTTCCCGTCGTCCGTCGTCCAGGTCATGCAGCGGGACGCCATCGACCGGCTCGGGCTGTCCACGCTGCTGCTGGAGCCGGAGATGCTGGAGGCGGTGGAGGCGGACGTGCATCTCGTGGGCACGCTGCTCTCGCTCAACCGGGCGATGCCGGAGACGACGAAGGAGACGGCGCGGGCCGTGGTGCGCAAGGTAGTCGAGGACCTGGAGAAGCGGCTCGCCACCCGCACCCGGGCCACCCTCACCGGCGCGCTCGACCGCAGTGCCCGGGTCAACCGGCCACGCCACCACGACATCGACTGGAACCGCACGATCGCGGCCAACCTCAAGCACTACCTCCCGGAGCACCGGACGATCGTGCCGGAGCGGCTGATCGGGTACGGGCGGGCCTCGCAGTCCATGAAGAAGGAGGTCGTCCTCTGCATCGACCAGTCGGGGTCGATGGCGGCGTCGGTCGTGTACGCGTCGGTGTTCGGGGCCGTGCTGGCGTCCATGCGGGCCATCAACACGCGGCTAGTCGTCTTCGACACCTCCGTCGTCGATCTCACCGACCAGCTCGACGACCCCGTCGACGTCCTCTTCGGCACCCAGCTCGGCGGGGGCACCGACATCAACCGGGCGCTCGCCTACTGCCAGTCGCAGATCACCCGACCCGCGGAGACGGTCGTCGTGCTGATCAGCGACCTCTACGAGGGAGGCATACGCGACGAGATGCTCAAGCGGGTCGCCGCGATGAAGGCGTCGGGGGTGCAGTTCGTGGCGCTGTTGGCGCTCTCGGACGAGGGGGCGCCCGCGTACGACCGGGACCACGCGGCCGCGCTCGCCGCGCTGGGCGCACCGGCCTTCGCGTGTACGCCCGACCTGTTCCCGGAGGTGATGGCGGCGGCCATCGAGAAGCGGCCGATTCCGGTTCCGGACGCGGTGTGAGGAGGGGGACTGCGAGGGGGATGGCGAGGGATGGCGGGGAATTGCTGGTGATTTGTCGACCCGGTGACTACCGACTTCGGCCAGCAAAACGGACATGAGTGCCCATCGGTAGCGGGGGGCTTGCGCGACCTCGGGAGGGGCGTGCAAGGATCGACGCCTCATCAGCGGTGCGCCGCGCGCCGCTCGTCCGTACCGCGTCCAGCTGACTCGTCGCTCGGCACGTGTACTTGTGCACTTCGTTCCGCCACCCGGGAGGACTGCCCCGTCTTGACCTGGTCAGCCATGTCAACCGCTGCCGCACTGCGCGTTCTGCGCATCGCGGCCGGGCGGCGTGCGCTGGAGTTGGTGCTGTTGCTGGGTGGTCTGTTCGCGATCGGGTTGCTCTGCGGAGGACAGGCGTCTGCGGCGGACGGGGTGTCGGTGACCGGGGTGCCGGTGCGAAGCGAGGTCGAGCGGGTCGAGCGGGTCGTGAGCGTTCCGGCCAAGCCCGGCGTGCGCGAGGAGTCGACGCCGGCTTCCAAGCCTGCGGCTGTCCGGCACGGCGAGGGGGAGCGCGAGGCTCATGCCATCCGCCCCGCCGCATCCGTACCCGTACCCGCCCCCGCGACAGAGGTCGGTGGCGCGGTCGAGTCGGTGACCGAGGAACTGGCCGAGGCCCCCTCACGCCCCGTTCCCCCCGCCACGCCCGCTGTCCCTGCCACGCCCGCTGTCCCCGCCACGCCCGCCGTCCCCGCCACGCCCGCTGTCCCCACGCCGCCCACCCTGCCGTCCCGCCCCTCCCTCCCTTCACTGCCTCCCCTCCCTTCACTGCCCTCCCTGCTTACCCCGCCCTCGATGCCGGAGGCTCCCGAGTCGCCGGCGTGGCCGAGTTGGCCGGGGCTGGAACTGCCCGAGTTCCCGGGGCTTCCCGGCGCCGACCTTCCGGCGCTTCCCGGTGTGCCCGCCGTGCCCGGGCGGACGTTGCCTGCGCCCGACGCCGGTGCTTCGCAGCCGGAGGCACAGGTGCCCGGGTCGAGTGACGGACGGGACGGCGAGGGGCGTACCGGTGAGGAAGCCGCCGTGGCCTACGGGCCCAGGTTCGTGGTGTCCGCCGACGACACCGCGACCCATGTCCCGGCGGCCGACGGTGGGCACGGTGTCGCGCCGGCCGGGTACCTGCCCGTTCAGCAGGCGCCGGTCGATCATCCGGGTGGTGTGCCGGGCAACCGTTCGGCGGGCGACAGCGGCAGCTCGCGGCACGGGGACGCGCACGCCGTGTCGCTGAACCCGAGGGCGCCGTTGCGGTTGGTGCCCGGCGCCGCCGCGCGCGTCGAAGCGGACGAGATCCAGGACAGGCACCGGGACGTCCCGGTTTCCCCCGCCTAGGCCCGAAGGCCGGCCCCTCCCCGCCGTAGACCTGCCGCGCGGGGGCGGAAACAGGTCTGCCCGCCCGTCCGGACACTCCCCAGTTCCCGGATGTCCCCTGACATCCCCCGGACGGAAGCCTCCGGAGCCGTACCCGGTCCCGCTGGTCCCAGCTCCTCAGCTGCCCGGACCGCGACCGGAAGCGGCGCCGAATGTCCCCAACCGTCCGAAGTCCCGGAGTTCTTCGCCGCTGCGATCCTCCCGGGCCTTCGGAGCCCGAGATCTAGGGATCCCACGCAGTATGAACAAGAACATCCGCCGTTCGATCGTCATAGCCGCCGGTGTCACCGGCGCATGGGCGCTCGGTTCGGCCGCCGCCAGCGCGGACGAGCTGCCCGCCGCCCTCTCCGTGCCGGACACGACCGCCGACGCGGCCGACGCCGCCGACAACGCCGATGCCACCGGCCTGCTCGGCGGGGCCACCGGCACCGTCAACGGCGTCGTCTCCGACGTGACCGGCACCGTCACCGACACCGTCTCGGGCATCACCGACGGCGCCGCCGACACGGCTCAGACCGCGCCCGCTGACGCCGTCGAGCAGTCCCGCCGTTACGTCGACGCCAAGGTCACGGTCCCGTCCGCCGCCGAGGCCACCACCTCCGCCACGTCCACGACCTCCTCCACCGCGGCCAAGGCGAAGCGCGCCGCCCAGGTCATCAAGGGCGCCAAGGCCGCCCGCGCGGACAAGGCTGCGGCGCAGGCCGGGGCCGATGTCTCGGCACACGTCTCGGCCGCCGCCGCCTCCGCCGCTGCCTCCGACGCCCGGGACGTGCCTCAGGACGCCCCGAGGCTCCCCGGCACCGTCGACTACCTCTTCGGCCCGCTCGCCGCCTTCGCCCCCGAGCTGGAGCAGGCGCTCGCCGCGGCGCAGACGCGGTTGCAGGGCACGCAGGCGGCGGCCCGTTCGCAGGTGCAGGGCGTCGAGGGGGTCGTACGGACGAAGGCGCAGCACGCCGTCGCCGGTGCGGGCCGCACCGCCGCGGGCGTGCAGGACGCCGGGCAGGCCGCCGTCGCTCACGTCGACGGAAGGACCCGGGGCGCGGTGACCGCCGTCGCGTCCACCGCGACCGGCGAGGCCACCGCCGTCACGACGGCCGCCGAGGCCTCCGTCTCCGCCGTCCCGGGCCACGTCACCGGCACGGTCGGCGGCGTCGAGCAGCGCGTCGTCGGAACGGTCTCGGCAGTTCCCGGCACGGCCACCCCGGTCGTCGAGCAGACCGCCGACGTGGTCGTCCCGCCGGTCGTCGGCCAGGCCGTGAACGGCGTGGTGCCCGTCGCGGGGTACGCCGTCGAGGGCGTCGTCCCCACCGTCGACCACACCGTCGCCGGGGTGGCCCCGGTCGCCGTGAGTGTGGTCGACAGTGTCCAGTCGCTGGCCGGCGGCGCGGCGAGCGGCGTGCGGCCGGTTGCCGGCCAGGCGGTGGACGGCGTCGTTCCGGTCGCCGGGGGTGCGGCGGCCGGGGTCGCCGGGACCGCCGGGCACACGGTCGATGCCGCGACGGCACTGGCGTACGGCGTCGTCGCCGATGTCCAGCCCGTGGTCGGCCAGGCTGCCGGGGGCGTCCAGTCGGTGGTCGGCGGGGTCGTCCAGGGCGTGCAGCCGGTGGCCCACGCAGCGGTCGGCGACGCCCAGCACCTCGCCCACGGAACCGTCGCCGACGTCCGGCCCGTCGCCCACGGCGCGGTCGCCGACGTGCAGCCGGTCGTGCAGGGCGTCGCCACCGACGTACCCCCGTACGCCACCGGTCTGGTCGGGCACGTCACCGGAGATGTCACCGGTACCGTCCTGCCGCCCGTCGCCGACGCCGCCGTGCACGGCGCCGTGCCGGTCGCAGGGCAGGCCGTCGCGGACGCGGGGGCACTCGGCCACGGTGTGGCCGGCGACGTCCGGCCCTTCGCGTACGGCGTCGTCGGCGAGGTCGACCCCTTCGCGCAGGGCGTGGCCGGGCAGGTCGTGCCCTTCGCCGACGGCGTCACCGGGGCCGTGCGGCCCGTCGTCGAGACCGTCGTGGACACCGTCGGTCCTGTCGGGCGGGGCGTCGGCGGCAACACCACGACGCTGGCGTACGGCGTGGCCGGCGAGGTGAACCCGTTCGCGTACGGGGTCGCCGGGCAGGTCGCGCCCTTCGCCGAGGACCTGACCGGCACGGTCCAGGACTCGGCCGGACCACTGGCGGGCAACGCCGTCACCGGCGTGCGGCAGGTGGCCAGGTCCGCCACGCCGGGTTACGCGCAGGACCTCCGGCAGGACCTCC
>CBFGZZ010000511.1:0-5072 GCA_965653385.1 uncultured Streptomyces sp. | reverse complement strand
CTCCAGCACCTCGATGCCGGCCGGTATCACCTCCTGGCCGATCCCGTCGCCGGGGATCGCCGCTACGCGAAATGTCTGCATGTTCGGCCCTTCAGTCTGGTTTGCTGCGCCCGCGGCCGCGCGACTCGTTCGAGGGGGGTCAGCGGCCGGGTGGCGGGATGATCCTGTCGGTGTTGGCCAGGAGCTTGCGGACCGCATTGCGCGCCGCCTCCGGGCGCTGCAGGCGGATGTTCCTCTCGATGTTTTCATGAAGCTTCTGTGCGTGGGGAAAGTCGTCCGGATCGCGCGTCGTGAAGGCGAAGAGGTGGTTCAGCGCCGATTCGATCAGGACGCCGAGCGGAACCAGGAGGTCGTTGCCCGAAGCGCGCAGGATCGCAAGGTGGAAGCGGGTGTCTGCCTCCGTGCGCGCCGAAAGCGAGTTCGCCTCGCGGATGTCGCGGCAGGCGGCGCTGATCTCGGCCATCTGCTCCTCCGATCGGCGCTCCGCCGCCAGCGCGGACGCTTCCGGCTCGATGATGTGGCGGAATTCCTGGACCGTCCTCAAGAACGCCTCGCGATCCGGCGACATCGCATACCAGCCCAGCACGTCGCGATCGAGCAGGTTCCACCGCTCCCTGGGCTCCACCCAGCTGCCCACTTTCGGGCGCGAGGCGAGCAGGCTCTTCGCCATCAGCATCTTGATGGCCTCGCGCACCGCCGAGCGGCTGATTTCGAAGGTCTCCGACCACTTGGCCTCGTTGGGAAGGATGGTGCCGGGAGGGTAGTCGCCGCGCACGATGCGAAGGCCAATCTCGTTGGCCAGAGAGGCATGCACGCTCGTTCCCGGCACGCGGGCGGCGTCGGAGCGCCGCGCGGCCGGCGAGCGCTGTGCGCCTGCCGCCGGATCGGGCGGGGCCTGGAGCCCCTTTGCCTTTGCGTCCCGCATCGTTTCCTTCGTTTCAGTGCTGTGCGCGGCCCGGCAATGACCCGGTCACGCCGCCGGCGAAGGCCTCGCGGGCGGCTCGCTCAGACCCGGCAATGAGCCGGCGGGGAAGCGGGGGGGGGGGGGGGGGGGCGGGGGGGGGCGGTGGGGGGGGGGCCCGTTCGGGGGCCGACCCCGCGCCGACTTCGGCCCGGGAGAGGTTGCTGGAGGGGGCCAACGCGTGCCGCGCGTGGCGCGTGCTGTGCGTGCCGCGCCCTCGCGCGCATTACGCGTGCGCGTGAGGGCGCGCCCCGGCACGGGTCGGCCCGGATCGGCTGTCACAACCCCGGTGTCACCGCGTCGGTCACAGCCGCGGTCACAGTCCGGCCGGCCCCCGCCCCGGCGCCCAGGGCGCGGCGTCCGGCCGGACGCGCGGGCACGGCGGGCGGGACCGCGGCTGCTCGGACCTCGAGGCGTTCGGCGGCGAGCCGGGCGCGCGGCGCGTCGGGCAGCTCGGTGTCTGGCGTGCGGGACAGGTCGGCGGTGGCGGGTCCGGTGCCCAGCGGGCGGCGGTCGGTCATCGACCGATCATCGCGGGCGCGGCCGGGCGGGTGGTTACTTACTCCTTCCTTCCCGGCGGGGAGTGGCCGGTTGGACGGCTCACGGGGCCGATCACGGCGCTCTCCGCCGGGCGGGAGGGAAGGAGTAAGTAACCACCGCCGTGCGTGACGAGTGAGTTCTTCTTCACCGCCCCGACCCGGCGCGGCGGCGGGCTCCAAGGCGCGCGCGTGTCGCGCACGCGCGAGGCGGTGAACTTCGCGCCGGCCGCGCCGGGCAGCAGCTCGTGCTCCTGGCCGTCGTCGGCGTCCCGGCGGGGCGCAGCATTCGCACGGCCCGCCGGGCGGTTACCGGTTACCGGTTACCGGTTACAGGCCCGGAAGGGACCGCCCCGGAGTGCCCTGAGCAGCGCGAACCGGCGCACTCACCGGCCTGTAACCGGTAACCCGTAACCGCCCGTCGGTGCGCCGGGCAGCTGCTCGTGCTCCTGGCCGTCGTCGTCGCGGCCGGGTGCAGCGCAGCATTTGCATGGCCCGACCGAACCTGTGTCGTCTGTGTCATCGGAGGGCCGTTTCCCCAGGTGAACGGAGCGCGCCCGGCGGTCTGTGTCACTGTTCAGCCGCCGCACTGTTCACGCCGTCACGACGGCACAACGGCATGCCGTCACCCGTGCACGGCGGATCGGACAAGGGGTGCGGGCAAGCCGCACCGGCCCCCTGTGGTTGCCCCTGAGATCTTCCCTGCGATCCCCCTGCGGTGCCCGAGGCTTGCCCGGCCCGTGTTTACGCAGATCAGCGCCGCGTTTCTGGCCCCGGGCAAGCCTCGACACCCCTCTGTGCTGCATGATCAAGCAGGACAGAGGGGTGCCCCAACGGGAGGGGGCGGCGGGAGGGGAGGGCCGGTCGGGTGGGTGGTTCGAAGCTGCGCCGGTACGGGTCGACGGGACGGACGCGCACGATGTGCCTGGCCGCGCTGGGGGTGGTCAAGGTCGCGACGCCGGACCAGATACGGCGGCTGATGTGCCCGGGCACGAAGGACGCGGCGACCGTGCGCGGCGGGCTGAAGGACCTTGAGGCGGAGAAGCTCGTGATCTCGCCGGGCAGCGCGGTGCGCGTCAACGACGACGGCGTGCGGGTGACCGAGAAGCTGTGGACGCTGACCCCGGCCGGGCTGGAGGCGGCGGCCGTGGTCCTGGACCGCCCGGCCCGGGAGATGGGCGGCACCGCGAAGGCGGCGGCGGCTTCGGGCGCGAAGCACGCCCGGGCGGTGACCGACGTCCTGGACGCGTTCCTGCAGACCCCGCCCGAGCCGACGCAGCCCGTCGCCCGCAAGCACCAGTTCGCCCCCGCCGCGCCGTACGAGCCGGCCGCGCGGCCGGAGGGGCTGGGCCCGCTCACGTCCTGGTCCACGGAGGCGGTGCTGCCGGTCGGCGGCACGTTCCTGTCCCCGGCACGCGGTTCGCTGCGCGCCGACATGGTGTTCGCCTCGCCCGGCCACGACGTGGTGCCGCTGCTGTTCGTGGAGGTCGACAACGGCACCGAGGGCCCGCCGATCGTCGCGGACAAGATCGAGCGCTACCGCCGGTTCTTCGCCCGCCGCGTCAGCCTGAACGGGCGGGAAGTGCCGCTGTGGCGGACGGTGTGGCCTGACAGTCCACGCGACGGCTACCCGCCGGTGGCGCTGGTGTTCACGAAGAACGTCGGGAAGCTCGCCATGCAGGCCCGCATGAGCGAGGTCGGCGAACTCGCCCGGGAACACTGGCGCGGGGAGTGGAACGGCGACGGCTACGCGCCCGAGGGGCAGAAGCCGGACGGCTACCGCGACTACAAGGGCACGGTGCCGCTGCTGGCCACCACGCTGCGCCTGCTCGCCGCGCACGGCCCGCACGGGCCCGTGTGGTGGCGCTACGGCCATACGTCCTGGCAGCCCCTCGTGGAGGCGCTCGACAACCCCGACGACTACCGCGCCTACTCGGTGCGCGACGAAGCCCGCCGCAGGGCGCAGGAAGCCGAGTACGAGCGCGCCCGGCGCGAGCGGGAAGCAGAGCGTGCCCGCCTCGAGGCGGGCAAGTGGGTGTGCCCGACCTGCGAGCGGTACGTGTACCCCGCCGACGGCCTGACGCCCGGCGGCGAGTGCAGCCCCTGCCTGAGCCGCCGCGAGCGCGCTGCCGCTGAAGCCGCCCAGCAGCAGCCCGAGACGGGCGGCGGCATCTTCGGCCGGCGCCGCCGCACCTGACCGCGCCTGTGATCCGTAGGCGACCACCCCTTGACCATTGGCGGTTTTCCAGGCCAGCCCCCTTGACCGATCCGCAGACACGAAGGTGTGCCGTCATGCCGTAGCTACGGCAGGCCGTTGTGACGGCGGTACGGTCTGCCGTTATGGCGATGACGAGAGACGCGATGCTGAACCAGAAAGGCGGGGTCGCCAAGACGACGACCACGCTGCATCTGGGCGGCACGCTCGCGGCTGCGGGCCGCAGAACGCTCCTGGTGGACCTGGACGGGCAGGGCAACCTGACCACCGCGCTGAAACTCCCCAGGCTCCACCCGGGCGGGGAACTGACGCTCGCCCGGGCGATGCTGGACACCTGCACCCGGGAGCAGGCCCGGTCCCTGGTGCGCCGGCACTCGGAGAACCTGTGGGTGATCCCGAGCGCGCTGGATCTGTTCACCCTGCCGCGCCAGCTGCACAGCACGCGCAGCAAGGAGGAGCGCCTCGCCTGGGTGCTGGAGCACCTGGAGGACGAGTTCGACCACTGCCTGGTGGACTGCCGCCCGGCCCTGGACGTCGACACGGACAACGTCCTGCGGTGGGCCGAACACGTCCTCATCCCGGTCGACGTGGACGAGTTCTCCATCGAGGCCCTGGAGCTGCTCCTGGGCCAGGTGCAGACCCTGGTGAACGAGACCCGTATGCCGATGCCGCACTACCGCGGGCTGGTCATCAACCGAATCGACCGCCCGTTCTCCGGCTTCCACCAGAAGGTCTTCGACGCCCTGCACCAGCTCCCGCTGCCCGTGGTCGGGGAGATCCCGCTGCGCACCGCCGTGGCGGAGGCCAAGAACAAGGGCCAGACCATCGCCCAGTACGAACCGAAGTCCGACGTCGCGCGCATGTTCCGCGACCTGGCCGTGAAGGCCGGCTACCTCCCGGAGACCCCCGCAGCATGAACGCCAAGAAGAAGGACGACTTCGCCGTGGACACCGGCGGCGTCAGCGCCCTGCTCACCGGCCTGTCCGGCCGCTTCACCCAAGAAACCGCAGACCAACGGCCCGATGACGGCACAACGGCAGAACGGCAGAACGGCACCACGGCAGCCGTACCCGCGCAGCCGGCTGCGGCCAAGCCCAGCAAGTACACGCTGCTCCTGGACCAGGACGACGCCCTCACCCTCGACCAGCTCGCCCTCACGCTGCGCCGCCGCGCGGGCCGTCCCGTCGACAAGTCGGAGATCATGCGCGAACTCATCCGCCTCGCCGACGCCGACGACCGCGTCGCCGAGCACCTCGCCCGCGCCCTCGACCGCCGCACCACCTGACCGCAGCCCCGACCGCACCTGTTAATCGGCGGAAGAAGGAGCGGGAGCGGGCCGCGTAAATCCGGGCCGCGCGGA
>CBFGZZ010000510.1:0-5151 GCA_965653385.1 uncultured Streptomyces sp. | reverse complement strand
ACCCTCACCGAGTCCCGGGTCCTGTACGAGCTCGCGCACTCCCCGCGTACGGACGCGGCCGACCTGCGGGCCGAACTCTCGCTGGACGCCGGGTACTTGAGCCGGATCCTGAACAAGTTCGAGCAGGACGGGCTCATCGAGCGCACCGCCTCCCGGGAGGACCCCCGGCGCCGGCGCGTCACGCTCACCGCGCGCGGCCGGGAGACCGGCAAGCTGCTGGAGGAGCGGGCCACCGAATCGGTCGGCTCGCTGCTGTCGACCGTGCCGGCCGCCGAACGGCCGCGCCTCGCCGAGGCGATGACGACCGTCCGTACGATCCTGTCCCACGGCCGCCCTCCCCCACTCTCGAATTCGCTCGAGCGGGGGGACCCCCATCGCCGCGAGGACGTCCTGCTGCGCGAGCCCGGCCCCGGCGACCTCGGCTGGATCGTGCAGCGCAACGCCGCGCTGTACGCCGCCGAGTACGGCTGGAACGCCGACTACGAGGGCCTGGTGGCGAGGATCGTCGCGGACTTCGCGGAGGACCACGACCCGCATCTGGAGCGGGTGTGGATCGCCGAGCTGGACGGCCGGCCGGTGGGCTGCGTGATGTGCGTACGGGACGAGGTGCCCGGCACGGCCCGGCTGCGGCTGCTGCTGGTCGAGCCCGACGCGCGCGGCCTCGGCATCGGCGACCGGCTCGTCGGGGCCGTCGTCGACTTCGCCCGCGGCGTCGGCTACCGCGACCTCGTGCTGTGGACCAACGACGTCCTGGCCGCCGCCCGCCGCGTCTACCAGCGACACGGCTTCGTCCTGGCCGCCGAGAAGCCCCACCGTTCCTTCGGCAGGGACCTGAACGGCCAGGACTGGCGCCTGGATCTGCACGGCACCCAGGAGTGAGGCCCCGCCCGTGCGCCTGCCGGATGGGCGCGCCCGCGTTTCCCTGGCAAGGTGGGGTGCATGAAACTGGCGTTCTCCACCCTCGGCGTCCCCGGTCTCCCCCTCCCCGACGTGCTGCGGCTCGCGGCCGCGCACGGCTATCACGGTGTCGAGTTGCGCACGCACCCGGAGGAGCCGGTCCACCCGGGCCTCGGGCCCGCCGAACGGGCCGACGTGGCGGCCGAGTTCAAGTCCGCCGGCATCGAGCTGCTGGGCCTCGCCGGGTACGCCCGGGTCGCCGCGCCCGGTGACGACGGGCCCGTGATCGAGGAGATCCGCACCCTCGTCGACCTCGCCCACGACCTGGGCGCGCCCTTCGTCCGCGTCTTCCCTGGCGCCGACCCCGAGCAGAGCCGGCAGCGGGCGGACGCCATCGCCGCGCGGCGGCTGGGTACGGCCGCGGAGTACGCCGCGGACATGGGCGTACGGATCCTGCTGGAGACCCACGACTCGCACCGCACCGCGGCCGACGCGATCCGCGTCCTCGGCCTGGTCGGCCACCGCCACGTCGGCTCGCTGTGGGACGTGATGCACACCTGGCTGGGCGGCGAACAGCCCTCGGAGAGCTACGCCGCGCTCGCCCCGTTCCTCGGCTACGTCCAGGTCAAGGACATCGCCTCCGCCGACGACACGACCCCGCTGCCGCTCGGCGCGGGGGTGCTGCCGCTCGCCGACTGCGTGGAGGTCCTCTCCCGGCACGGCTGGGACGGCTGGCTGTGCTGGGAGTACGAGAAGCGGTGGTACGAGGAGGGCGCGCCGCTGGACGGGCTGCTGGACGCCGGCAGGGAGCACTTGTCGCGGCTGCTGAACGAGTCGGCCTAGCGCCGGGGTCGGAGGCGGGGCGGGCGATCGGCGAGGCCGTCCTCCGCCCCGGTAATTCGGTGGTCCCGGGCGGAGCCCTCGGTATAGCGTGCCCCCTCGTGCCCGAGCCCCGTCCCGCCCTCCGCCCCGCCATGCCCTCATGAGCCTCGCCCGTACGTTCATCGACGTACGGCCGCTGCGTACCTCCCCCGTCTTCCGGCGGCTGCTGATCGGGCGGACGGTCTCCGTGCTCGGCGGCTTCATGACCTTGGTGACCGTCATGTACCAGGTGTGGGACATGACGCACAGCCCGGTGTGGAGCGGTGCCGTCGGGCTCGCGCAGGCGCTGCCCCTGGTGGGCGTGGGGCTGTTCGCCGGCTCGTGGGTGGATCGCGGGGACCGGCGGCGGATCTTCCTGGTGGCCACCGTCGGGCAGGCGGTCTGCGCGGCCCTGCTCGCGGTGCAGGGCTTCACCGGGGGCGTGCCGGTGGCCGGGGTCCTCGCGCTGGTGGCGGCCGGTTCCTGCTTCGGCGCGGTCGGCGGCCCGGCGGCGGGCGTGTTCGTGCCGCGGCTGCTGCCGAAGGAACAGGTGGCTGCCGGGCTGGCCCTCAACCACGCCAGCGGCCAGGTGATGATGCTGCTCGGCCCGGCGCTGGGCGGGCTGCTCCTCGGCTGGTTCGGCATCGGCCTGTGCTACCTGCTGGACGCGCTGAGCTTCGGTCTCGCCTTCTACGGCGCCTTCGGGCTGCCCGCGCTGCCGCCGGAGGGCGAGCCGTCGCGGGCCGGGCTGCACGGGGTCCTGGACGGACTGCGCTTCCTGGCCGGCCACCGGGTGGTGCGCGGCGCGCTCGTCACCGACCTCGCCGCGACGGTCCTCGCCATGCCGGTCAGTCTCTTCCCCCTGATCAACGCCGAACGCTTCGACGGCAACCCCCGCACGCTGGGCCTGTTCATGTCGGCCGTCGCGGTGGGCGGCATGGCGGCGACGGCCCTGTCGGGTTCGGTCACCCGCCTGGGCCGACCGGGCCTGGTGATGCTGTGCGGGGCGGGCATCTGGGGGGCGGCGCTCGCCCTCTTCGGCCTGACGACCAGCCCGTGGCTGGGATTCGCGCTGTTGATGGCGGCGGGCGCGGCCGACGCCCTCTCGGTCGTCTCCCGCGGCACGATCGTCCAGACCCGCACCCCCGACGCCCTGCTCGGCCGGGTGACGGCCGCCGAACAGATCGTCGGCCAGGCGGGTCCGCACCTCGGCAACCTCCGCGGCGGCCTGGTCGCCGGCTGGACCTCGGGCCCGGCCGCCCTGGTCACGGGCGGGCTGCTGTGCGTGCTGGCGGTGACCTGCGTGGGCACGAGTACGCCGGAGCTGCGGGACGGGAGGGTCACGCCGGACGAGGCGTGAGCGGCGCCGTGGGATCCAGACACCACCCCAGCACAGCCGGCCACGGCCCGTACCCGGCGTCCAGATCGAGGTGCGCGGCGCCCGGGAGGATGTCGGTCGGGAGCGCGAGCGGGGTGCCGTACAGGGTGTCGGCGCCCTCCTCGCAGTACGGGTCGTCGTCGCCCGCCACCAGCCGGGTCGGGCCGGGGAGGGTGAACTCCAGCGGCGGCGGGGCGAATTCGGCGACCTCTGGGTGCCGGGCGAGTACGGCACCGGACGGCGGGGCGACCAGCAGCACCCGGTCCACGGCGTCGAGCCCGGGCAGCCCGCGCGCGACCGCGTGCAGCCACAGCACGGCCGACAGGCTGTGCGCGACCACGACCCGTTCCGCACCGGCGTCGAGCGCGTCGAGGTGCCGGGCCGACTCCGCCAGCCAGACGTCGAGTTCGGGGTCGTCCGGGTCGGGCAGCTGCGGGTAGCCGACCTGATGGCCGATCGCGGTGAGACGGTCGGCGAGCCAGTGCTGCCAGTGGCCCTCGGGGCGGTGGTTCTGCCAGCCGTGCAGGATGAGGTAGGCGGTCATGGCACCGATGGTTTCCGATCATCGACGGGCCGGTCCAGCCCCACCGTCGGCCGGCGGCTCGGGTCCCGCGTCACCACCGTGCGCGCAGCGCCCCGAACTCCTCGTGGAAACCCGGGAAGGTCTTCCGTACACACCCGGGGTCGTCGAACGAGATACCCGGCACCCGCAGCCCGGTCACCGCGAAGGACATGACGATGCGGTGGTCGCCGTACGACTTGATCTCGGTGCCTGCCGGCGCGTCAGCGGCTGCCGGCTGCACCTCGATCCAGTCCGGGCCCGTCGTCACCCGCACGCCCAGTCGCCGCAGGTTCTCCGCGCAGGCCTCCAGCCGGTCGCACTCCTTGACCCGCGTGTTCGCCACGTCCTCGATCCGTACCGGGCCGGAGGCGAAGGGCGCGATGGCGGCGAGGGTCGGCATGGTGTCGGAGATGTCGCGCATGTTGACGGTGACGCCCCGCAGTTCGCCGGTGCCCCGGACCGTCGTCGCGTCCCGGCCCACCGTCACGTCCGCGCCCATCCGCCGCAGTACGTCGACGAAGCCCAGGTCGCCCTGGAGCGCGCCCTCGCCCAGGCCCGGGACGGTGACCTCGCCGCCCGTGACGGCCGCCGCGGCGAAGAAGTAGCTCGCGGTGGACGCGTCGGGCTCGACGGCGTAGGTCGTGGCGCGGTAGCCGCCCGGCGGAACCAGGAAGGAGTTCCCCTCCCGGCCGACCTCCACCCCGAACGCCCGCATCATCGCGATCGTGATCTCGACGTACGGCACGGAGACCAGGTCGGTGACCGTGATGCGCAGGCCCTCGCGGGTGAGCGGGCCGAGCAGCAGCAGGGCCGTCAGGTACTGCGAGGACTGGCCCGCGTCCAGGGTCACCTCGCCGCCCGCCACGCCGTCCGCCGTCACGGTCAGGGGGTGGTGGCCCTCCTGCGCCTCGTGGCGCAGGTCCACGCCGAGGTCGCGCAGGGCCCGGGTCAGCGGGAGCAGGGGGCGGCGGCGCATCTGGGGCGAGGCGTCGAAGCGGTATGTGCCGTGGCCGGCGGCCGCCAGCGTGGGCAGGAAACGTGCCGTCGTCGCGCCGTCGCGGCAGTAGACGTCCGCCTCCGTCACCGCGGGGCCCTGCGGGCGGCCGTCGACCTGCCAGGTGTCCGGCGTCCGGCCGACCCGGTAGCCGAGCCGGGCCAGGCCCTCGGCGAAGCCCTCCGTGTCGTCCGAGCGCAGCGGCCGCACGAGCGTGGTGACCCCGTCGGCCGCGGCCGCCAGGAAGAGGGCGCGGGCGGTGACGGACTTGGATCCGGGGATGTCGACTACGGGCATGCCGCCATGATCGCCCGGCCCCGCGCTCCCGCGCCGCGCCGTCCACGAGATGGACCCGCCCCCGGCCGCCCCTACCCGTCCCATACCTGGGGGCTGCCGCCCCCAGGCCCCCGCTGTCGGCCCTTCGGGCCTCGTCCTCAAACGCCGGACGGGCTGAGCAAC
>CBFGZZ010000509.1:0-5165 GCA_965653385.1 uncultured Streptomyces sp. | reverse complement strand
CTAGGGAACTGGTCGAAGTCCGCCACCGACCTGAACGCCACCAGTTCGGTGAGCTCCGCCTTCGCCCTGGGCATCAGCGAGGCGACGGTCTCGGCGAGCGGATTCGACGACATGGGCACGCTCCTTGTGGGTGCGACGTTGTACCTGTGAGTGCTGTGATCCTCCCACAGCGGCCTGCGACGATGCCCGCCGTAGGATGCGGGGGACAGCAGCAGGCGGCGGCTTGATCGGGAGCAGTAGACCATCGTGAGCAGCGAGAACTCTTCGGCGGACGACGTGCGGCAGGTGTGGGACGTCGTCGTGGTGGGCGCGGGACCCGCGGGGGCCTCGGCCGCGTACGCGGCGGCCGTCGCCGGGCGGCGCGTGCTGTTGCTGGAGAAAGCGGAACTGCCGCGCTACAAGACATGCGGCGGCGGCATCATCGGCCCCTCGCGCGACTCGCTCCCGCCCGGCTTCGAACTGCCCTTCCGCGACCGCGTGCACGCGGTCACCTTCTCCAACAACGGCCGCTTCACCCGGACCCGGCGCTCCAAGCAGATGCTCTTCGGGCTGATCAACCGGCCCGAGTTCGACCATCAGCTCGTCGAGCACGCACAGAAGGCGGGCGCCGAGCTGCGCACGGGTGTCACCGTGCAGCGCGTCGAGCAGCACGGCTCGGCGGTGCCGGACCGGCGCAGCGTCGCCGTGGTCCTCCAGGGCGGGGAGACGTTGCTCGCGCGGGCCGTCGTCGGCGCGGACGGCAGCGCCAGCCGGATAGGAGCCCATGTCGGGGTCAAGCTCGACCAGGTGGATCTGGGCCTGGAGGCGGAGATCCCGGTGCCGGAGACGGTCGCCGAGGACTGGAAGGGGCGGGTGCTCATCGACTGGGGGCCGATTCCCGGCAGTTACGGCTGGGTGTTCCCCAAGGGTGACACCCTGACGGTGGGCGTGATCTCGGCGCGCGGTGAAGGGGCCGCCACCAAGCGGTACTTGGAGGAGTTCATCGGGCGGCTCGGCCTCGCCGGGTTCGAACCGAGCATCTCCTCTGGGCACCTGACCCGCTGCCGTGCCGACGACTCGCCGCTGTCACGCGGGCGCGTGCTGGTGTGCGGGGACGCGGCGGGACTGCTGGAGCCGTGGACCCGCGAGGGCATCTCGTTCGCGCTGCGGTCGGGACGGCTCGCGGGGGAGTGGGCGGTCAGGATCGCCGAGGCGCACGACGCGGTGGACACCCGGCGCCAGGCCCTGAACTACGCCTTCGCGATCAAGGCGGGACTCGGCGTCGAGATGAGCGTCGGCAAGCGGCTGCTGACCGTGTTCGAGCGCCGTCCCGGCCTCTTCCACGCCACGCTGACCGGTTTCCGGCCGGCCTGGAAGGCGTTCGTGGACATCACCCGCGGCTCGACGTCACTGGCCGAGATCGTCCGTACCCACCCGATGGCCCACCGCGCGCTCACCGCGATGGACCGTCGTGCGGAGCCCGTGGCCGACGACGTCACTTCTTGACGGTGATCCGGAAGACCGGGTGGTCCTCGGCCGCCGCGACGATCTCCTCGTCGGAGGACTTCGCGGTGACCCCGTTGAAGTACTGGTTGACCTCCCAGCCCCACTTCTCCAGATAGGTCCGCAGGATCGGGAGCTTCTCCTCGTCGGGAAGCTCCACCGCGGAGAACTCGCGTACCTTGCGTCCCACGCGAAGTTCCCCACCGCCGGCGGCGCGCATGTTGCGCACCCACTGGGAGTGGCCGCGGGCCGAGACGAGGTACTGCGCGCCGTTGTGGCTGTGCGGGTTGACCGGGATGCGCTGCATCCTGCCGCTCTTGCGTCCGCGCACGGACATCTCCGCCGTGCCCGCGATGCTGAGCCCGTGCCGGGCCAGCCAGCCGATCACGCTGTTGAGGCGGACGTTGAGCGGGCTGCCCTTGAGGTAGTACGGCGACGACATGGAGACTCCTTGTGTTCAGAGAGCGCTGCTCTCGCTTGAGAGCAGTGTGCACGCGAACGGTGATCCAAAGCAAGAGCAGTGCTCTCGAATGTGTGCACCGCTCTGTTCTTCTGGAAGACTGGCCCACATGAGCAGCACCGCAAAGGGCGTACGCGCCCGCGCCAGGATGGAAGTCACCGCGGCCATCAAGGACGAGGCCCGCAGACAGCTCGCGGCCGAGGGCGCCGCCAAGCTCTCCCTGCGTGCCGTGGCCCGCGAGCTCGGCATGGTCTCCTCCGCGCTCTACCGCTACTTCCCCAGCCGCGACGACCTGCTGACCGCCCTCATCATCGACGCCTACGACTCCCTCGGCGAGAGCGCCGAGGCCGCGCACGCCAAGGCCGTCGACGCCGGACCCGTCCAGCGGTGGACCGCGGTGGCCCAGGCCGTACGGGACTGGGCGCTGCGCCATCCGCACGAGTACGCGCTGATCTACGGCTCGCCCGTGCCCGGGTACACCGCGCCCGACACCACGGTCCCGCCCGCCTCCCGCGTCGGCCTCGTCTTCATCGGCATCCTGCGCGAGGCCCACGTGACCTCCGGCCTCACCGAACCGGCACCCCTGCCCGCCGAACTCCGCCCCGAGGCCGAGCGCATGACCGCCGACCTGGCCCCCGACCTCCCGCCGGTCAACGTCGCGGCCCTCGTCGCCTCCTGGGCCGAGCTCTTCGGGCTCGTCGGGTTCGAGCTGTTCGGGCAGTTCAACCGGGTCGTGGAGGACCGGGAGGCGTTCTTCCGGCATGCGGTGATCCGGCTCGCGCACGGGGTCGGCCTGGTGGACGGACAGGGGTAGACCGCGCGAGTCGTGCGCCAGGACCCGGCACTGCTGCCGCCAACAGTGCCGGTCTCCTGATCACGATGCCGCTCGCCGGGCGCGCGAACCGGTGGGTGCCGCGGTGGCTGCGCGGGCTGTGGATCAGAGGGCCCGAGGCGGCGGACGTACTTCGCGGGGAGTACGTGTGATCACCACGCGCGGGTGACGCCGCCCGGCCGTCATCGCGTCTAGCGTGGCGGACATGGACGAGCAGCAGGCGCGCCGGGGCGGCGGTCCGCGGACGTGGTGGCGGCACGGGCCGCCGGGGTGGAACCGGTGGGCCGACGAGGAGCGCGCTCCTCGCTGGCCCTGGCGCTCCACCTTGCTGGTCACCTTCTTCGTGATGGCCGGCTCGAACTTCGCGGCCCAGGGCCAGCTCGACGACCGGGCGCCGCTCGACCCCTTCGCCCGAGCGCTGCTGTTCGTGGCGTCGGCCCTGCTGCTGTGGCGCAAGCGGTACCCGGTGGCCGTCGCGTTCGGCACGGCGACGGCCGCCACGGTCTACCTGGGCGCCGGATACCCGTACGGGCCGGTCTTCGTGGCCGTCGCGCTGGCCTGCTTCAACGCCATCGTCCTGGGGCACCGCAAGGCCGCCTGGGCGGCGGTCGGGGTGTTCTGGGTGGGGCATGCCCTGGTGGCGCACTGGCTCTACCAGTGGCTGCCGCCGTCCGGTGACTCGGCCGCGCCCTGGGGGCAGGAGGGCGTGATCGCCGCGTGGGTGGCGGCGATCGTGGCGGTGTCGGAACTGGCCAGGACCCGGCGCGAGCAGTGGGCGAAGGAGCGGGCCGAGCGGGCGCAGGCGGCGCGGCGCAGGGCCGACGAGGAGCGGCTGCGGATCGCCCGCGAGCTGCACGACGTCCTCGCGCACAGCATCAGCGTGATCAATGTGCAGGCGGGCGTGGGCCTCGCCCTCCTCGACACCGACCCCGAACAGGCCCGCACCGCACTCACCACCATCAAGGCCAAGAGCAAGGAGGCGCTCGGCGAGGTCCGCCAGGTCCTCGACACCCTGCGCACCCCCGGCGACGCCCCGCGCACCCCGGCGCCCGGCCTGGACCGGCTCCCAGAACTGGTGGAGCAGGCCGCGAGCGCCGGCCTCACCGTCGAGGTCGAGGGCGAGCCGCCCCGCCTGGCGCCCGGCACCGACCTCGCCGCCTTCCGGATCGTCCAGGAGGCCCTCACCAACGTCGTACGCCACTCGGGATCGCGGCACGCGCGCGTGCGCCTCGAACACGACGACCGGACGACGCTGCGGCTGCGTATCGACGACGACGGTCCCGCGACCGGCGCCGACGCGGGCGGCAGCGGCAACGGACTCGCCGGAATGCGGGAGCGGGCGGCCGCGCTCGGTGGCACGATCGAGGCGGGCCCGCGTGCCGACGGAGGGTTCCGGGTGCTCGCCGTACTGCCGTTGAAGAACGCTCATGACAAGGAGGACCGGTGATCCGCGTACTGCTCGCCGACGACCAGTCACTGGTGCGGGCCGGCTTCCGGGCGCTGCTGGACGCTCAGCCCGACATCGAGGTGGCCGCGGAGGCCTCCGACGGCGAGGAGGCGCTGCGCAAGGTGCGCGAACTGCGGCCCGATGTCGTCCTGATGGACATCCGCATGCCGGTCATGGACGGTCTCGCCGCGACCCGCCGGATCACCGAGGACGTGGAACTGAAGGACGTCAGGGTGGTCATGCTGACCACCTTCGAACTCGACGAGTACGTCTTCGAGGCCATCCGCGCGGGTGCCTCCGGCTTCCTGGTCAAGGACACCGAGCCGGAGGAACTGCTGCGTGCCGTACGGGCGGTGGTCGAGGGCGACGCACTGCTGTCGCCGGGCGTGACCCGGCGGCTCATCGCCGAGTTCGCCGCCCGCTCCAAGGAGCCGGCCGCCGCGGGCGCCCTGGCCGAACTCACCGAGCGGGAACGGGAGGTGATGGCGCTGGTCGGCATCGGCCTGTCCAACGAGGAGATCGCCCGGCGCCTGGTGGTCAGCCCGCTCACCGCGAAGACCCACGTCAGCCGCACCATGGTGAAGCTCGGCGCCCGGGACCGGGCCCAACTCGTGGTGTTGGCCTACGAGTCGGGGTTGGTACGGCCGGGCTGGCTGGGCTGAGACTCCTGCCGGAACCGGGTCAGCACGCTGACGACCCGGGCGAGGAACAGCACGACCGCGACCGCGGCGCCCACGCCGGCGAGGGCGTCGCGCGCAGCGTCCGACACGTCGAAGACGAACGCCGGCCCGACGATCGCCCCGAACAGCACCGCCGCCGCGAACGCGGCACTGAACAGCGCGTATCCGATCTCGACGGTCATCGCGTCCCGCTCGGCCTGACGGCGCCGTCCCCCGTAGTTCTCCAGACCTGGAGTCAAACAGGGGGCGCCCGGCGGAGCAAGC
>CBFGZZ010000508.1:0-5171 GCA_965653385.1 uncultured Streptomyces sp. | reverse complement strand
CTGGCCGGCGCGCTGCGAATGTGCCCAGGCCAGCGCACCGTGACGATTCGCAGGGGGCCCCTTGGCCGACCGATAGTTGGCCAGAGGTTGCCACGAAGCCCCTCGGGACGTGGGCAGTCGAGTGTCGGCTTGGCTCGACGTCTGCCGCGCGTATCGTCCACCCAGCGCCGTTTCGGCTCGGCTCGGCTCGGCCTGCCGCCAGGGGGTGCCTTCAGTCGTTCGCTGTCGGGCCGGTGCGGACGACGGCCTGGTCGCCGTGGGGGCCGAACAGGTGCAGGATTTCCACTGCTTCGGCGTCGGCGGGGCCGAACCAGTGGGGTTCACTGGTGTCGAACTCGGCCACCTCGCCCGGCCGGAGAGTGATCTCGCGCTCCCCGAGGATGAGGCGGAGCTCGCCAGCGAGCACGTAGAGCCATTCGTAGCCGGAGTGGGTTACCAGTCTCGGTTCGCGGTGCGCGAGTACTTGCTTGAAGACCTGGACCCGGCCCGGGTACTGCGTCAGCGGGACGAGGACGCTTCCGCGTTCCCGGCTCCGCGGCTTCAGATGGACCCGCGGATCACCGGTGGCCGGAGCCGTCACCAGCTGGTCCAGCGCGACGCGGTGGGCGCGGGCGAGCGGGATGAGAAGGTCGAGCGTCGGGCGCCGCCGGCCCGACTCCAGGCGCGACAGCGTGCTCACGGAGATCCCGGTGTCCTCCGCGAGGGTTTCGAGGGTGAGGCCGCGGTCGTGCCGCAGGGTGCGCAGTCGTGGCCCGATGCTGTCGAGGAGTTCCGCGAGTTCGGCGTCCATGCGGCCATTTTGCAGTCTTCGCAAAGTTCCTGGGCCTGGACCCTGCTCCGACCCGAGCCTGGGCGGCAGCCGATCCCGTTGAAGGGGGACCTCCCGTGCTCACGACATCCCTGGCCGCTCCACCCTCCCCGCTGAGCGCGCGCCGGCGCTGGACGGTGCTGGCCGTCTGCGCGCTCAGCATGTTCCTGGTGGGTGTGGACACCACCATCGTCAACGTGGGCCTGCCCGAGATCGGGCGGGGCCTTGATGTGGGCACCCGCGGTCTGGAATGGGTCGTCAACGCTTACACCGTGGTCCTGGCCAGTCTCCTCATGGTCTCCGGCGCGCTCGCGGACCGCTTCGGACGCCGCCGCATCTTCCAGTGCGGACTGCTCGTCTTCGGCCTGGCCTCCCTCGCGTGCGCCCTCGCCCCGTCACTCGGCGTGCTCGTCGCTGCCCGGGCCGTCCAGGGGATCGGAGCCTCCATGCTGAGCCCCGTGGCCCTGGCGATCGTGGTGAACGCGATGCCCGACCCACGGGAACGGGCCCGGGCGATCGGCGTGTGGGCGTCGGTCTTCGGACTCAGCATGGCGGCGGGCCCGGTCACCGGCGGGGCACTCATCGCCGCGTTCGGCTGGCGTTCGGTGTTCTGGATCAACGCGCCGGTCATCGTCGCCACCCTCGTCCTGGTCGCCGTGTTCGTGCCGGAGTCCCGCGCAAAGCGCGCCCGGCGCCTCGACTTGCCCGGCCAGGTGCTCCTCACCGTGGTCCTTGGCCTCTTCGTCGGCGTCCTCATCGAAGGACCCGGCATCGGCTGGACCTCGCCCGCCGCTCTCGCTGGCTACGCCCTGATCACCGCGGCGACGGCCGGGTTCGTCCTGGTCGAGCTGCGCCGCAGCGAACCCCTGATGGACCTCGGCCTCTTCCGCCGACCGCAGTTCGCAACGGCGGTACTCGGCGCCACGGCGGTGTTCATCGCGCTGAACGTGAGCCTGCTGCTCAACACCCTCTACCTCCAGCACACCCGCGGCTGGACACCGCTCGCGAGCGGCGCCGCGACCCTGCCCATGGCACTCGGGGCCACCCTGTGCGCGCCCTGGTCCGGCGCCCTAGTCGGGCGTCTTGGACCGCGGCGGCCGCTGTCCTTCGCGGGCGCCTTCACCACGGTCGGCGGTCTGTGTCTGATGGACCTGGACCAGGACACGAGCGTGCCGCTGATCCTCCTCGCGCACCTACTGATCGGCTTCGGGTTCGGCTTCGCCAACGCCCCCCTCACCAATACCGCGGTCAGCGGTCTGCCACGGTCCCGGGCCGGCGTGGCAGGGGCGATCACCTCCACCGCGCGCCAGATCGGTGCGGCGGTCGGTATCGCCGTCGCCGGGGGCCTGGTCGCGGGCACCGGCCCTGCCAGCCTCGCCGCCGCGTCGCGTCCAGGATGGCTGCTCGTGGCGGCCTGCGGGCTGTTTCTCCTCGTCGTGGCGCGCGCCTCGCAGCCCGCGGCGGTCGACACCCTCTGACCCGAGGGCAGGTTCCACGCCGGATGGAGGAAGGTGCCCCGGAAACCGCAGAACCGACGAGCCTGGGGCCAACTGGACAGCCTGGCCAACCATCGGTCGAAATGGCCAGGTATCGCTCGATGTCACAGCTGGGGCGGGCGGCCCGAACGCCATATAGAACAAATGTACGAATCTTGGGTTATGGTGAGTACCTGAAGAGGCGCAGGTCAGGCAGGGGGTGCTTGGGGGACCGGAGGTGTGGGCGGTGGATTTACTCATCTGCATGTGGCCTCCGGCTACTCGGCCCGCTACGGCGCCTCCCTGCCTGGCGTCCTGGTCCAGCGCGCTGCGGAGCGCGGCATGACGACGCTGGCGCTGACCGACCGGGACACCGTCGCGGGCACGGCCCGCTTCGCCACCACCGCCGCAGCCGCCGGAATCCGCCCGGTCTTCGGCGTGGACGTCGCCGTCGCCACGCACCGGCCGCCGTCGCCGTCGCACACTCGATCGCGCACACCGGTCCGCGGCGGCGCCCACGTCATGGAGGCGCCCCTGCGGATCACGCTGCTCGCGCAGAACATGACGGGGTGGGCGCGGCTGTGCCGTCTGGTGTCGGCCGCGCACGCGCATGCCAACGGTGGGGTGCCCATTTTGTCCTGGCCCGTCCTGCATGAGTTCGCCGACCGGGACCTGGTGGTGATGCTCGGGCCGGCCTCCCGAACCGGTGCGCGCCCTGTCGGCCGGGCGCCCGGACCGTGCCGAGCAGCTGCTGGTGCCGTGGCGGGAGCTGGCCGGGGACGGGCTGCGCCTGGAGGCGGTGTGGCTCGGGCGGCAGGGCACCGGGCCGGGAACGCTGCGTCTGGCGGCGCGGACCGTGGGGCTGGCCGACCAGGTGGGTGTGCGGGCGGTGCTCACCAACGCCGTCCGCTACGCGGACCCGGACCAGCACCGGCTTGCCGACGTCCTGGACGCGGCGCGGCTGCTGCGGCCCATCGACCGCCGGCACTTGGACGGCGGCGAGCGCTGGCTGAAGGACCCGGCCGCCATGACGGCGGCCGCCGCGCGCATCGCAGAAGCCGTCGGCGCCGACCGGGCCCGTGCTGCGGCGTTGCTGGCCGAAACTGAAGCGACGGGCCAGAGCTGCACCGTGGACCCGGTACGCGACCTGGGCTTGGGGCGACCGCACTTCCCGGAGCCGGCTGTCGTCGGCGCCGGAGATGAGCCCGGGTCCGCGATGCGGCTGCTGCGGCAGCGCTGCGAGGCCGGGATGATCGCCCGCGGTCTGGACACCGACGACCGGTCCGTCCGGCAGCTCGACTACGAACTGGAAGTGATCGGCCGCCTGAGATTCGAGGCGTACTTCCTGGCCGTCGCCCAGGTCGTAGCGGACGTACGGGCGATGGGGATCCGGGTCGCCGCGCGCGGCTCGGGCGCCGGCAGCATGGTCAACCACAGCTTGTTCGTGGCCACGGCCAACCCGTTGGAGCACCGGCTGCTGTTCGAACGCTTCCTCTCCGAGCGACGCACGTCGCTGCCGGACATCGACCTGGACGTGGAGTCCGCGCGCCGCCTCGAGGTCTACGACAAGATCATCGAGCGGTTCGGGTCCGAGCGGGTCGCGGTCACCGGCATGCCCGAGACCTACCGGGCCCGCCACGCCCTCCGGGATGCCGGGCTCGCCCTCGGGCTGCCGCCCCAGGTGGTCGGCGACGTCGCCAAGAGCTTTCCGCACATCCGCGCCCGGGACATCCGCACAGCCCTGGTCGAACTGCCGGAGCTGCGGCAACTCGCCGTCCAGGCAGGCAAGTTCGGAAGGCTGTGGGAGCTCGCCGAAGGCCTGGACGCGCTGCCGCGCGGCTACGCCATGCACCCGTGCGGGGTCATCCTGTCCGACGCGAGCCTGCTGGACCGGCTGCCCGTTCAGCCGACCCCGGGCGGCTACCCGATGGTCCAGGCCGACAAGGAGGACGTCGATTCTCTGGGGGTCCAGGCTGTTGCCGTGGGGTCTGTCTCACGTTGATGCAGCTCAGCGACCTGGTAGGTGAGTCTATGCGTCACGACACCTGTGGTGCTAGGGCCTGTTCGTAACCATGTGACGGGACAGTCAGTCTCCAGGGGTGGAGGCTGGCGCAGGGTGGGAGAAGCTGCGAATGTGTGCGGGTGTTAGCTTCTCTCCCGTGGTGGAACACCAGGACGAGACCAGGGCGGCCTATGACGGGGTCGTCGAGCTGTATGCGTCGATGTTCGCTAATCGGTTGGAGACGCATCCGTTCTCGCGGAACATGATCGGTATCTTCGCCGAGCTGGTGCGTGAGACGGGGAACCTGCGGGCAGCCGACGTCGGGTGCGGGCCGGGACATCTGACGGCCATGCTGCACGACCTCGGGCTGGACGCTTTCGGGCTCGACCTCTCCCCAGCCATGGTCGACCACGCTCGGCGGGCCCATCCGGCGCTGCGGTTCGACGAGGCGAGGATGGAGGCCCTGCCGGTCGAGGACGGCACGCTCGGCGGCATGCTGGCCCACTACTCGATGATTCATACCCCGCCTGGGGAATTGCCCGCGCTGCTCGCCGAGCAGGTGCGTGTTCTGGCACCAGGGGGCCTGCTCCTGGTCTCGTTCTTTGCGACTGACGGATCGGAGCCGGTCCGCTTCGACCACAAGGTGACGCCCGCTTATAGCTGGCCGGTGGACCGGTTCGCCGAGTTGCTGGCCGGGGCCGGGCTCGTCACGTTCGCCCGGCTGCTCCACGACCCGGCCTCCGAGCGGGGCTTCCTCGACGCCCACTTGCTGGCCCGCCGTCCCTAGGGACTGTCCCGTGATCGGTTCTCGGCGGCCGAAGGCCGCCGAGAACCGTCGTGGGGTGTCCTGACCGGCCAGATCGGGCAGTGGGCTGTCGTGTTGAAG
>CBFGZZ010000507.1:0-5183 GCA_965653385.1 uncultured Streptomyces sp. | reverse complement strand
GGGGGTGATGAAGGCTGGCTGGAGGCCCTGGCGTACGGCCGCCGAGGGCCAGTGGGGGAGGGTCGGGGCGGTCAGGGGGACCACGCCGGGGTGCAGCGCCTCGGGATCCCGGGAGGCGGCCAGGGCGAGCAGCGCGGCGACCGCCACGCCGGAGGCGGTGACCAGCCAGGCCCGGGCGTCCCACGGGTCGGGGCGGTAACGGGTGCGCGGGGTGCGGCGGCCCCCGAGCCACAGACCGGCCAGCGCGGCGGCCAGGCCGGAGAGGAGGACAGGGAGGCCGTAGCCGGCCCCCTGGGCGGTGAGCAGCCCGTACGTGCCGGCGCAGACGCCCAGGAGACCGCCGAGCGTGAGGGCGGTGGTGGTACGGCGGACGGCGGCCGGGACCTGTGCGGTACGGCCGTAGCCGCGCGCGTCCATCGCCGCGGCGAGCGCGACCGAACGCTCCAACGCGCCCTCCAGCACCGGGAGCCCGACGAGCAGAAGGCCCCGAACGCCACGGTCGGGACGGCCGCGCAGCCGGCGTGCGGCACGCAGGCGCTGGGCATCGGCGATGAGGTTCGGCGCGAAGGTGAGGGCGACCACCACCGCCACGCCCATCTCGTACAGCGCGCCCGGGAGCGACTTCAGCAGCCGGGCCGGATTGGCGAGGGCGTTGGCAGCGCCGACACAGATCAGCAACGTGGCGAGCTTCAGGCCGTCGTACAGCGCGAAGACCAGCGCCTCCGCCGTGACCGTGCCGCCCAGGCGGATCCCCTGCGCCCAGTCGGGCAGGGGGACCTCGGGGAGCTCGACGATCACGTGCGTGCCGGGGATGGGGGAGCCCAGGGCCACGGCGAAGAAGAGCCGGATGAGGAGCACCGCGAGGGCGAGCTTCACGAAGGCGGCATAGGACCGGGCCCAGGGCGCCTCCGAACGGCAACTCGCCACCACATAGGCCGAGGTCGCGATGAGAAGGGCGAGCAGAAGGGGGTTGGTGGTCCGGGTGGCCGCAACGCCGAGGCAGAGAGCCCACAGCCACCAGGCGCCGGGATGAAGAGCCCCTCGACGTCGCCCCCCACGTGACAACACCGGTTCGGCAGCGCCCCTAAGGGGCGCGGGGAACTGCGCGCGAAGCCGCGACGCGGCGGTAGACAGGAGACGGCCTTTCGTCGCACTTCCTGGGGGCGCGGGGAACCGCGCGCCCGGCCGCGACGCGGCGGCAGGCACGAGACGGCCTTTCGTCGCACTTCCTGGGGGCGCGGGGAACTGCGCGACCAGCCACGACGCCGCCGCAGACACCACCCGGCCCGTCACCGCCCCGACAGCGGAGCGCCTACGCATTCCTGCGCCGCCGCGCCTGCCAGACCCCCGCCGCACCCAGCACGGCCACCACCGCGATCCCGGCCACCAAGCCCAGCGACGGGCCGCCGCCCGAGCCGTCCGAGGTCTCCTTGTTCCGCTCGGCGGCCGACGACGACTCACCCCCGGCCACCTGCTCCCCGCACCCCTTCGCCGGATACCCCGAGATCGCGCACAACAACGCGTTCGTGTCGTACCGCAGCGGCTTGGCCACCGAGGCCAGGGCCTCTGCCGTGGTCGCGTCCGGGGACACCCGCGCGCACGCGGTCCGGCGAGCCGGCGGGGCCTCGCCCGACGGGGCGTCCGCCGCCGTACCGAAGTCGATGACCAGAGCCACCCGCTTCGTGCCGTCCCGCGGGGGCGTGCGCGCGCAGATCACGGCGAACTCGGCGGCGCCCCTCGGCCGGGCGGCGTCGTCCGAGTCCTCGCTGACGGCGAAGCGGAAGCCCTGGACGTCACCGTCGGAGGGGCGGGCGAGGGACGGGCCCTGGGTCGCGTACGTCCACCGTTCGCCGTCGCGGTGCCAGAAGGACCAGTAGCGGTAGCCGGTCGCCTGCGCCTGGACCGCGCCGGTCAGGACGACCAGCACGGCCAGGACGAGCGGGAGAGCGCGGCGGATCACGGTCACGTCACTTGCCCTTGTTGCGGCCGCTGAGCAGGAAGCCGATGCCGATGCCGACGACCAGGAAGATGCCGACGTACCACCAGACGCCGAACGGGCTGTCGCCGTCGTCCTCCTTCTCCTCCTCGGAGGGCTTCGCCGACGCCGTGACCGTCGCGTTCGGCGCCGACCGCGGCGCCGGACCCGTCGCGTTGAGCTGCTTGACGAGGTCCGTGTCGCCGAAGTCGCGCGGATCGGTGCCGGTGGCGTGCGCGGCGAAGATCAGCTGGGCGTAGGCGGCGGGACCGCTCTGCTCGGCCCAGGCGGCGTAGTGCCCCTCAAGCCAGACCAGGATCTCCCGGCCCCGCTGGGTCAGTCCGGCGGCGGAGAGCGCCACCACTGCGTCGGCGGTGTTGCCGTAGTCCGGCTGGTCCTTGGCGCCGGGCAGCACGGACTTCAGGTAGCCGGTCCCGCTCAGGTCGCGGGCGAGGTGGACGGCACCGTTGAGGGCCGCGTCGGCGGGCGTCGGGGTCTTGCCGCCCAGGCACTTCCGGGTGCTCGCGGGTGCCTTGCCCGCGGTCGCCACGAGCCCTTGGCCGAGGACGCCCACCACGCCCGCGGCGGTCGCGTCGGCGTTGGCCGCCAGCGAGCCCTTCTTGTCGGGCTGGAACGCGAACGCCCCCGCGTCCTCGTCGCCGCACGGCAGGGACAGCTTCAACAGGGCGTCGTACGGCGACTTGCCCGCCTTGCGCACGTCCGCGGGCTTCTCGCCGACGGCGGCGAGCGCACCGACCACGACGGACGTCGAGTTCGCGTCACTCGCGCCGCCCGGCATGTACCCCCAGCCGCCGTCCTCGTTCTGCACGGACTTCAGCCAGTCCACCGCCTTGCCGGCCGCCGTGTCGTGGCCGCCGAGCGCGGCGAGGGCCTGGACGGCGGCGGCCGTGTTGTTGGTGTCGACCGGCGTCTTCGCGTCGCAGGCCTTCGAGACGTCGGCACGGAACGGCGCGAACCCGCCGTCGGCGCACTGCTGCCCGGTGAGCCAGTCCACGGCCTTCGCCGCCGGCTGCACGTCCATCGTGTCCTGGGCGAGCAGCGCGAGCGACTGGCGCCACACGCCGTCGTACGTGGGGTCCGTGGTGCCGTACAGCCCGGACGGGAGGGCGACGGAGGGCGACGGAGACGGGTCGGCGGCGAAGGCGGGCGTGACCGTGCCGATCACGGTGACGGCGGCCAGGACCGCGGCGCTGCGGCGGACGTACATGATCGGCGGATGCCCTTCCCTCAAGGGGCCGGGCAGCACAGGGGAGACCCCCGGGCGGCTCGGCTCCGTATACCTCGACGGTGCCGTGCTCCGGCGGGCTGCCGGGGCACGTGAGCCGGTCACGAATCCGTACGGGCGATCCGGCTCACCGGCCTGCTACGACCGGTTCACGGTTGCGGGTCAGCGCCGGATTTGCACCGGCTTCCCCCTGTACGGGTGTGATGGCGACGCGGCCACTCTACCGGCCCGTAGGGAAGCGGCTGAGGGGAGGCGGTGAGCGGCGGTAGGTTCGGCCGCATGGGGATCACCGAGGGTGCGGGGAGAGCGGGACGGCGGCTGCTCGGTTCGGGGCGCGCCTCCGACGTGTACGAGATCGACGCGGCGTGGGTGGTGCGCCACGACCGGGAGGGCTACGCCGACGGGCGCGCCGAGGCGGCCCTGATGGAGCGCCTGCGCGCGCACGGCTTTCCGGTGCCCCGCGTCCGGCTCGCCGACTGCACCCGCTCCGAGCTGGTCATGGAACGGCTCTACGGTCCGACGATGCTGGAGGCCTTCTTCGCGGGCCGGATAGATGCCCGCGAGGCGGGGCGGACCCTGGCCCGCCTCCTGCGACAGCTGCACACCGTCCCCGGCCGGGTCGTCCACCTGGACCTCCACCCGGAGAACGTGATGCTCACGCCCGACGGCCCCTACGTCATCGACTGGGCCAACGCGGAGGAGGGCGAGCCGGGCCTGGACTGGGGCATGTCGGCCCTGATCCTCGCCCAAGTGGCCCTGGCCGACGACCACTACCCCTCCGCCCCCGTCCGCGCGACTCTCGCGGGCCTCCTCACCGACCCGTCCGACCTCACCGAAGACGGCCTCACGGAGGCCCGACGGCGACGGGCCGCCAACCCGACGATGACGGAGCGGGAGATCGAAGTGCTGGGTGCGGCGGAGGAGTTGGTCCGGTCGTTCATGGCGTAGGCGGGCGCGGGGTCGGCCCGCCGAAGGCCAGGTGGAGGACCCGAGCGGACAGGAGCCAGGTGCCGTCCGGCGATCTGTGGAAGGTGTCGGCGTAGTGGCCCACCTGGACCGGCGGTCCCGGCGGGAGGAGTCCGCCCTCGTGGCCGTCGACGCGGTACGTCGTGAAGTACGAGGTCGCCGTCGCGGTGTCGGACGAGGTCACCGTGACCAGGATGTTGGACATGACGCGGCGCGAGAGGCGGTCGGCGGGGCGCGAGCCGAAGTACGCCCGCAACGCGTCCCGCCCCGAGACGAGCCGCTCGCCCGCCGGCCACTCCCAGGTGCCGTCCTCGGTGAACAGCTCGGCGACCAAGGACGGTTCGCCGAGGTCGAGGCGGTGGACGAAGTCGATGACTACGCGTGCGCAGGCACGCTCGGCGAGAAGGTGCTCCATGGGCGAGTACTCCATGGGCTGTATTAAACGGCGACGTACGTCACCGGCTCGCTCCCCGGCACCGCCTCCGCGTGCCCCAGCTTCACCAGTCGGCGCAGATGCGCCTCGGCCTCCGCGATGGCGATGTTCCGGGAGCCGTAGGGGATTTGGGCCCAGGGCCGGTTCCACTCCATGCGTTCCGCGAGCTGCCAGGGGGTGAGGGGTTCGGCGAGGAGGGCCTGGAGGTCGGTGAGGCGGGACTCGTGATGGGCCAGCAACTCCCGTACGCGGGCCGGTGCGTCGGCGAACGTGTGCTGGTGGGCCGGGAGGACCTCGGCGGGGGCGAGGCGGGCGACGCGTTCGAGGGAGGCGAGGTAGTCGCCGAGGGGGTCGGTGACGGTCGTGTCGTCGGGGTCCTCGTACAGGCCGATGTGCGGGGTGATCTCGGGGAGGAGGTGGTCGCCGGAGAACAGGCGGCCGTGACCGGGGAGTCGGGCCGGGTGTTCCTCCTCCAGGTGCAGGCAGACGTGGCCGGGGGTGTGGCCCGGCGTCCAGATCGCGCGCAGGCGGCGGCCGGGGAGGTCGAGGAGTTCGCCGGGGAC
>CBFGZZ010000506.1:0-5199 GCA_965653385.1 uncultured Streptomyces sp. | reverse complement strand
TGAAGTACTCAGCCCCTCCGGCGTTTGAGGAGCGGGGTCTGGGGCGGAGCCCCAGGAGGATGGGACGGGTAGGGGCGGCGGGGGCGAAGGAAAGCCCGGCCTACAGGCCGTACTTCTCCCGGGCCTCCTTGACCGCCGTCGCCTTGACCTCGCCCCGCTTCGCCAGCTGGGCCAGGGCCGCGACGACGATCGACTGGGCGTCGACGCCGAAGTGGCGGCGGGCCGCCTCCCGGGTGTCGGAGAGACCGAAGCCGTCCGCGCCCAGCGAGGAGTAGTCCTGCTCGACCCACTGCGCGATCTGGTCGGGCACCTGGCGCATGTAGTCGGAGACCGCCAGCACCGGACCCTCGGCACCCTGCAGCGCCTGACGGACGTACGGCACCCGCTCCTCGCCACGGAGCAGCGCCGCGTCCGCCTCCAGGGCGTCCCGCCGCAGCTCCGTCCAGGACGTCGCGGACCACACGTCGGCCGCCACACCCCACTCCTCGGCGAGCAGCTTCTGCGCCGCCAGCACCCAGTGGATCGCCGTACCGGAGCCCAGCAGCTGGATCCGCGGGGCGTTGGCCACCGGGGACAGCTCGGCCGACTCCGCCGTGTTGAAGCGGTACAGGCCCTTGACGATGCCCTCGTCGATGCCGAGGCCCGAGGGCTTCGCCGGCTGCGGGAGCGGCTCGTTGTAGACCGTCAGGTAGTAGAAGACGTTCGGGTCCTCACCCGGGGCCGCCTCGCCGTACATCCGGCGCAGACCGTCCTTGACGATCGTCGCGACCTCGTACGCGAACGCCGGGTCGTACGTCAGCGCCGCCGGGTTGGTGGCGGCGATGACCGGGGAGTGGCCGTCGGCGTGCTGGAGGCCCTCGCCCGTCAGCGTCGTACGGCCCGCCGTCGCGCCCACCAGGAAGCCGCGGCCCAGCTGGTCGCCGAGCTGCCACATCTGGTCGGCCGTACGCTGCCAGCCGAACATCGAGTAGAAGATGTAGAACGGGATCATCGCCTCACCGTGCGTGGAGTACGCGGTGGACGCGGCGATGAAGTCGGCCATCGAACCGGCCTCGGTGATCCCCTCGTTGAGGATCTGGCCGTTCTTGGCCTCCTTGTAGTACATCAGCTGGTCGCGGTCGACCGGCTCGTACGTCTGGCCCTTGGGGGAGTAGATGCCGAGGGACGGGAAGAGCGACTCCATGCCGAAGGTGCGCGCCTCGTCGGGGACGATCGGCACCCAGCGCTTGCCGGTCTCCTTGTCGCGGACCAGGTCCTTGATCAGGCGGACGAAGGCCATCGTGGTCGCCACGTTCTGCGAACCCGAGCCCTTGTCGAAGGACGCGAACGCCTTCTCGGCGGGGGCCGGCAGCGGGGCCAGCGGGTGCACGCGGCGAGCCGGGGCCGGGCCGCCGAGGGCCGCGCGGCGCTCCTGGAGGTAGCGGACCTCGGGGGAGTCGGCTCCGGGGTGGCCGTAGGGGACGACCCCGTCGACGAAGTCGCTGTCCTTGATCGGCAGCTCCAGCAGGTCACGCATCGCCTTGAACTCGTCCACCGTCAGCTTCTTCATCTGGTGGTTGGCGTTCTTCGACGCGAAGCCCTCGCCGAGGGTGAAGCCCTTGACCGTCTGGGCCAGGATCACGGTCGGCGCGCCCTTGAACTCCAGGGCCGCCTTGTACGCGGCGAAGACCTTGCGGGCCTCGTGGCCGCCGCGGGAGAGGTGGAAGCACTCAAGGATCTTGTCGTCGCTGAGCAGCTTCGCCATCTCGGCCAGCGCGGGGTCGGCCCCGAAGAAGTCCTGGCGGATGTAGGCGGCGTCACGGGTCTGGTACGTCTGCACCTGCGCGTCGGGTACCTCGCGCAGCCGGCGTACCAGCGCGCCGGTGGTGTCGAGCTGGAACAGCTCGTCCCAGGCCGTGCCCCACAGCGACTTCACGACGTTCCAGCCGGCGCCGCGGAACTGGGCCTCCAGCTCCTGCACGATCTTGAAGTTGGCGCGGACCGGGCCGTCGAGGCGCTGGAGGTTGCAGTTGATGACGAAGGTCAGGTTGTCCAGGCCCTCGCGGGAGGCGAGCGCGAGTGCCGCCGTGGACTCCGGCTCGTCCATCTCGCCGTCGCCGAGGAACGCCCAGACGTGCGAGTTCGAGACGTCCTTGATGCCGCGCGCCGTCAGATAGCGGTTGAAGCGCGCCTGGTAGATGGCGGAGAGCGGGCCGAGGCCCATGCTCACCGTCGGGAACTCCCACAGCCAGGGAAGACGGCGGGGGTGCGGGTAGGACGGCAGGCCGTTGCCGCCGGCCTCCTGACGGAAGTTGTCGAGGTGCTGCTCGGTGAGGCGGCCGTCGAGGAAGGCGCGGGCGTAGATGCCGGGGGAGGCGTGGCCCTGGATGTACAGCTGGTCGCCGGAGCCGTCCCCCTCCTTGCCCTTGAAGAAGTGGTTGAAGCCGGTCTCGTAGAGCCAGGCCGCGGAGGCGAAGGTGGCGATGTGGCCGCCGACGCCGTGTTTGCTGCCCCGGGTCACCATGGCGGCCGCGTTCCAGCGGTTCCACGCGGTGATACGGGACTCCATCGCCTCGTCACCGGGTACGGCGGGCTCGGCGGAGGTCGGGATGGTGTTGACGTAGTCGGTCTCGAGGAGCTTGGGCAGCGCGATGCCGGTGCCCTCGGCCCTCTCCAGCGTGCGGCGCATCAGGTATGCGGCGCGGTGCGGACCGGCTGCCTTGGCGACAGCGTCCAGGGAGGCCTGCCATTCGGCCGTCTCCTCCGGGTCACGGTCCGGGAGCTGGTCGAGCGCGCTCGGCTGGATGGCGTTGGGGTCGGTCATGTCGCCGCCTTCCTCAGTCGAAGGGGGTTCCCTCATCGGTAAGGGTTCGGGGTGCCCTTTGTCTTTGGCAGGACAGGGCGAAGACCTCGGTGGAGGTCCGTCGGCGACAATAACTCTCTGATCGATGATCGATCAAAGGGTTGTGGGCGAAAACCTCTTGATCACGAGAAAGTCGGCACGGGGTGCCTCCGGCAGTGGCACGGGGTGACCGCGCCGTCGGTGATTTGCGCAGGTGAGGAGGGGTGAGCGCGGATGAGCTCGGGAAGTCCGCAGTCCGCAGTCCGCAGTCCGTAGTCCGCAGTCTGGCGGTGCGGTCGGCGGGGGCTGATCGCACCCACGCGGCGGAGCCGCATATCGACGCAGCGCCGCGCCCCCTTCAGGGCGCCTGTCAGGCCCGGGGTGCGCAGCCGAGGACGTGACTCTTGACCAGGTCGGCGATGCGGGGGTCGCGGCGCTTGAACGCTGCCACCAGTTCCGCGTGTTCCTCCGCGTAGGACTGCTGCACGGTTCCCAGCCACCGGATGGACAGCGCCGTGAACACCTCGATGCCGAGGCCCTCCCAGGTATGCAGCAGCACCGAGTTGCCGGCGGCGCGGACCAGCTCGCGGTGGAAGGCGACGGTGTGCCGGACCTGGGCCGTGCCGTCGGAGTTGCGGTCGGCGTCGTACAGGGCGGTGACATGCGGGTCCAGGGCGGAGCAGTCCTCGGCGAGGCGGTCGGCCGCGAGCTCGGCGGCGATGGCCTCCAGGCCGGCCCGGACCGGGTAGCTCTCCTCCAGGTCGGCGGCCGTCAGGCTGCGGACGCGCACGCCCTTGTTCGGCGCGGACTCGATCAGGCGCAGGGACTCCAGCTCGCGCAGCGCCTCTCGAACCGGCGTCTGGCTGACCTCCAGCTCGGTGGCGATCCGCCGCTCCACGATTCGCTCGCCCGGCTGCCAGCGCCCGCTGATGATCCCCTCCAGGATGTGCTCGCGGATCTGTTCGCGCAGCGAGTGGATGACGGGGGCGGTCATGAGGGCTCCTTAGGGCGCGTTGACGTTTAGACAATACGGCCGTAGCGCTCCGCTGGGTGGGCCGACGGGGGTGCTTTGGTGCAGGTGAGACGAGACTTACACGGGGGATTGGGGGTGGGCGCCTGAGAGCTCGGTCCGGGGCGTCGGTGGGCGGGTGCGGGTGGTTCGTGGTTGCTCGCGCAGTTCCCCGCGCCCCTGAGGTGGGTCCGCTGCACCTGCCTCAAGGGCGCGGGGAACGGCGCGACCAGCCAACGACTACCCGCACCCGTGCGACAACCCCGCACACCGATCTGTCAGGCGCCCCAAAAAATGACGCCCCGCCCGGAGAAGTTCCGGACGGGGCGTCGTGCAGCGTCAAGCCCTGGTGTTGCTTACAGGCCGAGCTCGACCTCGAACTCGCCCGCCTCCAGGATCGCCTTGACCGCCGTCAGGTAACGGGCCGCGTCGGCGCCGTCGACCAGGCGGTGGTCGTAGGAGAGGGTCAGGTAGGTCATGTCGCGAACGCCGATGACCGTGCCCTCCTCCGTCTCGATGACGGCAGGGCGCTTGACCGTCGCACCGATGCCGAGGATCGCGACCTGGCCCGGCGGCACGATGATCGTGTCGAAGAGCGCACCGCGCGAACCGGTGTTGGAGATGGTGAAGGTCGCGCCGGACAGCTCGTCCGGCGTGATCTTGTTGGCGCGGACCTTGCCGGCCAGGTCGGCCGTCGCCTTGGCGATACCGGCGATGTTGAGGTCACCGGCGTGCTTGATGACCGGGGTCATCAGGCCCTTCTCGGAGTCCACCGCGATACCGACGTTCTCGGTGTCGAAGTAGGTGATCGTGCCCTCGGCCTCGTTGATCTTGGCGTTGATCGGCGCGTGCGCCTTCAGCGCCTGGGCCGCGGCCTTGACGAAGAACGGCATCGGGGAGAGCTTGACGCCCTCACGGGCCGCGAACGCGTCCTTGGCTCGGGCGCGCAGCTTCATCAGACGCGTGACGTCGACCTCGACGACCGAGGACAGCTGCGCCTGCTCGTGCAGCGCCTTGACCATGTTGTCGCCGATGACCTTGCGGATGCGCGGCATCTTGACGGTCTGGCCACGGAGGGGGGAGGCCTCCAGGGACGGCGCCTTCTTGGCGGCGGCAGCGGCCGGGGCGGCAGCGGCGGGAGCCGGAGCAGCGGCGGCGGCCTTCGCGGCCTCGGCGGCGGCGATGACGTCCTGCTTGCGGATGCGGCCGCCGACGCCGGTTCCCTTGACGGTGCCCAGGTCGACGCCGTTCTCGGCGGCGAGCTTGCGCACCAGCGGGGTGACGTAGGCGCCCTCGTCGGTCGCCTTGGCGGCGGCCGGAGCGGCCGGAGCCGGGGTGACCGGGGCCGGGGCGGCCGGCGCGGGAGCCG
>CBFGZZ010000505.1:0-5238 GCA_965653385.1 uncultured Streptomyces sp. | reverse complement strand
GTGGGCCCGGCGCTGTTCGCGCTCCGGGCCGCCGTCGGGCATCAGCGGCGCGGGATGCGCGCGGTCGTTGGGAAGCAGGGACGCCAGGTAGGAGGAACTCCGCCGCCGCTGACCGAGCTCCCGGCGCCTGACGCGGCTGCGGTCCTTCCTGGATACAAGGGAACCGCGAGCGCGGACGCTGGAAGCGGGAGCGCCACCGCCACCTGGACGGGCATGATCGCCTTCGGGATGGTCACGATCCCCGTCCAGCTGTTCGCGGCCACCGAAGCGCACACCGTACGGCTCTGTGTAATCGACGCCGCCGACGGCAGCCGCGTCCAGCACCGCCGCTTCTGCGCTACCTGGCAGTTGTCTCCAGAGGAGCAGCACGCACCTCAGTCTTTGACAGTGCCTCGCTGAGCGGTGAGCGCAACTTGGGTCAGGAGGTCTCGAAACTGGGCCCGCTGTTCTTCGCTCAACTCCACAAGCAGCCGTGCTTCAGCGGCCGCGACATCAGTTCGCATGCGCTGCAGTTGCGATCGGCCTTCGTCCGACAGGATCACGTGGCGAGCCCGCCGGTCTTGCGGATTCGGGCGTCTCGACAGCAGGCCCTGCCCCTCCAGGTCGTCGAGAAGGTAGGTCATCACCGTTCGGTCGAGACCGACCTGGCCGGCCAGTTCGAGTTGCGTGGGGGGTTTGTCCCCGGCCTCGGCCAATGCCACGAGCACCAGGTAGGCGCGTGCTCCTCCGGGCAGCGTCTCCGAGGCGTCGGCTGCAGCGCGCCGAAGCGCCCCCGAGATCATGCGAATGGCCCAAACCAGGTCGTTGTCCAACGTAAGACACTTGGCGCTTTCGCTAGCTCGGCCGCTGGGTTCAGAGGACATCACATCACCGTAGCACCTTTTAGCATGCCGACAGATAGTCTTGCGTGCAGAACATCTGATCGGCATAGTGTTCTGTGAGGCGGTGCACTCTGGCTCCGCGATGACGTAGCGGGTGGCGGTCGCAGCCCGACTATGGCAAGGAGACGCGCCATGGCCGTCAGTAACGAGTCGGCAGGGTGAAACGCCCTGGTCGCTCAGGCGACGTCGGGGACGGGCGGGTGATCGCCGAGGGCGTGGCCCGACGAGGAGCGTCCGTCGTCCTGCGCGGCGGGGGTGGCAGTCGGGGCGACGCCGTTGTGCGGGCGATCGAGGGCGACGGTGGTGCCGCTCGCTTCGTGGTCGTCGGCCTGGCGGATCCCGACCAGGTTCAGCAGTTGGCTGCGGACGCCGGCGACGTGGACATCCTGGTGTACAGCGCAGGCCTCTATGAGTTCGTCCCGACGGCGCACACTGGCGCCGCGAGTTTCGACCCGGCAGATCGCCGTCACCGTGTGGGCCCCGTTTCTGCTGGTAGCGGCCTTGGTGTCCGGAGTGGTGCGGCGACAGGACCGCGCCGTTTCTGGAGGCGGCGGCGAGGACCCCTGGTAGCCGCGGGGCCGCCGGGGACGCCTGTGATGACGCGCCCGGCCCCTTGGTGCAGGCGCGAAGCGCGACCCCGGCGCCCAGCCGAGATCCGACTGGGGTTCGTCGCGAACCACCGGCACTCGCGTCATGCCGGGCTGTTAGCCAGCTCACTTTTCTTGAAAGCAGATGTTCTGCTGTGCATACTATCTGCATCACAGCCGAACTATGGAGGTACCGGCACCATGAACCTGTTCCGTCTCGACGCGAGCATCCGGACCGAAGGATCGGTGAGCCGCGCCCTCGCGGACACCGCCGAGAAGGCGTGGCTCGCCGAGCACCCCGGCGGCGTCGTGACCCGGCGCGACCTCGGGTTCCAGCCGCTGCCCGGGGACGCGTGGACCGCGCTCGCCCACGAAGTCGTCAACCCGGCCGCACCGGCCCCGGCCGAGGCGCACGAGCTCCTCGACCGCCTCGGCGCCGAACTCCTCGCCGCCGACGCGTTCCTGTTCGCGGTGCCGATGTACAACTGGAACGTCCCGGAACAGGTCAAGACCTGGATCGACCTGATCCTGAAGCACGACCAGGTGGGGATACACGGTGACCAGCCGCTCAAGGGCAAGCCGGCGCTGCTGACGTTGAGCCGGGGCGGCGGCTACGGGCCTGGCTCCCCGAAGGAGGGCTGGGACTACGCCACGCCCTACCTGCGCAGGATCCTGGCCGACGTCTTCGGGCTCGACCTGCAGATCGCCGAGGCGGAGCTGACCCACGCGTTCTGGAACCCGGAGATGGCGCACCTGCGAGGGCTGGCCGAGGAGTCGATGAAGACGGGGCACGAGGATGCCGCCGAGCACGGGCTGCGGATCGCCAAGCTGAGCAGGGTCTGACCGCCCCAGGGTCTGTCTCGTAGATCACCGCGGGCTGCGCGCACCCCCACGCGGCACCACGCGGACGGCCGCTCGCCACAGCACTGCTCTGCGCGACAGACCCTGGAACGATCGTTCTCAAGGCGTTCTCGAAAGGACTGCACATGGGCAATGGAGCCGCAGTGCGGGAGACGGCCGTTCCGTCGTCGGTCATGCAGAAGGCGTTCGATCTGCTGCAAGTGTTCCGTAACGGACGCGTGTTGACGCTGAGTGAGGTGGCGCGCCGCGCCGGTCTGCCGAAGTCGACGGCCTACCGCGTCCTCGGGATGCTCGTCCAGGTGGGGGCGGTGGAACATGAGGGCACCGGCTACCGGATCGCGTTCCGGATGATGGCCCTCGGTGCGGCGTCGCCCGAAGGAGCGGTCCGCAATGTCGCGCTTCCGTACCTGCTGGATCTGCACCGGGCCGTCGGGCACACCATCCATCTGTGTGTCCTGCGCGGCCCGGAGGTCGTCTACGTGGAGAAGCTGTACACGCCGCGGGCGCGGTTGTTCGCCACGGAGGTCGGGATGGTTCTGCCCGCTCACTGCACGAGTGTGGGCAAGGCTCTGCTGGCCTACACGGACCCGGATCTGGCGGAGACGACCACCACGGGCCGGCTGCGCGCGCTCACCGCGGCCTCGATGCGGGATCCGGCGCTGCTCCGTCGTGAGCTGCGACGTGTCCGGCAGCGTGGAGTCGCCACCGACGTCGAGGAGGCGGTGCCCGGACGGTCGTGTGTGGCCATGCCGATCGTCCTCGGCGGCGAGGCGGTGGCGGCGGTGTCGATCGGTTTCCCCACCGAACAGGGGTCGGCCGATGTGTTCGTGCCACCCCTGCGGCGGACGGTGTCGTCGATCGTCAGGGCACTGCCCGGTCTCCTGGCGTGACGGGGGCGACCGCCGGGCGGCGCTCCTCCGCATGCGAAGCCGACATGAACGCCGCCGAGCAGCTGATGGGCAGCCACGGTTTCCACGCGACGTCGGTGTCGGCGCTGTGCTAGCTCTCCGGCTACCCGACAGGTTCCCTGTCGCCCCACAGGTTCCGTGATCTTTCCGATCCGAATGTGGCTGCCCTGCACGAGTCCAGAATTTGGCGTGCCTGAAGCGAGTCGGGTGTCCGGTCGTCCGGCAGGCCGCGCCGGCCATCGCTGGGACAACGCGCTGGCCGGGCCGTTCTTCGCTCGAGACGCAACCCGGACGGCGCGTGCTGTGCAGGCCGTGCTCGTCGCACTGCAGCTGACGAGTCAAACACTTGAGAGGAATACAGATGTATATGGCAAACATTCGCTCCAGGGTGGTCACCCTGGGCGTCATAGCGGCGGGCGTCGTCGCGCTCAGCGCTGCGACCGCTCTCCCTGCCAACGCGGCAACCAGGTACTGGACGGTCCAGGGGACCGGACACACGCCGGCCGCAGCCAAGAAGGACGCCGATAACAAGTGCACCAGGGCCGGGGGTCACCCAGACCCGTGGGCAGGCTACGTGCAGAAGTCCGGTGGCTGGACCGCGATTGAGCAATGCTCCGCGTAGGGTCGCGGTTGACATCGATCCGCACTATGTGATCCGGGAGATGTCCGGGGGAGTGAGTCAAGCCGCAGACGACGATTCGCTGAGGCACCAGGTTCTGTAGCCCGCGCACCTGGCATCTTCCTCACGCGCACTGATCGCATGCGGAATCCACACACAAAACGGCACTTGCCATGCGAAAGCGCAAGTCAAGTGCCGTTTTGTGAGGCTTCGAACGTGAGCGGCGCGGTGCGCAGGAGGGCCTGACTCGCCGTCACCGTCTGTGAGCCTCTCTGCCCCGCCACATGCGCTTTCGCCGGAGCCATCCGGGCGGCGGCCTCCGCCTCGGCCTGGTCATGTTCGGCCACCCGGGGCAGTACTCACTCGGCGAGCACGTGCAACTGACTCCGGCGAGCTGGGATCCGCTCCGGTTCGGACAACCCCGCCCCCTCCCCGCGATCCGATGGCGCTATCCGCATGGCGACGCGTCGTAGGCGGACGCTCGGGACGAACGCAGCAGACCAAGAATCCGCCCCTGCCGCCTCGTCAGACGATCTTCATGCTGGACACCGGCCGCCGACCTGCGCGAGCACGGAAGAACACACCCACACCAGCCTCATGACCTGCAACTTCACGATGCACGCCACTCAATGGTGTGCGTCAACGTGACACAAGCGCAGTCCCGTCTCGCTCATGCCGCGGCCCGACTCGCGGCGGAACGGTCGTGCCGGTTCCCGGAACATGCGTATGGCCGGCAGAACGATGTGCCGGTTCCCGGAACACGCGCTTCGTCGGCGCGGTCCCGCGCCCTAGCGTTTCCAACGCCACCAGCTCAGTCGGCGCCCCGATCGGCGCGCCGCTCTACGAGGAGGAGACGAGTGGCCACCGATGCCTTTCCCTCCCCGGCCCAAGCTCCGGAACGAGCCCCCGTGCTGATCGTGGGCGCCGGGCCCGCGGGCCTCACCACCGCACTCGCGCTGGGCCGCATGGGCGTGCGCAGCATCGTCCTCACCCGCCACCTGGGGCTCGCGCACACACCGCGTGCCCACATCACCAACCAGCGCACGCTGGAGATCCTCGCCGACCTCGGCGTCGAGGAGGAGGCGCGGGCGCGGGGCCGGGTGCTCGAAGAGACGCCGTACACCGTGTTCCTCATGTCGATGGAGGGCCCGGAGGTCGCCCGTACGACCGCGTGGGGCGCAGGCCTGAAGGACCAGACCCGGTACCGGCGGGCGAGCCGGCACCTGCCGCTGAATCTCTTCCAGCACGAGTTGGAGCCGGTCCTGGCACGGGCCGCGGTCGCCACGGGCATGGTCGACCTGCGCTACGGCCACGAGTTCCTCAGCCTCACGCAGGACGACGGCGGCGTCGACGCCACGATCGTCGAACGGCGGTCGGGACAC
>CBFGZZ010000504.1:0-5254 GCA_965653385.1 uncultured Streptomyces sp. | reverse complement strand
CGAGGTGCCCGATCCTCGTCGCATGGCACTTCGATCACGCACACGTACCACGATGGTGACCAGCGGCCCGGGCCGCGGCCCCCACTCCGACAGCCGCGCCCGCCACCGGCGACGCATGCAAGTCCGGGGGCGGGCGCGGCAGCACCAAGCGTCGGCAGCGGAGTTGCGGCGCAGGGCGGAGGTCATTTTCGCCGAACGGGCCGAGGAGTGGCGGGAGTCGGGAGCGGGACCGCCAGGGGGTGGGGGCGGTGGGCACACCGACTGGTCCGAGAGGTCCGAGGTGTTGGACGCCGGTGCCGACTCGGACTCGGGTGCCGGGGCCGGGACCTGGGCCGGAGCCGAGGGCTCTGCCGGTGATGTGGGTGGCGGGGCGGCGGCCCGGCGGTCGCGGGCCGGGGCGGCTTTGCGGGAGCGGATGCCGGTGTGGTTGCAGGCGAGGTGTGGGCTGGAGCGGCGGAGCGTGGTCGCGCTCACCGTGGTGCTCGTCCTCGCCGCAGGATTCGCGGTGCAGCACTTCTGGGCCGGGCGGGCGCAGTCCGTACGGGCGCCCGAGGTGGTGCGGGCGGCAACCTCGTACGGCGGAGAACAGCGGGGAGGGGCGACCGGGGCGGGTGCGTCGGGTGCTCCGGGGCCGGCGGGCACGTCCACGCCCGAGATCGTCGTGGACGTCAGCGGCAAGGTGCGCGAACCCGGTATTCACCGTCTGCCCGCCGGCTCGCGGGTCGCCGACGCCCTGCGTGTGGCCGGCGGGGTGCGTCCCGGCACGAACACCGACAGCCTCAACCGGGCCCGCTTCCTGGTGGACGGCGAGCAGGTGATCGTCGGCGCCCCGGCCGCCGTGCCTGGTACCACTGCCGGTGCGGGCGCGGGCACCTCGGCGGTCACCGGGGCGGCACCCACCACACCGGTCTCCCTCAACACGGCCACCGTGGACCAGCTCGACACCCTCCCGGGCGTCGGCCCGGTGCTGGCCCAGCACATCCTCGACTACCGCACCCAGCACGGCGGCTTCCGCTCGGTGGACGAGCTGCGCGAGGTCAATGGCATCGGCGACCGCAGGTTCGCCGATCTGCGAAATCTCGTACGGCCATGAGGGCCGGGACGGCCGGGACGGCCAGGACGGCCGGGACGGCTAGGACGGTCATCAGGCGCGACGTTCGCGCACTCGACCGCGCCGCGGTTCACGTCGCGTCCGGGAGTCGGCTGGGTGCCTCCCACCCCCGGCAGGAAGGGCCGACGGACCTCCGACTCGTGCCTCCGGCGCTGGCGGCCTGGGCGACGGCGGCACTGATGCTGGACGCGTCGGCGGAGTGGGCGGTCGGTGCAGCGGTGGTGGGAGTGGTCGCGGCAGTCGTCCTGCTGTTGGTGCGGCGAGGGGCCGAGGAGGGGACCAGCGATGGTGAGGCCACCCGGGCCACTCAGACCACCCGGGGCCGGGCCACACAGGTCACCACGGCCGCTAAGGTCACCACGGCCACTCAGGCCACCCGGCTCACCCACGTCAACGTCACTCAGCGGCGAGGTCAGCGCCCTGCGGCCCTGCGCACCACCTGGCCGCGCAGCTCGCTCGCCGCGGTGCTGCTCTGCGTCGCCGCGGCCGCTGTCTCCGCAGGGCTGCACGGGGCCGATCTGCGGCGTGGACCGGTGCCCGGGCTGGCGCGGGAGTACGCCACCGTGACCGCGGAGGTCGAACTCACCTCCGACCCCCGGCTGACCCGGCCCCGGGTCAAGGGCGATCACATCGCGCCGACCTCCGTGCTGATCAACGCGGATGTACGACGGGTGGAGGAGGCGGACGGCACGGCGCTGGTCACACGGGCGCCGGTGCTCATGATCATCGACGCGGCGCGGGAGTCACGGTCCTCCAGGGCCGTCGGCGAGAGGCCGGGCGCGCCCGGGAAAGCCAACGCCCCGCCGAGGTCCGCCGACGGCCGGCCTTCGCCCTGGCTGGGGCTTCTGCCCTCCACGCGTTTGCGGGTGACCGCGACGCTCGCGCCATCGCTGATGGACGGCGACCGGGTCGCGGCGGTGCTGCGGGTGCGGGACCCGGAGGTTCCGGAGGTGGTGGGGGAGCCGTCGGCGGCGCAGCGGCTGGCAGGGCGGCTGCGGGCCGGGCTGCGGGAGGCGACCGACGGGTTGTCGGCGGATGCGCGGGCGCTGCTGCCGGGGCTGGTGGTGGGCGACACCTCGCGGATCACCCCGGAGCTGGACGAGGCGTTCAAGGAGACCGACCTCGCGCACACGCTTGCCGTCTCCGGCAGCAACCTCACGATCATCCTCGCGCTGCTCATCGGACCGCCCGGGAGGGCGCAGTTGGCCGAGCGCCGTGGACTCGCGCCCCGCCTCGGCTTCTCCCTGCGGACGACCGCGCTGCTCGGCGGCGCGCTCACCCTCGCCTTCGTGATCGTGTGCCGGCCCGACCCGAGCGTGCTGCGGGCCGCTGCCTGCGGGGCCGTCGTGCTGCTCGCCCTGGCGACGGGACGCCGCAGATCGCTGATCCCGGCGCTGGCGACGGCCGTACTGCTGCTGGTGCTGTACGACCCGTGGCTGGCCCGAAGTTACGGCTTTCTGCTCTCCGTCCTGGCCACAGGCGCCCTGCTCACCCTCGCGCCCCGGTGGAGCGCGGCGCTGCGGCGGCGCAGGGTGCCGCCACGGTTGGCCGAGGCGCTGGCGGCCGCGGCTGCCGCGCAGGCCCTGTGCGCGCCGGTCGTGGCGGTGCTGTCGGCGCGGGTGAGCCTGGTCGCGGTGCCGTGCAATCTGCTCGCGGAGTTCGCGATCGCACCGGCCACGGTGCTGGGCTTCGCGGCGCTGGCGACGGCACCGCTCGCGATGCCGTTGGCCAAGATGCTGGCCTGGTGCGCGGGTTGGCCGGCCGGGTGGATCGCGGACGTCGCGCGGACGGGTGCCGCACTGCCCGGGGCGGGTGTGGACTGGCCCGGCAGCTGGGGCGGGGCGGCGTTGCTCGCCCTCGCCACGGTGATCGCCCTGCTCGTCGGAAGACGGCTGCTGCGGCACCCCTGGTGGTGCGGTGTCTGCGGGGTGCTGCTCCTGCTCGTGGTGGTGCAGCCGGCACCGTTGACCAGGGTGGTCACGGGTTGGCCGCCACCGGGGTGGCGGTTCGCCATGTGCGATGTGGGGCAGGGCGATGCGGCGGTTCTCGCGGCGGGCGAGGGCACCGGCGTGGTCGTGGACGCCGGCCCCGATCCGGCGTCGGTCGACCGCTGTCTGCGCGCACTCGGCATCACCAGGATCCCGCTCGTCGTCCTGACCCACTTCCACGCCGACCACGTGGCGGGCCTGCCCGGTGTCCTGCGTGGGCGTGCGGTGGGCGCGATCGAGACGACGGGGCACCACGAGCCGGTGGACCAGGTGGAGTTCGTGCGCAGGGAGGCGGCCGCTCGGCGCATCCCCGTGACGCGGGCCGTCGCCGGGGAAGAGCGGCGCACCGGGGCGCTGAGCTGGCGGGTCGTCTGGCCGCCGGCACACTCGTCACCCGTGGCTATGACCCCGGACGGCCCGAACGACGCCAGTGTCACCCTGCTCGTGCGGTCGGCGGGGCTGCGGCTCCTGCTGCTCGGGGATCTCGAACCCCCGGCCCAACGAGCGTTGTTGAGATCACCGGCCGGGGCGCTGCTGGGCGGCGTGGATGTGCTCAAGGTCGCCCATCATGGCTCGGCGTACCAGGATCCGGAGCTGATACGCAGGGCGGCGCCGCGGCTGGCGTTGATCAGTTGCGGTGCGGACAACCCGTATGGGCACCCGGCTCCCAGCACCGTCGCCGCGCTGCGGGCGCAGGGCGCGGTGGTGTTGCGGACGGACGAGGACGGGGCGCTGGCGGTCGCGGGTACGGGCGCGCGGCTGCGGGTGGCGGGAGACTGAGGGCATGGATTCCGTTGAGGTTGATGCCTATCTCCGGCGCCTGGGGGTCGAGCACCCGGCGTGGCCCACCGTGGATGTGCTGCGTGAGCTGCAGCTGCGCCATCTGCAGACCGTGCCGTTCGAGAACCTGTCGGTCCACCGGGGCGAGGAGATCGTCCTGGAGGAGAAGCGGCTGCTGGACAAGGTGGTGGGGGCGGGGCGGGTTCTGCTACGAACTGAACGGCGCGTTCGGGGCGTTGCTCGGCGCGCTCGGCTTCGATGTGACGCTGCTGGCGGCTCGGGTCCACGGGCCGGAGGGGAAGCTCGGGATTCCCTACGACCACATGGCGCTGAAGGTGCGGACGGTGGATGGCGGCACCTGGCTGGCGGACGTCGGCTTCGGGGCGCACAGCCACCATCCGCTGGCGTTCGAGGCGCGGGGCGAGCAGAAGGACCCGGCGGGTGTGTTCCGGATCGTCGAGGCCGGGCCGGACGCGGCCGGGGTGCGCGGCGGGCACGACGCGGTGGGCGTGGCGGACCTGGATGTCGTCATGGACGGCAGACCGGAGTACCGGCTGGAACGGCGGCCGCGGGTGCTCGGCGACTTCGTGACCGGGGCGTGGTGGCACAGCACCTCACCGGCCTCGCACTTCACTCAGTCGCTGGTGTGTTCGCGGGTGACGGAGGAAGGAGGGCGGATCACGCTCAGCGGCCGCACGTTCAAGGCGACGGCGGCCGACGGGACACGGGAGGAGCGGGAGCTGGACACGGACGAGGAGGTGCTGGGGGTGTACCGGGAACGGTTCGGAATCGAGCTGGACCGGGTGCCGACGGTGCGGGAGTCCGGCCGGGAGGGCTGATCAGGCAGGGGGCGTCCGCGACGGTGCGGAGTGCGCGACCCCGGTACGCGTTCGGCGCTCCTCGGTGCCCGAGAATTGTCCCGTGAGCGATGTGAGACATGTGCTGGTGCTGCCCGATCGTGACGCGGCGGAGGAGGTCGCGGAGGCGCTCGGGGAGCGGTTCGGGATCGACGAGGAGCCGCGGCTGGTGCGGGACGCGTTGGCGGGGGAGGACGACGCCGAGGACGCGCAGTGGCTGGTGCTGCTGCGGGACGAGGCCGAGCGGCTCGAACCCGGGGAGCTGAACGAGTTCGTAGGGGGCTGGGACGGCTGGCGGGAGGAGCCGTAGCCTGACCGGTGACCGGTGACCGGTGACCGGTGACCGGTGACCGGTGACCGGCGACCGGCGACCGGCGACCGGCGCGGGGGCATCCCGCGAGGCACTGGACGCCTGCGACTCGCGCCCCGGCGCCAGTCAGCACCCGCACCAGCACCCGCACCCGCACCCGCACCCGCGCCCGGCACGAGTCAGCACTCCACCCCCCACCCTTCCACAG
>CBFGZZ010000503.1:0-5301 GCA_965653385.1 uncultured Streptomyces sp. | reverse complement strand
TGGGGGCTTGGGATGGCGGGGCCTGTCCTCGGACGCCGGGCGGGCTGAGAGTGTCTGGGCCGGCGCCAAGAGTGGGCCGTGAGGCCGAGGCCCTCTGTGGGGCCTCGCGGCCGGACGGCGTACCCCCGCGAACCCGCGGTCGCCGACGGCGCGAAGGGGACGTGTCGGGGGTGTCCGCCCGCAGAGTCCGGTGTCAAGAGACAGGGTCTCTCGCGCAAGTCCGAGCACCGGACCGAAGACGGACACCCCCCCCGGCGCGGCCCCGACCCACCAACCCACCGAACCGCGCTAGGCGAACCCCCACCAGACAGCCACGGGCCGCCGCAGGCATCTCACCGCAAGCCTCAGGACGCCACCAGCTCCCGAACCTCCGTCACGCGCGCCCCCCGCCGCGTACGCGACGTGCGGTACAGCCACAGCACATCCCGGCCGAACGACCAGATCAGCGCCGCCAGAGCCGTAGCGGTGACCGCGAACGTCGCCGCGTACGGGAAGAAGCCGGACGCGGCCAGCAGCAGGAACACGCCCTGCATCGCGGCGACGGTCTTGCGGGCCGTGCTCGGCGGGAGCGGGGCGTTGAGCCAGGGCCACACGCGGGCGGCGGCGACGAAGGCGTAGCGCATGGCGCCGATCAGGAGGACCCAGGGACCCAGCGACATCGAGACGTACACGCTCAGCACCAGGATCAGGAACGCGTCGACCTCCATGTCGAAACGCGCGCCCAACGCCGTGGACGTACCCGTGTGCCGGGCCACCTTGCCGTCCACGCCGTCGAGGATCAGAGCGACCGCCGTCAGGCCGACGAACAACGTCACCGGCGGCGAGCTCTCGAAGGAGTCCGCGACCAGTGCGGTCACGCCGCCCACCAGCGTCGCGCGACCGAGGGTGACCCGGTTCGCCGGACCGAAGGAGCGGAGCCCGGACCGGTGCAGCGCCAGCGAGAGCATCGCCCATGTGGCGATGGCGAAGACGAGGCCGGTCAACCAGCCCGCCGGCCCCATGCCGATCGCCGAACCGAGCAGGGCCAGCAACAGGATCTGCACGCCCGCTCCCACAGCGGTCTCCTGCTGGACCAGCCTTGCTTCGTACGTGTTGTTCAGGGCCACCGCACATTCCTCCGGCCAGATGACAGAGTCGATCAAGGCCGCGTACTGTGCGCGACCTGTGCACACCTCGGTACGTGAACAGCTTCCCGATCGTTCAGGAGGATTCCGATGAACCGCACCGCACGTGCGTTCTGGCTCAGCTCTCCGGGTGAAGGAGAGATCCGGGAGGTCACCCTGCCGGAACGGGGCGAGGACGACGTCCTGGTGCGGTCGCTGTACTCCGGAGTCAGCAGGGGCACGGAGACGCTGGTGTTCCGCGGCGGCGTCCCCGAGAGCCAGCACGCGGCCATGCGGGCACCGTTCCAGGAGGGCGAGTTCCCCGCCCCGGTGAAGTACGGGTACCTGAGCGTCGGGGTGGTCGAGGAGGGCCCCACGGGACTCCTCGGCCGTACCGTCTTCTGCCTCTACCCGCACCAGACCCGCTACGTCGTCCCCGCGAGCGCCGTCACCGTCGTACCGGACACCGTGCCCGCCGAACGGGCCTTCCTCGCCGGCACCGTCGAGACCGCCGTCAACGCCCTCTGGGACGCCGCGCCCCTGGTCGGCGACCGGATCGCCGTGGTCGGCGGCGGCATGGTCGGCTGCTCGGTGGCCGCGTTGCTGGCCCGCTTCCCGGGCGTACGGCTCCAGTTGGTCGACGCCGACCCCGGCAGGGCCGACGTCGCCAAGGCACTCGGCGTCGCCTTCGCCTCGCCCGAGGAGGCGCTCGGCGAGTGCGACCTGGTCGTCCACGCCAGCGCCACCGAGCAGGGCCTCGCACGGTCCCTCGAACTGCTCAGGGCAGAGGGCACGGTCCTCGAACTCAGCTGGTACGGCGACCGGCGCGTCGGCGTGCCCCTCGGCGAGGCCTTCCACTCCCGGCGCCTGAACATCCGCAGCAGCCAGGTAGGCACCGTCTCCCCGGCCCGCGGCGGCAGCCGCACGTACGCCGACCGGCTCGCCCTGGCCCTCGATCTGCTCGCCGACCCCGCGCTGGACGCGCTCGTCACCGGGGAGAGCGCCTTCGAGGAGCTGCCCGGGGTGATGCCGAAGCTCGCCTCCGGGGAGATCCCGGCGCTCTGCCACCGCGTCAGGTACGCGGACACGCCCTGACGGACTCGTTCAATTGGGGACGAGCAAGAGCGCCTGACCTGAGAAAAGAGTGAGAGACGGCTGAACACGGGGAAGCGAAGAGCCGTACTACACGGCATCCCCGGCAGCGATGAGCCGGGGACTAGGCGTACCGCACCTGGAGGGTCGTCCGTTGTTCAGCATCACCGTCCGCGATCACATCATGATCGCCCACAGCTTCCGCGGCGACGTCTTCGGCCCCGCGCAGCGACTGCATGGAGCGACGTTCCTGGTGGACGCCACGTTCCGGCGCGAACAGCTGGACGACGACAACATCGTCGTCGACATCGGTCTGGCCACCCGGGAACTCGGCGCCGTCGTCGGTGAGCTGAACTACCGGAACCTCGACAACGAGCCCGACTTCGCCGGCGTCAACACCTCCACCGAGTTCCTGGCCAAGGTCATCGCGGACCGGCTCGCCGAGCGCATCGAGAAGGGCGCGCTGGGCGAGGGCGCCAAGGGCCTCGCGGGTCTCACCGTCACGCTGCACGAGTCGCACGTCGCGTGGGCGAGTTACGAGCGTGCCCTGTGACCGACGCGACCCTGGAGAAGAGGGCCCTGCCCCAGCCCGGCCCGGAGAAGAAGACGGGGACGGCCGAGAAGGCCAAGCTCGGCTATGTACCCGTCCAGCACTCCGTCCTGAAGAACGCCGAGATCATCCCCATGTCCCTGCGCTCCGTGCACTTCGTGATGCCGGGCGGCGTCGACGACCCGACCGTGCCGAGCGGCGGCAACGCCTATGACCGGCGCGTGAGTCTGGACCTGCCCGGTTTCGGCTGGCAGGTGCACAAGCACGCGGTCGACGGCGACTGGCCCCGCCCCGACGCCGCCGCCCGCACGGAACTCGCCCGCACACTGCGGGAGTTCCCGGACGGCACCCTCGTCCTGCTGGACGGGCTCGTCGCCTGTGGCGTGCCCGAGATCATCGTCCCGGAGGCCGAGCGGCTGAACCTCGCTGTCCTCGTCCATCTCCCGCTCGGCGACGAGACCGGACTCGACCCGGCGGTGGCCGCGGAGCTGGACGCCCGGGAACGCACCGTGCTCCGGGCCGTGCCCGCGGTGATCGCCACCAGCGACTGGGCGGTCCGCCGCCTCGTCTCCCACCACGGCCTCGCCCCCGAACGGGTCCACGTCGCCGCCCCCGGCGCCGACATCGCGCCCCTCGCGTCCGGCACGGACGGTGTGTCGCGCCTGCTGTGCGTCGCCGCCGTGACCCCGCGCAAGGGACAGCACCGGCTGGTGGAGGCCCTGGCGACGGTGACCGACCTGCCGTGGAGCTGCGTGTGCGTGGGCGGGCTGAACCAGGATCCCGAGTACGTGGCCGAACTGCGGTCGCTGATCGCACGGCACGGCCTCCAGGACCGGCTGATCCTGGCCGGCCCGCAGGCGGGCGCCGAACTCGACGCCAGCTACAACTCCGCCGACCTCATGGTGCTCACCTCCTACGCCGAGACCTACGGCATGGCGGTGACGGAAGCACTCGCGCGAGGCATTCCCGTACTGGCGACGGATGTCGGGGGAGTGCCGGAGGCGGTCGGCCGGGCACCCGACGGAGGCGTCCCCGGCATCCTCGTCCCGCCGGAGAACCCCGCCGCCATCGCCGCCGAACTCCGCGGCTGGTTCGGCGAGGCGGACGTACGACGCCGACTGAAGGCGGCGGCCCGCGGACGCCGGGCCGCCCTGAACGGCTGGGCCGGCACGGCCCGCAGCCTGGCCGCGGTACTGGGCCGACTGCCGAACGAACCCCGGAGGGCGGCATGAGGAAGACGGCTACGACACCGGTCGGGGGGACCATCCCGGCCCAGCCGGGACCGAGGGACGCGACGGATGCGGCGCAATCGCCCGAGCCGCAGCGCGGGATCGTTTCGGCGGCGGGCGCGCAGGGTGCGGAGGGCGACATGAGCGGCGTGTCCGGACCGGCGGGACCCGACACGGACGCGGTGATCCTCGGAGCCGGGCCCACCTTCCGCCCCGAGGAGCGGGCCACCGTACGCCTCCGGGACGCCGGGCCCGACGACCCGCCCCGCTACGCCCCCGAGTGGCTGGAGCTGCGCGAAGGAGCCGACGCCGCCGCGCGGGCCCACGACCTGCTCGATCCGCTGCGGATCCGCCTCGCCAACCTGCCTGGACGCGCCGGTCTTGTCATCCACGACGTGGGCTGCGGCACCGGCTCCATGGGCCGCTGGCTCGCGCCCCATCTGGACGGCGCCCAGCACTGGATCCTGCACGACCGCGACCCCTACCTGCTGCACTTCGCCGCCGTGGCCTCCCCGCGTTCCAGCGCCGACGGCAGCCGCGTCACCGTCGAGACCCGCCGCGGCGACATCGGCCGCCTCACCCCGGACGCCCTCAAGGGCGCCTCGCTGGTGACCGCTTCCGCGCTGCTCGACGTCCTCACCCTTGAGGAGGTCGGCACCCTCGCCGCCGCGTGTGCGGGCGCGGGCTGCCCGGCGCTGCTGACGCTCTCCGTCGCGGGACGGGTCGAGCTCACCCCGTCCGACCCCCTGGACACGGAGATCGCCGAGGCGTTCAACGCCCACCAGCGCCGCTCGGGCATGCTCGGACCGGACGCGATCACCGCGGCGGCCGAGGCGTTCGCCGAGCACGGCGCGACCGTGCAGGTGCACCCGAGCCCCTGGCGGCTCGGCCCCGCCGAGTCGGCGCTCACCGCACAGTGGCTGCGCGGCTGGGTCGGCGCGGCGGTCGAGGAACGCCCCGAACTCCGCGAGCGCGCCGAGCGCTACCTGTCCGAACGGCTCGCCGCCTGCGAGGCCGGCGAACTGCACGTCGTGGTCCACCACAGCGACCTGCTCGCACTGTGCCGGCCGACGGGCGGAGCGTCATGAGCGTGGAGACGGTGGCAAGGCTGCGGGTCACGCGCCCCACGGCGGCACCTACGGCGGCCCCCGCCCCGGCCCCCGCGTCTGCCCTGGCCCTCGCGCCTTCCCAGGCCCCCGCCCCCGCCGCCCTGGCCGTATCCCCCTCCCGCATCGGCGTCGTCGTCACCGAGCCCCGCCCGGAAGCCGACCCGCCGACCCCCCGCCCCCGTCCCCTCCGCGCCCTGCTGACCCGCCTCAACACCCCC
>CBFGZZ010000502.1:0-5323 GCA_965653385.1 uncultured Streptomyces sp. | reverse complement strand
GCAGGATCGCACCGCTGTTGACCGTGATTGACCGGTCTTACGGGCACGCTATGGGCACGCCGTCGGCTCCGACGTACGCGGACCTCTCTCCTTGGCAGGTGGCTGCCCAAGCGCTGCAAGCGAGCGCCAGCTCGATGGGCGCCATTGCAAGAGTGCAGAGAGCGGAGCTCGGCGGCGTCCCACCCGTTCGACGCGTGGAGGGGCCGGAGCAGCTACCGCAAAACCCGCACCCCGCTCGGGGTGGACATCACCTATGAGCTGTCCGGTCGGTCATGTGACTGCTCCGTCTCCGGGTCGTGCCGTGAGCACGGGGCGGGGTGATCGCAGCGATGCGGAGTGGGCACAGCTGCGGCCGTTCCTGTCTCTCAGCAACGGACCGTTGGGGCCGGTGGCCGGATCGACGACAGGTGATCAACGGGACTCTGTACCGGGTGGGGTCCGGGGTGCAGTGGCGTGACCTGTCTGAGCGGTTCGGGCCAGGGACGACGCCTCGGCACCGCCACAGCCCTTGTCTTCTGGCTCCAGCATGATCGATCGGACGGCGGCCAGCTCCAGACACCAGCAGGTCAGCTGGTGCGAAGGGCGGACGTCTGAAGGGGCCAGGAGGTGATGCTCTTGCGGTCCCCGCAGTCCTCACGGGTCTCGCCCCTGCAGATGAGGGCGGAACCGGTGGTGGTCGGCCTGGTCGTCATGCGGAAGTCGATCAGGGCTGAACCAGGGCCGCACTTGGTCACGTGCTTGATGGTGGGGCCGGGCACGAAGTCATGGGTGAATTGGAACCACACGGAGTAGCAGTCGTTCCTGATGTTTGTCAGCTCGCCCTTGACGACGACCGTGGAGTTCAGAGGACCCTTCTCGATCGTGCGGGTCCCCTGAGCGGTGGCGGTCCCGTGCACGAGCTTCCAGGACACGTCTGCAGCGGATGAGGGTGTGCCGGATAGCAGGACGGAGCCGGCGGAGGCCAGAGCCAAGGCGACGGTTTTGAACACATGCGACGGCATGGTGCTGTTCCTTGCGTCAGGCGAGGGAGGGTTCCTTGACGGGTTCATCGATGCGTTCGTCGCGCACCGGCTCTGGCGACGGAGTCCGTCGTGACACCGCGCGGAGGATGCGTCCGAGGTCCGGGTCGTGGCCGAGGGGCGCCAGGAGGAGGAGCAGGCCGGCCCACATGGCGAAGGCGAAGCTCCACAGGCCCATGACGACGGCGATGGACAGGTGTAGAAGGACCCCGGCAGGCAGCAGCAGCTTCCAGCGGACCCTTTGCGGCATGAGGAGTGCGGCAGCGAGGGCGATCTCGATGACGAGCGGCCCCCAGGTCATCGCAGCCACGCCCACCGGGTTCTCGACGATGGTGTTGACCGCCGGCCGCAGCCAGCCGGGGGCGCCGAAGTCATAGTTGTTGACCCAGTAGTACAGGGCGGTTCCGTCCGCCCATTCGGCATGCGGGAGCTTGGCCACACATGACTGGAAGTACAGAACGGCCATCTGGATCCGCGCCACGACGATCGCACTGATGCCGAGCAGGGCAAGCACGCCGCGTCCCTCGGACAGGGGGCGTTCGGGCGGCGAGCTGGGTTGCCAGTGCCAGCGTCGCGAGTCACCCAGGGCCACGATGGCGATCAGCAGGGTGAGTACCCAGGTGATCTGGTCGCCGCCGTCGGGGATGGAGATGCCGGTGAAGACGCTGAAGGCCACGTAGGCGTGCGGGATGGCGGTGAAGCGGGGCCGCCAGCCGCTGGCCGCGACGAGGAGCACGAGACAGCACAGCCAGCGCATGGTGTCGTAGTGGCTGGGTTCCACCAGGCAGAAGGCGCCGCCGGCCGTGACACCCCGGCACAGCGGATACTGGCCGACCGTGGCCACCTCGCGGAAGAGGGTGGCCGCGTCGCTGAACGCCAGCGTGCCGAGTGTGCCGAGGGCCAGCAGCGTGCGGGCCAAGCCATAGCCTGCGGCCCACGGTAGGGGGATGGTGCGTCGACGCATCAGCACATCACCTCCAGCACCATGACGCGTTCGGGGCTGTGGGCCTCGGGCATCAGGTCACGCCATGCCCATGGGGTGGGACGTTCCTGCAGCAGGCCGACGGTTCCACAGAGGGTGGGGTCCGGTGAGCGGTTCTCGACGTGCCGGGCGGGCGCGCCGAAACTCTTCAGGCAGCGCTGTCGGTCGTCGGAGCACTCGCGCCAGTCGTTCTTCCTCGCGGCGGAGAGCAGCATCGCGATCTCGACGCCCTGAGCACGCGATTCACGGTTGAGGCCGAAAGCGTTCCGCGGTGAGGCATGGGGAGTCAGCGCAAGCGGCTGCCAGTCGCCCGGCGACGCCTTTTTGAAGGGAACCACTTCATTGTCCCGTGGCGACTTGGTGAAGAATGCCCAGCCCTGCGGAGCCAGATTGGCGACCGTGTACTTCACCTTCTCCTGGGCGGGCAGCGAGATAACGTTCTTCGGCAGCTGTTCCTGAGCGACGTAAGCAATGATGATGACCCAGGCAACACAAACAGCGGCCACCGCTTTCACTGAAACGGAGACCGAGCCGTCGCAGCTTTGCGTAAAAGCCTCGTAGACTCGACGGAGTTTTATTTTCATGATGTGAGTTCTGGTGATTTCCTGCCCCCGTGGGGCGCTGAAAGGCGGCCCGGGTCGAGGGGCGGGGAGTCTGCAGCCTCCCCGCCCTGTTCGCTGCTAGGCGGCCTTGAGCGCCTTCGTGACCTGTGCGACGGCCTCGTCCTTCGACAACTGCGTCCCGTCACCACTGGTCGGCTTCGCGCTCCAGAACCAGTTCTTGCCCTTGACGAAGTTGGCGCCCACCGCGACGGTGACCGTCACGACGGCACCGGCGGCGGTGACCACGGCCGCGACGTGGACGACCGCGGCACCAACGGCCACAGTGACGCCGCAGCGCTGCCCCTTCTCCACTGGAGTGGCGGAGTTGTCCGTCTTGGCCACTGCCAGAAGCATGTCCTGAGCTGCGGTGACTGCCCTCTCCACCTGGCGCGGGTCACCGCTTCGCGACTTCCGGCTCAGGTCCGCGAAGAAGCCGGGCGAGCGCTTGTTGATCAGTTCGATCACCGCGTTGGACGCGCGGATCTCGTCCCGGGAGTCGTTGCCGATGTGCTGGCGCGCGGCCGAGAAGAGGTCCAGCTCGGCCAGGTTCTCGCCGACCTTGCCCTGCCCGAAGAACAGGCCACGGAAGACGTTCTCACCGTCGGTCTTGGCGGAAGCGGCGGGCGCGACGGCTGCCGGCTTGGCGGACGTGCTGGTGGTGTCCGCGATCGCCGTCGGTGCCGCAGCCACACAGAGAGCCGCCGCGGTGGCGCCGGCTACAGCCAAAATCCCGCGCTGCTTGATATTCAATTCGTTCCCCTCGATTTCATGGACCGCTCCGAGGGGTGATAGGCGTGCGGTCACCACGCTCCCCCCGGCGCGTTATGCCGTCGAAGATCATCACACACTAAAAAGAGGAAGTCGAATCAAAGTGGCCGACGTCACACGGAGGGGATACGTCCCGCTGGCTAAGTTCCATTGGTTAAATCCCACGCCTCTTTATTGAAATCTTGACGGAATGCGAACGGCGGCCTATCGCTTTCCGTCGGAGTCGGTACCGGCCCGCGCCGGGGGAAACGCGGGCCAGGACCGACTTCTCACCTCGGGGACTTTGCCCCCAAGGAGTTCAGGAGTGCGGCGCCCCGTTCGGCGTCGTCCACGCTCAGGGCGAAGTCCTTGCCCTTGGCGCGGATGACGAGGCACTCGCCGCGGCGCAGCATCACGGTGGTCCCCAGCCCACTCAGCCGGTACCCCCATCCGCCCACCTGTGCCGGCGTGCGTTCCTCGACGCGGGCCGATTCGATGTCCTGGACGGCCCAGCGTCGCGCCGGCCACCCCAGCGGACCGAAGGACACCTTCAGCCCCTCCTCGCTGACCCGCGCCTGCACCGAGGCACAGCCGAGAACCAGAAGCGAGGCGAGCGCGAACGGCGCCATGAGGATCAGTGCCGGAAGCAGATCTGCCAGCCCCGCTGCGGCGGTGACGACAGCGGCCAGGGCCACAAGCCCCGTGACGGCGGAGGTCGTCTGAAGCCACGGGTTGGATGTCCGGGAGAGCCACACCAGTCGCTGGCCTTCAGGGATGTCCATGCTCGGGCCGTCCGCCGCCCGGCCGGGCGCCGTGGGCCCGTGACGGGTCGCGAGCCAGGCGACCGCACCTGCTGTGGCCGCCACCACAACGGTTGCCGCGACCCAGCCCGTCACCGAACCGGCCTCGCGCCAGTCGGACCGGTCCAGGTTCGCCCGTACGACCGAAGCCTGCCCGCCGACCAGGAAGACGCCCCCTGCCGCCAGAGTGATGCCTGCCCATCCACGTATTGCTCCTGCGGACTCCGGGCCTGTGCGCCGCAACCCGAACGCCACCCCCGCAGCCAGCACCGCCCAGATCAGAGCCGGGAAGACCGCTGCCGCCCACAGCGGCATGGAACTGTCGGGTTCCCCCGCTCCGCTCCAGTGCGTGGCCAGCCTCTCCGGCAACCGTCCGCTCGCAGCCAGAGGCATGCCCACCAGCAAGAGCAGAATCCCGGCGCACCACCCGGCAAGCCACCACGTGGTCCCGCCGCCGCGGCCCGAGTACTCGTTCACGGAATCCCCCTGATCATCTCGATGAGGTCGGTCTTGCTGTAGCCGAGGTGTGCCGCATCGGCCACCAGATCGCCCAGGCGATCCAGCAGTACGGAGCGCTGGTCCGCCCCGGCTGCCACGGTCACACCACGGCCGCGCCGGAACTCCAGCACGCCCTCGTCGCGCAGCGTCCTCAGGCCGCGCAGCACGGTGTTGGCGTTGACGCCCAGTGCCTGTGAAAGGTCACGCGCCGGAGGCAGCCGGTCCCCCGGACCGCACTCTCCCTCGGCGATGGCGCGCCGGATCGCGCCTGCCACCTGCTCGTGCAGGGGGCGGTTGTCTGCGACATCCAGTCTCAGCAGCATGGTGCTACTTACGATAGCACCATTCGCTTCATGTGCGGGTGGTGCGACGGCCACCCCTAACCGGGCCTTGTGGCGTTCTTCGACGTGTTCCAGGCGGGGATGCTGTCAGTACCACAGCGCGCATTGGCTGCTGCCGCACTGCCGCTGCCGACCGCGATAGGTCAACTCACCGCCACTGTCTTGATGTTCACCGGACGCCTCGGCCTGCTGATCTGCGTAATTGACTTCGCATGTGTTCGGCCTGGTGGCCTCCCGTCCGGCGGCGCCTCCGCAGTGCGGCTGTCAGCGCCAGTCGAACGGCTATGCGTGTAGTGCGAGTTCCAGCCGACGGAGCGGGTGACGAGAATCGAAC
>CBFGZZ010000501.1:0-5328 GCA_965653385.1 uncultured Streptomyces sp. | reverse complement strand
CGGTCCCCGCGCCCCGATGACCGCGACCGACCGCCACCCACCCCGCCTGACCCGACTCACCTTCCACGGCCCGCTGTCGGAGACCCGCGCCGACCGCCTCGTCCAGCGCCTCACCCGAACGGACCCCGCCACCGTCCTCGACATCGGCTGCGGCTGGGGCGAGTTGCTGCTGCGCATCCTGACGGCGGCACCCGCCGCGAAGGGCACCGGCATCGACGTGAACGCCAGGGACCTCACCCGCGGCCGCGACAACGCCGGGGCCAGAGGCCTGACCTCCAGGGTCGAGTTCGTCGAGGAGTCCGCCGTCGGAACCCGACGCGGCCCCGCCGACCTGGTCCTGTGCGTCGGCGCGAGCCAGGCGCTCAGCACGGCCAGAACCCCCGACCACACCACCGAGGCGCTGCGCGAACTGCGCCGCCTGGTCACCGACAACGGCCGCGTCCTGCTCGGCGAGGGCTTCTGGCAGCGCCCCCCGACCCCCGCCGAACTCGAGGGCATGTGGCCGGGAGCAGCCGCGACCGACCACCACGACCTCGCCACCCTCCTCGACCTCGCGGTCGCCGCGGGCTTCCGCCCGGAGTGGACCGAGACGGCGAGCCTCGACGAGTGGGAGGAGTTCGAGTCGGCGTACCAGGCGGACGTCGAGGTGTGGCTCGCCCAGAACCCCGGCCACCCGCTGGCCGCCGAGACCCGCGAGGACCTCGACAGGCACCGCGCCCGGTGGATGAGCTACCGCGGGGTGCTGGGGCTGGCGTATCTCACCCTGGTGCCCGTCCTCTGAACCACCGGACCCCCGCCGGTTCAGGCGGGAACGTGCACCGTCTCCACCCTGCTGGCGACCAGCCGTTCCCGCTCCCTGCGCGCCGCCCGCGTGCGCAGCCGCAGGATCTGGCTGACGCCCAGCGCCTGGAGGACGAAGACCACCGAGAAGGCGAGGGCGTAGTCGTCCCCGGTCGCGTCCAGCAGCACGCCGATCGCGAACAGCGTGGTCATCGAGGCCACGAAGCCGCCCATGTTGGTGATGCCGGACGCCGTGCCCTGCCGCTCCGGCGGGTTCGCGGGCCGGGCGAAGTCGAAGCCCAGCATCGAGGCGGGTCCGCAGGCCCCGAGCACCGTGCACAGCACGATGAGCAGCCACATCGGTGCCGTCTCGCCGGGCCAGGCCAGCGTCGTCGCCCAGAGCAGCGCGGTCGCGCCCACCGTGCCGAGCGCCAGCGGCAGCCGCGCCTCGTGGTGCCGGGCGACGACCTGGCCGTAGACCAGGCCCACGACCATGTTCGACAGGACGACGAGGGTGAGCAGTTCACCGGCCGTGGCCCGGGACAGCCCCTGCGCCTCCACCAGGAACGGCATGCCCCACAGCAGCAGGAACACCATCGCCGGGAACTGCGTCGTGAAGTGCACCCACAGGCCCAGCCGGGTGCCCGGCTCCCGCCAGGACGCGGCGATCTGACGTCGTACGTATGCCGCGCCCCGGTGCGGCAGCGGCTCGGGCTCGTGGCCCTCGGGGTGGTCCTTCAGGAACAGCAGGAGCAACACGAACACCACGACGCCGGCGCCGGCGCTGCCGGCGAACGCGGCCGTCCAGCCGACCCCGTGCAGCAGCCGTGCCAGCACCAGCGTGGAGACGAGGTTGCCCGCCATGCCCGCGAGGCCGGCGAGCTGTGCGATGAGCGGGCCGCGGCGGGCGGGGAACCAGCGGCTGCCCAGCCGCAGCACGCTGATGAACGTCATCGCGTCGCCGCAGCCCAGCAGGGCGCGCGAGGCGAGGGCCATGCCGTACGACGGCGAGAAGGCGAAGCCGAGTTGGCCCGCGGTGAACAGCACCACGCCCAGGCCCAGCACCTTCTTGGTGCCGAGCCGGTCGACGAGCAGGCCGACGGGTATCTGCATGCCCGCGTAGACGAGCAGTTGGAGGATCGAGAACGTCGACAGGGCCGAGGCGTTCACGTCGAAGCGGTCCGCCGCGTCGAGGCCGGCGACTCCGAGGGACGTACGGAAGATGACGGCGACGAAGTAGACCGAGACGCCAATGCACCAGACGGCGACGGCGCGGCGGCCGCCGGGAGGGTCGCCGGGCAGTGCGGTGGACCTCATCGCTCCTCACCCCGAGCGAGGTGCGAGAACCAGCCGATGTGCCGGTGGACCAGCCCGACGGCGGCCTCGGCGTCGGCGGAGCGCAGGGCCTGAAGGATCTCCTCGTGCTCGGTCAGGGTCTTGGCGATCCGGTCGGGGTGGGAGTGCAGGACGGCGACGCCCATGCGCAGTTGGCGGTCGCGCAGTTGGTCGTAGAGCCGGGACAGGATCTCGTTGCCGCCGCTGCGGACGATCTCGGCGTGGAAGCAGCGGTCGGTGACGGCGGCCGCGGCGAGGTCACCGGCGGCGGCCTGTTCCTTCTGCTGGGCGAGCAGTTCCTCCAGGCGTGCGATGAGCCCGGGGGGCGCGGGGACCGCCTTGCGCGCGGCGTGCTCCTCGACGAGCATCCGGGTCTCCACGACGTCCTTGATCTCCTGCGCGGAGACGGGCAGGACCAGGGCGCCCTTCTTCGGGTAGAGCTTGATCAGCCCTTCGACCTCCAGCCGCAGCAGCGCCTCCCGTACCGGCGTGCGCGAGACGCCGACGGCCTCGGCGAGCTCTCCCTCGGTGAGCAGGGTCCCGCCCTCGTAACGGCGGTCCAGGACGCCCTGCTTGACGTGTGTGTAGACGCGGTCGGCGGCGGGCGGCTGCTTGAGGGGCACGGGCGGGGCGGAAGGCATGCCCACAGCATAGATACAACACGTACGCATGCCGGTGGTCATTCCAGCATGCGGACTTCGCGACGGAATCCGTGTGATCTACGAAATCTTCCGGCAAAGAAGCGCCATCCACCCCACGTGTGGCACAACCTTCTGTGCTAATTACGTGTCACACACGTGCGGCCCCACTTTCTTTCCCCTCCCAACCGGCCGCACTTTCGGGGCATCAGAAGTAATCGGGGTATTTCAGTTGATAAGTGCCATCAAGGGCATGCGTGTCCGCAGAGCCGCAGCCGTCGTGCTCACGACCGGCGCCGTCATCGCCTCCGGAGCGATCACCGCGGCGCCCGCGCAGGCCGTCACCGCGCCCTCGATCAGTGCCAAGGGCGGGTTCCTGATGAACAGCGCGAACGGCAAGACGCTGTTCGCCAAGTCCGCTGACACCAAGAGGCTGACCGCCTCCACCACCAAGATCATGACCGCGAAGGTCGTGCTCTCGCAGCCGAACCTGAACCTTGACACCAAGGTCACCATCAGGAAGGAGATCAGCAACTACATCGTCTCCAAGGGAGCCTCGTCCGCCCGGCTGATCGTCGGTGACAAGGTCACGGTCCGTCAGTTGCTGTACGGGATGATGCTTCCGTCAGGCTGCGACGCCGCGATGGCCCTCGCCGACAAGTTCGGTTCCGGCTCGACGGTCTCGGCCCGCACCAAGAACTTCATCGGCAAGATGAACACCATGGCCAAGAGCCTGGGCATGACCAACACGAAGTTCGACTCGTTCGACGGCATAAGCAATGGCTCCAACGCCTCGACGCCGCGCGACCTGACCAAGCTCGCCCGCAGCGTGATGAAGAGCTCCACGTTCAAGACCGTCGTGAAGACCAAGTCCTACACGGCGAAGACGATCACGAAGACCGGCGCCACCCGCACGATGGCCGCGTGGAAGAACACCAACACGCTGCTCGGCTGGAACGGCACGCTCGGCATCAAGACCGGCTCCGGTAGCCAGGCCAAGTACTGCCTCGTGTTCGCCGCCACGAAGAGCGGCGAGTCGGTGATGGGCGCCGTCCTCACCGCGCCCTCGGAGGCCAAGCGCACGGAAGACGTGAAGAAGCTGATCAACTACGGCTACGCCAGGATCTGACGCCCGCTGAGGCTCACGTCGACGAAACGGGGCGGCCACTCGACAGTGGCCGCCCCTTTCGCTGCGCCGCTCGCTGCTCCGGCTCGCTGCTCCTACGGGCTCACGCCCAGGTGATGAGCCGTTTGGGCTGTTCCAGGATCGCGGCTACGTCGGCCAGGACCTTGGAGCCCAGCTCGCCGTCCACCAGGCGGTGGTCGAAGCTGAGGGCCAGGGTGGTGACCTGGCGGGGCTTGACCTTGCCCTTGTGGACCCACGGCTGGAGCTTGATCGCGCCGACCGCGAGGATCGCGGACTCGCCGGGGTTGAGGATCGGGGTGCCGGTGTCGACGCCGAAGACGCCGACGTTGGTGATGGTCACCGTGCCGCCCTGCATGGCGGCGGGGGTGGTCTTGCCGTCGCGTGCCGTCGACACCAGCTCGCCGAGTGCCTGCGCGAGCTGTGGGAGTGTCTTGGTGTGGGCGTCCTTGATGTTGGGGACGATCAGGCCGCGCGGGGTCGCCGCGGCGATGCCCAGGTTCACGTAGTGCTTGTGCACGATCTCCTGGCCGGCCTCGTCCCAGGACGCGTTGACGTCGGGGTTGCGTTTGATCGCGACCAGCAGGGCCTTGGAGATCAGCAGCAGGGGGTTCACGCGCAGACCGGTGAACTCCTTGTCCTGCTTGAGTTCCTCGACCAGCTTCATCGTGCGCGTCACGTCGACCGTCACGAACTCGGTGACATGCGGTGCCGTGAACGCCGAGCCGACCATCGCCGCCGCCGTCGCCTTGCGGACGCCCTTGACCGGGACACGGGTCTCACGGACCGCGTCGTACGTGACCACCGGCGCCGGGACGGCGGCGGGCGCGGCGACCTCGCCGGCCGGGGTGGCCTGCGGTGCCGGTTCGGCGGCAGGCGCCTGCGGGGCCGCCGCGGCGTGGACGTCCTCGCGGGTGATGATGCCGTCGGGCCCGGTGGGCGTCACCGCGGCCAGGTCGACGCCCAGGTCCTTCGCCAGCTTGCGCACCGGAGGCTTGGCCAGCGGCCGGGTAGGCGTCACGGCTTCCGCCGGGCCGTGGCCGTTCAGCTCGGACTGGAGTGCCTGGGCCGCGGCCGCGGGCTCCTGCCGCGGGACGTCGGCTCCCTTGCGGGGGCGGCGCTTGGTGGAGGACGTGGCCACGCCGTAGCCGACCAGCACCGGCTGGCGGCCGGCCGGCTTGGCCTCCTCCGGCTCCGCCTCGGCGGGAGCCTCGGCCCGGTCCGGCGCCTCGGCGGCCGGGGCCGCCCCGCCCCCCAGGTCCACCGCGATGATCGCCGTACCGACGTCCACCGTGGTGCCCTCGGGGAAGTGCAGCTCGCGGACCACTCCGTCGTACGGGATGGGCAGTTCGACGGCCGCCTTTGCGGTCTCGACCTCGCACACCACCTGGCCGTCGGTGACCGTGTCGCCCGGCTGGACGTACCACTTGA
>CBFGZZ010000500.1:0-5330 GCA_965653385.1 uncultured Streptomyces sp. | reverse complement strand
GGGCATCCATGGTTTCGAGGACGACCCTGAGACGTTCACAGCGACGATGGGACAGGCTCGCCAGCCCTGAGACACTCCTGGTTCGCCGGGCATACGGCGAAGAGGGGCGCCGACCATGTGTCGGCACCCCTCTTCAGGGCCTTCGTCGGATCAACGGCTACCCGACGCCCGGGCCATGCCCCTGCCCGGTGTCAGCTGCAGCCGCTGGTCGAGCCGCAACCCTCGCAGATGTAGCAGGAGCCGGCCCGCTGCATCTTGGTGCCGCAGGAGAAGCACAGTGGGGCGTCGGCCTGGATGCCCAGCTGCATCTCCACCAGCTCGGCGCTGGTGTGGGCCTGCTGCGGAGCGGGCTTGGCGGCCGAGGCCTCGGCCTTCGGCGTGGCGACGGCCTTCAGCTCCTGGGCGCGCGGCGCCGACTGGGCCAGTCCCTCGACGTCGACCTCGTCCTCGTTGGGCTCGTAGGAGCCCGTCTCCAGGTGACGCTGACGCTCCTCCGCGGAGTGGATGCCGAGGGCGGAGCGCGTCTCGAACGGCAGGAAGTCCAGCGCCAGGCGACGGAAGATGTAGTCGACGATCGACTGCGCCATCCGCACGTCCGGGTCGTCCGTCATGCCGGCCGGCTCGAAGCGCATGTTCGTGAACTTCGAGACGTACGTCTCCAGCGGCACGCCGTACTGGAGGCCGACGGAGACCGCGATGGAGAAGGCGTCCATCATGCCCGCGAGAGTCGAGCCCTGCTTGGACATCTTCAGGAAGACCTCGCCGAGACCGTCGTCCGGGTAGGAGTTGGCGGTCATGTAGCCCTCGGCGCCGCCGACCGTGAAGGACGTGGTGATGCCGGGACGGCCCTTCGGGAGGCGCTTGCGGACCGGGCGGTACTCGACCACCTTCTCGACCGTCTCACGGATGGTGGCCTCGGCCTTCTCCGTGATCTCGGTCTTCTCCTTCTCCTTGGTCTTGGCGGAGAGGGGCTGGCCGACCTTGCAGTTGTCGCGGTAGATGGCGAGCGCCTTGACGCCCAGCTTCCAGGCCTCGAAGTAGATCTCCTCGACCTCCTCGACGGTCGCCGACTCCGGCATGTTGACCGTCTTGGAGAGGGCGCCGGAGATCCAAGGCTGGATCGCGGCCATCATGCGGACGTGGCCCATCGCGGAGATGGAGCGTTCGCCCATGGCGCAGTCGAACACCTCGTAGTGCTCGTGCTTGAGGCCGGGGGCGTCGACGACATTGCCGTGCTCGGCGATGTGGGCGACGATCGCCTCGATCTGCTCCTCCTGGTAGCCCAGGCGACGCAGGGCTTGCGGGACGGTGCCGTTGACGATCTGCATCGAGCCGCCGCCGACCAGCTTCTTGAACTTGACCAGCGCGAGGTCGGGCTCAAGGCCGGTGGTGTCGCAGGACATCGCGAGACCGATGGTGCCGGTCGGGGCGATGACGGACGCCTGGGAGTTACGGAATCCGTTCTTCTCGCCGAGGCGGATCACGTCCTGCCAGGCCTCCGTGGCGGCGGCCCAGATCGGCGTGTCCAGGTCGTCCATGCGGACGGCCGCGGTGTTGGCGTCGGCGTGCTGCTTCATGACGCGCAGGTGCGGCTGGGCGTTTCGGGCGTAGCCGTCGTACGCGCCGACGACCGCGGCGAGTTCGGCGGAACGCTTGTACGAGGTGCCCGTCATCAGGGAGGTGATGGCGCCGGCGAGGGCGCGGCCGCCGTCGGAGTCGTACGCGTGGCCCGTCGCCATCAGCAGGGCGCCGAGGTTGGCGTAGCCGATGCCGAGCTGGCGGAACGCGCGCGTGTTCTCACCGATCTTCTGCGTCGGGAAGTCCGCGAAGCAGATGGAGATGTCCATCGCGGTGATGACGAGCTCGACGACCTTCGCGAAGCGCTCGACGTCGAAGGACTGGTTGCCCTTGCCGTCGTCCTTCAGGAACTTCATCAGGTTCAGCGAGGCGAGGTTGCAGGACGTGTTGTCCAGGTGCATGTACTCGCTGCACGGGTTCGAGCCGTTGATACGGCCGGACTCCGGGCACGTGTGCCAGTGGTTGATGGTGTCGTCGTACTGGATGCCGGGGTCGGCGCAGGCCCAGGCGGCCTCGGCCATCTTGCGGAACAGGGCCTTGGCGTCGACCTCTTCGATGACCTCACCGGTCATACGGGAGGTCAGGCCGAACTTGCCGCCGGCCTCGACCGCCTTCATGAACGTGTCGTTCACGCGGACCGAGTTGTTGGCGTTCTGGTACTGGACGGACGTGATGTCGTCGCCGCCCAGGTCCATGTCGAAGCCCGCGTCACGCAGGGCGCGGATCTTCTCCTCTTCCTTGACCTTGGTCTCGATGAAGTCCTCGATGTCGGGGTGGTCGACGTCGAGGATGACCATCTTGGCGGCGCGGCGCGTGGCGCCACCCGACTTGATCGTTCCTGCAGAGGCGTCGGCACCGCGCATGAAGGAGACCGGACCGGAGGCGTTGCCACCGGAGGAGAGCAGTTCCTTGGAGGAACGGATCCGGGAGAGGTTCAGGCCGGCGCCGGAGCCGCCCTTGAAGATCATGCCCTCTTCCTTGTACCAGTCGAGGATCGACTCCATGGAGTCGTCGACGGACAGGATGAAGCAGGCCGAGACCTGCTGCGGCTGGGGCGTGCCGACGTTGAACCACACAGGGCTGTTGAAGCTGAAGATCTGGTGCAGGAGGGCGTAGGCCAGCTCGTGCTCGAAGATCTCGGCGTCGGCGGGCGAGGCGAAGTACTTGTAGTCCTCGCCTGCCTTCCGATACGTCTTCACGATGCGGTCGATGAGCTGCTTGAGGCTCACCTCGCGCTGCGGGGTGCCGACGGCACCGCGGAAGTACTTGCTGGTGACGATGTTGACCGCGTTCACCGACCAGAAGTCGGGGAACTCGACGCCGCGCTGCTCGAAGTTCACAGAGCCGTCGCGCCAGTTGGTCATGACGACGTCACGGCGCTCCCAGGCCACCTCGTCGTACGGGTGTACGCCGGGGGTGGTGTGGATGCGCTCGATACGCAGTCCCTTGGTCGCCTTGGTGCCCTTGGCGCGGGAACTCCGTGCCGGACCGCTCGCCGTCTCTGTCATGCCGCCTCCCTGTACGGGCTAAAACGCCCTGAAGTGCCCCGATGTTCCCCGTGGCACATGTTCTGTCTGGTGCTGCGGGCACCGTCCGATTGCCGCCCGCAGCAGGTCTTCTGTCGCCGCCCTCGGCCGGATCCGACGGTCCGAGGACCGGATCCGGCCCGCCCTCAGTCGGCGGCGTTGGCGGGCACGGGGACCTGTGCAGTCCCTCCGGACCCGCGCTCGTCTTCCTGGCCCCCCGTGACTGCGCCGGCGTCGTCTTCGCGGTCGTCGTCGTCCGCGGCGGGGCGTCCCGTCGCCTCCCTGAGTTCCGCGATCGCGGCCTCGAAGTCCTCGAGCGAGTCGAACGCCCGGTAGACGGAGGCGAATCGCAGAAAGGCCACGAGGTCGAGCTCCTGCAACGGGCCGAGTATGGCCAGTCCCACGTCGTGGGTGGTCAGCTCGGCGCTTCCGGTGGCTCGCACCGCCTCCTCGACCCTTTGGCCGAGCTGGGCGAGCGCGTCCTCGGTGACCGGTCGTCCCTGGCATGCCTTGCGCACACCGTTGATGACCTTGGTGCGGCTGAACGGCTCGGTGACTCCGGACCGCTTGATCACCATCAGTGAGCATGTCTCCACCGTCGTGAAACGGCGGGAGCAGTCAGGACACTGGCGGCGTCGACGGATCGACGTGCCGTCGTCGGTCGTACGACTGTCGACGACGCGGCTGTCGGGGTGCCTGCAGAAGGGGCAGTGCATAACTCCCAACCCTCCTCACAGCAGACTCAATAGCCTCGCTGGACCTCATGGGCCCCTCGAAGCAGCCCCAAGCATAGGCGATCTCCGAGCGGTCGAAGACCGGGGGGACCACAACTTCTGGGCTGCTGCCGCAATCCAACCACTAGATGTGGGGATTGGCTCATACATCGACACGCTTCTCGCGTGTCGCACGAGCCGTGGCAGGTGGCGTACGTCCGCACCGACGCGCCGCACGCTTTGGCGCACGGGCGTATCGCCCCGGCACATACGGAGATACCGTGAGCGCCGCACGAAGGGGACGTGGGACTCCCGCACAGATGGGGGTCGGTTCCCGGCTGATCCGATCTCGGATGGCAGACTGGGGCAACAACCCACGAGGTCGTCACCCCGGCGGTGAAGGGTACAACAATGAACCCTTTTGCCCGCCGGACCGCACGCCAGCCATACACCCGGACACACGATCACGTCAGGTGATTCGCGATTTTTCACTCGAACGTGTGTTTGGCGCAACCTTTCGAAAGCAACTACCGTTGTGCAGCAGGGAGACCATCGAGAGGGGCCGACGTGACCACCACCGCAGACAGTGCCACCATCACTGCCCAGGACCGCTCCCAGGGCCGACTCGAGCCGGTGCATGCGATGAACGAAGCCATGAATCCCGAGGGACACAAGCGCTCCCTGCCGGGCCGACCTCCCGGCATCCGGGCGGACAGCTCAGGGCTCACCGATCGCCAGCGCCGCGTGATCGAGGTCATCAGGGATTCCGTGCAGCGGCGCGGCTACCCGCCGTCGATGCGGGAGATCGGCCAGGCGGTCGGCCTGTCCAGCACGTCCTCGGTGGCACACCAGCTGATGGCACTGGAGCGCAAGGGCTTCCTCCGCCGTGACCCACACCGTCCGCGTGCGTACGAGGTGCGTGGCTCCGACCAGGCCGCCTCCGTGCAGCCCACGGACACCACAGGCAAGCCCGCCGCATCGTACGTTCCGCTGGTCGGCCGCATCGCCGCCGGCGGCCCCATCCTCGCGGAGGAGTCCGTCGAGGACGTCTTCCCGCTCCCCCGACAGCTGGTCGGTGACGGCGAGCTGTTCGTCCTCAAGGTCGTGGGTGACTCGATGATCGAGGCCGCGATCTGCGACGGCGACTGGGTCACGGTCCGGCGCCAGCCGGTGGCCGAGAACGGCGACATCGTGGCCGCCATGCTCGACGGCGAGGCCACGGTCAAGCGTTTCAAGCGCGAGGACGGCCATGTCTGGCTCCTCCCGCACAACGCCGCGTACGAGCCGATTCCCGGTGACGACGCGACCATCCTGGGCAAGGTGGTGGCAGTGCTGCGGCGTGTGTGACCGCTGCGGCGGGCGAAGCGCACGGCGTCGCCCTCTGACCGGGCCCCGGAACCCCTGCGCCGGTTCCGGGGCCCTGTGCTGTTGCGGGGCTCGTGCTGCTCCAGATCCTGAGCGGTGCCGACCCCGACGTCGGTGGATGCAAGATCGCGGGTTAGCCTGTCGCGGC
>CBFGZZ010000499.1:0-5339 GCA_965653385.1 uncultured Streptomyces sp. | reverse complement strand
ATACCCCCCGTCCCGGAAGTACCCCAAGTCCCGCGCCAACGCCGCCGGATCGCAAGCCACATAAGCGATCCGCCGAGCCCCCAGTGACGCGAGATGCCCGACCGTGCCCCGCCCGGCCCCGGCCCTCGGCGGGTCCAGGACGATCAGGTCCACCTCGGTGATCCCCGTACGTGGCAGGACCGACTCGACCTTGCCCTGCTCGATCCGCACGCGGTCGAACTCGGCGAGGTTGTGCCGGGCGTCCTCCACCGCGCGCTTGCCGGACTCGATGCCGAGGACCGCGCCCTTGTCGCCGAGGCGGTCGGCGAGGGCGCCGGCGAAGAGGCCCACGCCGCAGTAGAGATCGAGGGCCATCTCGCCCTTGCGGGGCAGCAGCCCCTGCATGACGGCGGTCACCAGGGTGTCCGCGGCCTTCGGGTGGACCTGCCAGAAGCCTCCGCTGCCGACGCGGTGCGTACGGCCGTCGGCGCGTTCGCGGACGAAGGGGCGGCCGTGGACGCGGTGCGTGCCGCCGTCCTTCTCGCCGACCCGCATCACCGACACCGGGCGGTCGAGCTCCACGATCGGCAGGCGAGCGCCCGGCCTCGGCGTGAGGATCACCTGGCGGTCCTGCGAACCCGTCGCCGCGATCGCCTCGACCGACGCCATGCCCGTCCAGTCCCGCTTCTCGATACCGAGCTCGCTGACCCCCTCGGCGGCGATCATGCAGTGGTCGATCGGCTCGACCTCGTGCGAGCGGTGCCGGCGCAGGCCGGCGTGCCCGTCGGCGTCGACGGCGTACTGCACGCGCGTGCGCCACTGCGGCACCTGGCCGGCGGGCAGCTTGTCGCCCTCGGCCGGCATCACCGTGCCGTCCCAGCCGACGTCCTCGGGCGTCAGTCCCGCGAGCCGCTGCAGCTGCTCGGCGATGACCTCGCCCTTCAGCCGGCGCTGTGCCCCGGGCTTGGCGTGCTGCCAGTCGCAGCCGCCGCAGCGGCCGGGACCGGCGAAGGGGCAGGGGGCCTCGATGCGGTCCTTGGAGGCGGACAGGACCTCGACCGCGTCGGCGCGCAGGAAGCGGTCGCCCTCCTCGCCCTCGGTCACCCGGGCCACGACCCGCTCGCCGGGCAGCGTGTGCCGGACGAACAGCACCTGCCCGGCTTCGGTGCGGGCGATGCAGTGCCCGCCGTGGGCGACGGGGCCGATCTCGACCTCGTACTCCTCCCCCACCAGCGACTTCTTCGGTTCTGCCTGCATGGTGGGGTGACTCCAGATCGAGAGGGGATGCGGCCCTCTCCCCAGGGGCTGCGGAGGGCCTGACAACAGCCCACCAGTCTACGTGCTCGAATCCGTGCCCCGCCCCCGTCAGCGCTGGGCGTCCGGCTCCTTCGCCCGCTCCTGGGCGGGCCCTCGCCGCACCGAGCCCGGCGCGTTCCAGTCCTGCCGCTTGCGGGCACGGGCCTTGGCGACCTCGGACGACTGGAGCTGGTAGGGCACGGACGTCACCATGATGCCCGGCGTGAACAGCAGCCGGCCCTTCAGCCTGAGCGCGCTCTGGTTGTGCAGCAGATGCTCGTACCAGTGGCCGACGACGTACTCGGGGATGATCACCGACACCGCGTCGCGCGGGGACTCCTTGCGCAGCCCCTTCACGTACTCGATGATCGGCCGCGTGATCTCGCGGTACGGCGAGTCGAGCACCTTCAGCGGTACGTCGATCCCGCGCCGCTCCCACTCCTCACGCAGCGCCTTGGTCTCCGCCGGGTCGACGTTGACGCTGAGCGCCTCCAGGGTGTCCGAGCGCAGCAGCTTGGCGTAAGCCAGGGCGCGCAGGGCGGGGCGGTGGATCTTGGAGACCAGGACGACCGAGTGGACGCGGGACGGCCGTACGCTGTCGTCGCTCGGACCCTCGGGGGCGGCGAGTTCCTCGGAGACATGGTCGTAGTGGCGGCGGATCGCCGTCATCGTGCCGTAGAAGATCACCATGCCGAGCAGGGCCACCCAGGCGCCGTGCGTGAACTTGGTGACGAGCACGACGATCAGGACCAGGCCGGTGAAGAACGCGCCGAAGGTGTTGATCGCGCGGGAGCGGATCATGTGGCGGCGCTTGGCCTGGTCCTTCTCGGTCGCCAGGAGGCGGTTCCAGTGGCGGACCATGCCGGTCTGGCTGAGCGTGAAGGACACGAACACGCCGACGATGTAGAGCTGGATCAGACGGGTGGAGTCGGCGCCGTAGATCCAGACCAGGAGCATGGCGGCGCCGGCCAGCAGCACGATGCCGTTGGAGAAGGCGAGCCGGTCGCCGCGGGTGTGCAGCTGGCGCGGCAGATAGCGGTCCTGGGCGAGGATCGAGCCGAGCACCGGGAAGCCGTTGTAGGCGGTGTTGGCGGCCAGGAAGAGCACCAGGGCGGTGGCCGCCGCGAGCACGACGAAGAAGAAGCTGCCCTTGCCGAAGACGGCCTCGGCGACCTGGGTGATCACCGGGTTCTGGACGTAGCCGGAGCCGACCGCGACGCCGTCCTTGACCAGGTCGACGGCCGGGTTCTCGGCCATGCGGACCTTGGTCACCAGCGCGAGCACGATGATGCCGCAGAACATGGTGACGGCCAGCAGGCCCATCGCCGCGAGCGTCGTCGCGGCGTTCTTCGACTTGGGCTTGCGGAAGGCCGGGACACCGTTGGAGATCGCCTCCACGCCGGTGAGCGCGGCGCAGCCGGAGGAGAAGGCCCGTAGCAGCAGGAAGACGAGCGCGAAGCCCGCGAGGCCCTGGTGTTCCGGCTTGATCTCGTACGAAGCCGTGGGAGCCCGCATGGTGTCGTCCAGGACCAGCCCGCGGAACGCGCCCCACGCGATCATGATGAAGACGCCCGCGACGAAGACGTACGTCGGGATCGCGAAGAGGCTGCCGGACTCCCGGACGCCGCGCAGGTTCATCACCGTCAGCAGCAGGATCACCGCGGCCGCGCACTCGACCTTGTGCTCGACGACGAACGGGATCGCGGAGCCGAGGTTCTCGATGCCGGAGGAGATGGAGACGGCGACGGTCAGGACGTAGTCGACGAGCAGGGCGCTCGCGACCGTCAGGCCTGCCTTGGGGCCGAGGTTGGTGGTCGCCACCTCGTAGTCGCCGCCACCGCTGGGGTAGGCGTGCACGTTCTGCCGGTAGGAGGCGACCACGGTGAACATCAGGACGACGACCGCGACCGCGATCCAGGGGCTGAAGTGGTACGCCGACACGCCCGCGATGGAGAGGACCAGCAGCACTTCTCCGGGCGCGTATGCCACGGAGGACAGCGGGTCGGAAGCGAAGACGGGCAGTGCGATGCGCTTCGGCAGGAGCGTTTCCGCCAGCCGGTCACTGCGCAGCGCGCGCCCGATCAGAATCCGTTTGGGCACGTCGGTCAGTTTGGACACAACAGAGAATCGTAGGCCCCCCTGCTGGGGCGGAGCACATCCGGGTGAAATCGCGCGCGGCGCCGGGGTGAATTCCGTGCTGCGCACGTGCCGGGCACGGGCCCTCGTGGCGCCCCCGTGCCTCCATGACCTGCGTACCTGTGGATCCGCCCACCTGCGTCAGTACGCTCATCACATCCGGGAGACCTCATGTCGCAGACGGCCGCCGAGCTCGTCGGGGCCCTCGTCTCGCTCGCCGGACTAGGCCTCCTGGCACTCGCCAGCCTGCGCAGCTTCAACCGCCGCTGAGGGGGTCGTACGGGACGGCCGACTCGCCGGTCGGTGTGTCGGAGGCGGACGTTACGGTGGACCGAGGCACACGCGGGCCGGCCTGCAGGGCGGTCCACGATCCGTACCGCGAGGGATCATCCCCGGCATTCCCCGGCATGATGTTGCCCAGCGGTCCGCGACCGGCCCGCGCCTGTTGCCCGGCGAACCGAGAGAAGGATATGAGCACCACGTTCACGCAAGTCAGACGCCTAACGAGGAGTGCGGGGTAAGACCGTGCACATCGTCATCATGGGTTGCGGAAGGGTGGGTTCCGCTCTTGCCCAGACCCTGGAGCAACAGGGGCACACGGTCGCCGTGATCGACCAGGACCCCACCGCGTTCCGCAGGCTGGGCCCCGGGTTCGGCGGCCGCCGGGTCACCGGCGTCGGCTTCGACCAGGACACTCTGCGCGAGGCGGGCATCGAGGAGGCCGGCGCCTTCGCGGCCGTCTCCAGCGGGGACAACTCGAACATCATCTCCGCGCGCGTGGCCCGCGAGATGTTCGGCGTGGAGAACGTCGCGGCCCGGATCTACGACCCCCGCCGCGCCGAGGTCTACCAGCGCCTCGGCATCCCCACCGTGGCCACGGTCCGCTGGACGGCCGACCAGATGCTGCGCCGTCTGCTCCCCTCGGGCGCCGAGCCGCTGTGGCGGGATCCCACCGGCGGTGTCCAGCTCGCCGAGGTGCACACGTCCACGGCCTGGGTGGGCCACAAGATCAGCAGGCTCCAGGAGGAGACGGGCGTCCGCGTGGCGTTCCTGACGCGGCTCGGCGAGGCGATCCTGCCCAGCTCGCAGACGGTGTTGCAGGAGGGCGACCTGGTGCACGTGATGATGCGCGCCGACGAGGTCGACAAGGTCGAGGCGGCGTTCGCCAAGGGTCCCGAAGAGGAGGGCGGTCACTGATGAGGGTCGCCATTGCCGGTGCCGGCGCGGTCGGCCGCTCGATCGCGGGCGAACTGCTGGAGAACGGCCACGAGGTCCTGCTCGTCGACAAGGCGCCGACCGCCATCTCGGTCGAGCGCGTTCCCCAGGCGGAGTGGCTGCTGGCCGACGCCTGCGAGATCACGTCCCTGGACGAGGCTGCCCTTCAGCGCTGCAACGTGGTGATCGCCGCGACCGGCGACGACAAGGTCAACCTGGTCGTCTCGCTCCTGGCGAAGACGGAGTACGGCGTTCCGCGCGTCGTCGCCCGCGTGAACAACCCCAAGAACGAATGGCTCTTCAACGAGTCCTGGGGCGTCGACGTGGCCGTCTCCACCCCGCGTCTGATGTCGGCCCTGGTCGAGGAGGCGGTCAGCGTCGGCGACCTGGTCCGTCTGCTCCGCTTCAGCCACGGCGACGCCAACCTCGTGGAGCTGACCCTCCCCGAGGAGTCGGCCCTGGCCGGCACCCAGGTCGGCGATGTCGAGTGGCCCCAGGACACCTCCCTGGTCACCATCATCCGCGGCACCCGCGTGCTCACCCCCTCCCGCGAGGACTCCCTGGAGGCCGGCGACGAACTCCTCTTCGTGGCCGCCCAGGCCCGCGAGGAGCAACTGGAGGACCTGCTGTCGGTACGCCGGGAGGACACGGCGAGCTGACTTTCCTCGCCCCCGCCGCCCCTACCCGTCCCATCCTTCTGGGGCTCCGCCCCA
>CBFGZZ010000498.1:0-5352 GCA_965653385.1 uncultured Streptomyces sp. | reverse complement strand
CTCCCGCAGCCGTACCGCGTGCTCGTTCGTCCGTGCGTCGTACGTCATGAGCTTCTGCAGAAACAGCGCCAGCAGCCCCACCGCGCCCACGCACAGCAGCCCGCCCGTCCAGACGACGTCCGCACGCTCCGCCAGGTCCGGCGGACGACGTCTGATCAGCCCTCGGCCGGTGCCGCTGCCGGTGCCGTTGTCGCTGCCGCAGCTGCCCGCTGCTCCCGCAGCCGTACCGCGTGCTCGTTCGTCCGTGCGTCGTACGTCATGAGCTTCGGCAGACACAGCGCCAGCAGCCCCACCGCGCCCACGCACAGCAGCCCGCCCGACCAGACGGACGTGCGCACGCCACGCCAGGCCGCGACGCCGCCCACATAGGTCTGGCCGAGCTGCGGGCCCACCGAGTACGACAGCAGTTCGATCCCGGCGAGCCGGCCACGCAGCTCGTCCGGGATCGTCTGGTTCCACATCACCCCGCGGAAGACGCCGCTGACCATGTCGGCCGCGCCGCCGACGGTCAGGAACAGCAGCACCAGCCATACGTTCCCCGAGACACCGGCCGCGGCGATGGCCGTGCCCCACAGCGCGGCCGACACGACGACGGCCCGCCCGTGCCGGTGCACCCGCGAGGTCCAGCCACTCGTCAGGCTCACCAGCATCGCGCCCGCCGGCACGGAGGCGTACATCAGACCCAGCGCCCAGGGGGCGTTCAACTCGTCAGCGAGGAAGGGCAGTACGGCCAGCGGCATCGCGAAGAGCATCGCCGCGATGTCGATGACGTACGTGCCGAGGAGTTCCTTGCGGCTCCAGGCGTAGCGGGCACCCTCGGCGATGGCCCTCAGCGACGGCTTGGCGGCCTCGTGTGAGGCGGGGGAGGGGGCGAGGCCGACGGCGAACAGGACGGACACGACGAAGGTCAGCAGGTCCGTGCCGTACGCCCAGCCGAGGCCCGCGTACGCGACGACCACGCCGGCCAGGGCCGGGCCCGCGACCCCGCCGACCTGCCAGCGCAGCGCGTTGAGCGAGGCGGCGGCCGGGAGGTGGTCGTTGGCCACGATCCGGGGCAACAGGGCGTCCAGAGCGGGGCGTTGGACCGAGACCAGCGCGGAGGACAGGGCGGCGACGACGTACAGCGGCCAGATCGCGGGGCTCGGCAGCAGCGCGTTGACCAGCAGCGCCGCGCTCAGCACCGCCTGCCCGGCCTCCGTCCACACGATCAGCTTCCGCTTGTCCAGCGCGTCGGCGAGCGCACCCCCGTACAGCCCGAACGCGATCAACGGCACCAACTCCACGGCCCCGATCGCCCCGACCGCCGCTGCCGACCCGGTGAGCTCCTTGATCTGCACGGGCAGCGCGACGAAGGTCAGGAAGCTGCCGAAGGAGGACACGAGCCCCGCCAGCCACAGCCGCCGGAAGTCGGCCGAGGCGCGCCAGGGGGCGAGGTCGGGGAGCACGGCACGGAGGTTCACGAGGGGTCATGGTCGGGGCGGGCAGGTGGCGGGGGCAACCGGATTTCGAGTGCTGACTGGCCGAGTGCGGGTTGTGTGGCCGGTCGCGCCCGCGCGGCGGCAGCCGCACATTCGACCGCCGGACGACAGAGCCCACCCCCCATCCGGCGCATCACCACTGCGGCGGTGGCGGCGCCGTCAATGACTCCGCCAGCCTGGACAGACGGTCCCGAAACCGCCCCCGCCCCCGCCCGGAGGGCACCCCGTTCTCGCCGGCCCCCGCGCTCACCAGATGCTGCACGGTGTCGAGGTCCAGCTCCCCGCCCTCCGGCACGGCCAGTGCCTCGTGGGCCATGGCCGTCAGCTCGCCCTCGCCGGTGCCGAGGGCCAACACCGTCGCGCCGGCCCGTCGCACGTCGTGCACCCGCTCCAGGAGCGGCGCCCCGGGCTCGTCCGGCGACACCACCAGCAGGGTCTCCCCGTGCCGTGCCGCCGCCAACCGGCCCAGCCCGACGGCCAGATGGGCCGGATCCGAGGGGCGCGCGGCATGTCGTACGAGTGTCGGGGCCAGCTCCGGCGTCCCCGACCACGCGGCCTCGTCCACCAGGTGGGCCGCGAGATGCCACGGCTCGTACTCCGGCGTGCCCACCACCAGCAGCCCGCCCCCGTGCGCCACAGCGGACGCCCGCAACGCCCCCGCGAACCGCCGGGTGGCCCCCAACCACTCGGTTCCGGCGAGTACTTCGCGCAGCAACGCGACCCGTACGGCATCCATGCGACCTCATCCTGCCCTGACCGACCACTCGTGACCGGGAGTTCACCCCGAATTCGCCCGGCACGGGGAAGCAGTGGGCCCCGGCGGCCATGGCGAGGAGTGCGACGATGACCGAGACCACTGTTCCCTTCCGTGCGGGGCAGGAGGGGTACGCCTCCTTCCGTATCCCGGCCGTCGTGGTCAGCGGTGCGGGCACGGTGCTCGCCTTCTGCGAGGGCCGGGTCGAGTCCGCGGCCGACCACGGCCACATCGACATCGTGCTGAAGCGGTCCGCGGACGGCGGCCGCACCTGGGGCCCGCTCAGAGTGGTCGCCGACAACAACTGGCACCTGGCCGGCAACCCCGCCCCCGTCGTCCTCGACACCGGCCGCATCCTGCTCGTCTACATCCGCAACCACGCCACCGCCACCGAGGCCGCCATCCTGCGCGGCGAGGTCGGCGACGCCGACGGCCGCCGGATCTGGGTGCGGTACAGCGACGACGACGGCGTCACCTGGTCGAGCTCGAAGGAGATCACCGCGCAGGTGAAGCGGCCGGGCTGGCGCTGGTACGCCACCACCCCCGGCCACGCGATCCAGCTGAGCACCGGCCGGGTCGTCGTCCCCGCCAACCACACGATCCCGCCCACCGGCGACGACATCGGCACCGAGGCCAGATACAACAGCGGGCACTGTCTCCTCAGCGACGACCGGGGCGCCACCTGGCGCATCGGCTACGTCGACGAGAACACCGACGGCTACGTCAACGTCAACGAGACCACCGCCGCCGAACTCCCCGACGGCCGCGTCTACTTCAACACCCGCAACGACTCCCCGTCCCCCGGCAACCGCGCCGACGCCCACTCCGCGGACGGCGGCGAGACCCTGGTCAAGCCCTTCCGCCCGCAGGCCGGCCTGTCCGCGCCCGTCTGCGAGGGCAGCGTCCTCCAGCTCCGCGACCCCGACGTCCTGCTCTTCTCCGGCCCCGCCGACCCCGCCGCCCGCGCCCTGATGACCATCCGCGCCTCCACCGACGGCGGCCTCACCTGGCGGTCCGCGCACACGGTGAGCGGGCTGCCCGCCGCGTACTCGGACCTCGCACGGATCGACGACGCGACGGTCGGACTCCTCTACGAGACCGGCGACTTCGGCCCGTACGAGACCATCGCCTTCCGGCGGGTCCCCGTGACGGACCTCACCTGAGCCCCGGGGGAGGCAGGGGAAGTCGTCGAGTACGCCCACGTAAAGTCGGCCCATGACCTCTACCGACAGTGCACAGCAGCCCGCCGGGACCCCCGCTAAGGCCCCGGCCAAGGACCCCTGGGACCTCCCCGACGTCTCCGGGCTGGTCGTCGGCGTGCTCGGCGGGACCGGGCCGCAGGGCAAAGGCCTCGCCTACCGGCTCGCCATGGCCGGACAGAAGGTGATCATCGGTTCCCGGGCGGCCGACCGCGCCCGGGCCGCCGCCGACGAGCTCGGGCACGGTGTCGAGGGTGCCGACAACGCCGAGTGCGCGCGGCGCAGCGACATCGTGATCGTCGCCGTGCCGTGGGAGGGCCACGGCAAGACGCTTCAGTCCCTGCGCGAGGAACTGGCCGGCAAGCTGGTCGTCGACTGCGTCAACCCGCTCGGCTTCGACAAGAAGGGCGCCTACGCGCTCAAGCCGGAGGAGGGCAGCGCCGCCGAGCAGGCCGCCGCCTTGCTGCCGGACTCCCGGGTGACGGCCGCCTTCCACCATCTGTCGGCGGTGCTGCTCCAGGACCCGGAGATCGACGAGATCGACACCGATGTGATGGTGCTCGGCGAGGAGCGGGCGGACGTGGAGATCGTCCAGGCCCTGGCCGGCCGTATCCCCGGCATGCGCGGCATCTTCTCGGGCCGGCTGCGCAACGCCCACCAGGTGGAGTCGCTGGTGGCGAACCTGATCTCGGTGAACCGGCGCTACAAGGCACACGCGGGACTGCGCGTCACGGACGTATGAGCCGATGGGGGACACTGTCCGGGTAGCAGTGTCCCCCGAAGGAGCCGAGTGAAATGCCCCGCCTTGGTGTCTATGCCCTGATCGTCTGTGTGCTGGCCGTGGTCGCGGCCGTGGTCTCCTTCGCGCAGGGCAGCTGGCTGGGGATCGTGTGGGTGCTGCTCGCGGGGCTCTCGTCGAACATGACCTGGTACTACTTCAAGCGCGGCCGGGACGCCCGGAACGGCTCCGTCACCGGCTGACCGAGGTCACACGCTCATCGAGCAGAGCTCGTTCGAGTCCCGCCAGAAGCGGAACAGGTCGTAGCCGCAGTACGTCTCGACGTCGCTGATGCCCAGGCCGCGCAGCACCGTGTCGATCACGTCGAAGAACGTGCTGTTGATCGACGGCACCCACAGCAGCGCGAACACGAACAGAAGGCCGAACGGGGCGAACGGCTCCACCTGGCGCTTGATCCGGTGCGACAGCCACGGCTCGATCACGCCGTAGCCGTCCAGGCCCGGGACCGGCAGGAAGTTCAGGATCGCCGCCGTGACCTGGAGCAGCGCGAGGAAGGCGAGCGCGAACCGGAAGTCCCGGGGGACGCCGTCCAGCGCGTCCAGCCAGAACGGGGCGGTGCACACGACGGCGAACAGCACGTTGGTCAGCGGCCCGGCGGCCGAGATCAGACTGTGCCGCCAGCGACCCCGGATCCGCCCGCGCTCGATGAAGACGGCGCCACCGGGGAGGCCGATGCCGCCCATGATCACGAAGATGACCGGGAGCACGATGCTGAGCAGCGCGTGTGTGTAGGCGAGAGGATTGAGGCTCAAGTAGCCCTTGGCTCCCACGGTGATGTCGCCCGAGTGCAGTGCGGTACGAGCGTGTGCGTACTCATGGAGACACAGGGAAACCACCCAGGCCGAGGTCACGAAGAGGAACACGGCTAGTCCCGGCGACGCGGCGAAGCCCGTCCACACCGCCCACCCGGTGACTGCCGTGACGGCGGTGATTCCTAGGAAGACAGGGCTGATCCGCTGTTCGCCGGTGCGAGAGGCGGTGGTCATGGGCGGACTCCTGGTACGTGGCGGTCGAGCCGAGGGAACCTCGACCGTGCCGGTTGATATGGGAACACAGAATCGTGTACCTGGGAGTTTCCCAGAGCCGGGGGCACGGGAGGGCGTAGGTCCCGGCAGTTGCAGG
>CBFGZZ010000497.1:0-5378 GCA_965653385.1 uncultured Streptomyces sp. | reverse complement strand
CCCTGAGCCGCGATCGTGCTCCTTTCCCTGGCGCGTACGCCGGTGCCGGCTCGCTGGTGGGCGACCGCGAGATGGATCCGGTGGTGTGCGGGGCGCTCGCTCTCGTCGACCACGGCGACGGTGAGGTCGGAGTGGGAGATCCTGTCGGTCCAGCTGCCGTGCTCGCGCACGCGGTAGCGGCCCGAGCGCACGAGGAGCGGGAGCGCGGGAGCGGGGTTGCCGGTGCGTGCGAGGCCGGGTCAGGCACCCACCTCCTGCGAGTGCCCCGCCGCCCGCGACGCTGGTGCCGCGTCACCGTCAGGCACCCCGGCGATGTCCTCGACGTTGAAGAGCCGGGCGATCGGCACGTCGGTCGAGCTGTGCGCGACGATCGAGAAGGCGATGCACACGGCGATGAGCGTGAATGCCTCTTCACCTTGCGGGATCCCCGCCTGGAGCACCAGCAGCCCGTACACCACCGAGGCGAAGCCCTTCGGTCCGAACCAGGCCGCCACCAGCTTCTCCCGGCGCGTGAACCGCGTGCCGAGCAGCGACAGCAGCAGCGAGGCCGGGCGGATCAGCACGATGGCGAGGACCACCGCGACGTAGCCGCCGAAGGACAGGTCGCCGAACAACTGCGGCGTCAGCAGCGCGCCGAACACCAGCAGGGCCGCGAACTTGGCCAGCTCCGCCAGCGCCTCCCCCAGGGGCTCGAACGCCTCCTTCGCCTCCGGCGAGCGGGCGGTGAGCACGGCGCCGGCGGAGAACGCGGCGAGGTAGGGGTTCGCGTGTGTGAGGTGGCACAGGGCGTACAGGGTCACGCCGATGGCGAGAGGCAGCAGCGGCTGCAACTTGGGCTCGGCGCCCAGCAGCCGGAATCGCACGAGCTCGTTCACGAGGAACGGCAGGACGACACCGAAGACCAGCCCGAGGACCAGCTCCAGGGCGATCTTCCCGAAGTCGGCCTCGGCGTGCCCGGACGTCGGCCCGGCCGCCGCGATCATGATGAGGACGACCGGCAGGGCGAGCCCGTCGTTGATGCCGCTCTCCACGTTCAGCAACTGCCGCAGCTTCGACGGTACTTCCTTGCGGCCGACGATCGCGGAGGCGAACACGGGGTCGGTCGGTGCCAGTACGGCGCCGACGAGGAAGGACGTCGTCCAGTCCAGCCCCACCACGAAGTGCGTGAGCAGAGCCATGCCGACGAAGGCGAGCGGCATGCCGAGCCCGAGGGCACGCGCCGGGTTGCGCCAGTTCTCCCGCAGCTTGGGGAGGGAGACGTGCATGCCGTCGGTGAACAGCACCGCGAACAGCGCCAGATCCGCCGTCACGGACACGATCTCGCTGTCCGGGGTGATGTGGATCAGCCCCAGAAAGCCGTCGCTGACCAGCGCGCCGCCGACGAGGAAGAGGAAGGACGTCGACAGCACGGTCCGGGCCGCGAGCCCTGACAGCAGCACCGCGATGAGCAGCGCCACTCCGAACACCACGACGAGCACCATGACCACGAACCCCGATCGACGAAGAGACCTCTGTCCACACCGCCGACCAGACTTCCCGGCACACCAGTGGGGAGCTTACACGCGCTTTACGCGTTCCTGACAGGTCCTTGACGTGCACTCGGGGAGGTGGGTTCTTGCCGGGTTCCGGCAATCGAGGGCGGCCCGCGGGTGTCAGCGTTCCGTGCGCCGGCCCATGACCTGGGCGACCAGGAGTCCGACGAGCAGGGCCCACGCCACCGCCCCGTACTCTCCGTACGTCCAGCCCAGGGCGCCTACGACAACGGCTGTCAGGGCACCGCCGGTCAGGGCGACCCGGTCCGTGACGAAGGCCCACTCCCGTCGTGCGCTCCCGGGGTCGCGCAGCTCCGTCACCGCGGTCTTGACGACCAGGACCGCGGTGAGGGCCAGCGCTGTGGCCAGTGAAGGTTCCACCCCTTGCCTCCCTCCGCGTCAGCGTTCGGTGGTGGCGTCGAGCTGGTAGATGTCGGGGATGCCGTCGTGGTCGTCGTCGCGGTTCTCCTCTTCGTACAGGCGCCGGTAGACGCCGTTGCGGCGTCTGATCAGCATGGCCGCGAGCGCGGCCGCGGTCAGGGAGGCGACGAGGACCGCGGCCTTGACGGGGCCGGCGGCCGCCGGGTCGGGGAAGGCGAGTTCGCCGATCAGCAGGGCGACGGTGAAGCCGATCCCGGCGAGTGCCGCGAGGGCGAAGACGTCGGCCCAGGCGAGTTCGGGGTTGAGGCGGGCGCGGGTGAAGCGGGCGGCCAGGTACGTTCCGGCGAAGATCCCGACCGTCTTGCCGAGGACGAGTCCGAGCACCACGCCGAGCGGTTCGGGCCTGGTGAACACGTCGCTCAGTGACGCGGCCGAGATGCTGACGCCGGCGGCGAAGAGTGCGAAGAGGGGGACCGCGATTCCCGCGGAGAGGGGGTGGAGGAGGTGGGAGGTGCGTTCGCCGGGGGAGCGGTCCTCGTCCTTGTCGCGGGTGGTGCGCAGGATGAGGCCCATGGCCACGCCTGCGACGGTGGCGTGGACGCCGCCGTTGTACATCAGCGCCCAGATCGTGAGGCCGAGCGGGGCGTACCACCACCATCCGCGGACGCGGAAGCGCTGCAGCAGGTAGAAGACGACCAGGCCCGCGAACGCTCCGCCGAGAGCCGGGACGTTCAGGTCGCTGGTGAAGAAGACGGCGATGACGAGGATGCCGCCGAGGTCGTCGACGACGGCGAGGGTGAGGAGGAAGGCGCGGAGGGCGGCGGGCAGGTGGGTGCTGAGTACGGCGAGGACGGCCAGTGCGAAGGCGATGTCGGTGGCCATGGGCACGGCCCAGCCGTCCAGGCTGCCGCCTCCCGCGGACGCGGTGATCGCGTAGAAGGCGGCGGGCACGATCATGCCGGAGAGGGCGGCGATGACGGGCAGGGCGGCGGTGGCGGGGGTGCGGAGCTCACCGACCACGAGTTCGCGCTTGAGCTCGATGCCGGCGACGAGGAAGAAGAGGGTGAGCAGGCCGTCGGCGGTCCAGTGCCCGACGGAGAGGTCCAGGCCGAGCGCCGGTATGCCGAAGTGGAAGTCGCGTATGCGCTCGTAGCTGTCGGCAAAGGGCGTGTTCGCCCACACCAGCGCCACCAAGGCCGCCCCCAGCAGGACCAGCCCGCCGACGGTCTCCGTCCGCAGGGCCTGTGCGACAGCCGTGCGCTCGGGCAGCGGCAGGAGGCCGAGAAAGGGGGAGCGTGCGCGTGGCGCGGCAGCCATGAAGGAGTCCTCCGGGGATCGTCGTGCGGGCATACGAGCCCCTGACGCCGACCAGACTTCCCGGCACACCGCGCGCCGGTCACAAGCCCATGCGGGCTGTGTATTGACGCGTTCTTTACACCCTAACCGGCGTCATTCCGTTCCGCTAGGTGCTGTTTCACCTGCGGAAACGCAGTGAAGGCATGACGGGAGGGCCCGTGTTCACCAAGGCGCGAGGTGAGCACGGGCCCTCTCAGGAGCCGGGCCGCGGGGGCGGTCAGACGGTGGTCTTCACCGACTCCTGGTCATCGTCGCCGTCGTCGATCTCGCCGGCCTTGCGGGCACGGACGAACTCCAGGAAGGAGTTGAGCTCGCGCTTGACGACCGGCGCGAGGAGGTACAGGCCGATGATGTTGAAGACCGACAGCAGGAAGAGCGCGGAGTCGGCGAGGCTGATCAGCGAGTCGAGGGACATCAGGGCGCCCACGACCACGAACAGGCTCCAGACGGCCTTGAAGACGGTCTCGCTGGTCCTGCTCTTGCCGAACAGGTACGACCAGGCCTTGAGGCCGTAGTAGCCCCAGGTCAGGATCGTGGAGAAGGCGAACAGCAGCACCGCGATCGTGAGCACGGCCGGGAACCAGGGAAGCACGGTCTCGAAGGCGTCGGAGGTGATGGTGACGCCGCCGATGCTCTCGCCGGCGCGGGCCTCGCCCCAGCTGGCCGGGTTGGCGATGACGATGGTCAGCGCGGTCATGGTGCAGATGACGACCGTGTCGATGAACGGCTCCAGCAGGGCGACCAGACCCTCGCTCGCGGGGTGGTTGGTCTTGACCGCGGAGTGGGCGATCGGCGCGGAGCCGAGGCCGGCCTCGTTGGAGAAGGCGGCCCGCTGGAAACCGACGATCAGGGCACCGATCACGCCGCCCGTGACGCCATCGGCCTCGAAGGCGCCCTTCAGGATGGTGTGGAAGGCGTCCGGGACGTGGGTGACGTTGACCAGGATGACGACCAGGCAGGCCACGATGTAGATGCCGGCCATCGCCGGCACCAGCCGGCTGGTGACCGAGGCGATGGAGCGGATGCCGCCGAGCAGCACGAGGCCGACCAGCGCGGAGACGACCAGGCCGAAGAGGACGGCACCGGCGGAGGAGGCCAGGAAGCCGTCCTCGCCGCCGAAGGTCGAGGAGATCTGCGCGTAGCTCTGGTTGGTCTGGAACAGGTTGCCGCCGAACAGACCGAAGAAGAGGATCATGATCGAGGCGAGGACGGCGAGCACCTTGCCGAACTTGGCGCCGCCGCTGCCGAAGCGCTCCTTGAGGCCCTTCGGCAGGTAGTGCATCGGGCCGCCGGAGACGGTGCCGTCGGCGTGCACCTCGCGGTACTTCACACCGAGGGTGACCTCGACGAACTTGGTGGCCATGCCGAGCAGGCCGCACAGGATCATCCAGAACGTGGCGCCGGCGCCGCCGATGGACACGGCGACGGCCACACCGGCGATGTTGCCGAGGCCGACGGTGCCGGAGACGGCCGCGGTCAGGGCCTGGAAGTGGTTGACCTCGCCGGTCGACCCCTTCTCGTCGTACTTCCCGCGCACGACGTCGACGGCGAGTCTGAACTTGCGGAACTGGATGAGGCCGAACCAGCCGGTGAAGACGAGACCCGCGACCACGAGCCAGGCGACGATCAAGGGAAGGTCGGTCCCTCCTACGGGGACCGTGTAGAAGACGACTTCCTCGAGCCATGTGGCTATGGGCTCGAAGAATCCGCTGACTGCTTCGTCGACGGACGTGGTGACGGAGTCGAGTGACACTATGGCTACCTCGGTGGCGCGGGGACCGGCGCAGAAGCCTGCGCCGGAGGAAGTGCGGTCTTTGAGCGAACGCCGTTGTCCGATCGGCGACCTGGGATGACGCGTCCGCGGACTCGGAACGTCACGGCCCCTGGTCTGTCGCCGGCACGCACGCCGACGCTCCGCGCAGCAGCGAGGGGTCATGCCGCCTGCGGAGTTGCGACGTTCTACCATGGCCTTTGCCGAATCTTTAGTGATGCAGGTCACGTATTCGTCCTGTCGTCCCAAAAGCGCCAGGTGGCGAAATCAGACCGTTATCCGGCGAGGGAAGTCCGTTCATCGGACATGTATCTCTGCGTGACGGGTTCGTGGCGCGA
>CBFGZZ010000496.1:0-5402 GCA_965653385.1 uncultured Streptomyces sp. | reverse complement strand
CGTCGCTGGAAGCGGGAGCGTGGCAGCCAACGTGCCGAGATACGCCGTACCTTGTACGGCAACTACTTGGCGAGCCTCAGCCAAGCCAGGCATACGTGCAGTCTGATCGCCAGGGACCCCAACGTATCGCCGGCGGAGAGACGAAGAGCGATCCACCAGGCATTTGAACCCTGCAATGCTGCTCGGGCACAGATGATCATTGTGGCTTCCAGTTCACTGGTGGCTCCGGCGCGGCAGGTGTACTTCGAGTTACGCGAGTTCGGTGAGCAGATCGTGGGAGGCCTGCGCTTCGAGGACCCTGAGTACGGGACTCGGCGCGTCAAGTACGACGAACTCGTTTCGGAGCTCATCGCTGCAATGCGTGAGGACTGGGACGACGCAGCATGAGAGTCCCCGGCGCCGCGATCCAGACTCCCTCACACCTATACGAAGCGCGCAGACCAGGAAGTACCCCATGGTGTTCCCCGAGCGATCTGGCACGCGTCTGGCACGGGCACGGCAGTCTGCCTGGCAACCTGACTTGCCGGTCTACTGATCACCGGTTCCGCTGACCAGCGAGACGGACTTGTGATCCGTAGGAGGCTGGCGAACATGTGCGCCAGTGTGCCGTCGTTGCCGTCAGGGCTGCCGTCACCTCCGAGCGATGCTGTAACAGCATTCCGACCTGACCTCGCGCACCAGGCGCGGACCCGCAGCGACTAGGACGAGTCGGATCACGTGGGCGCACTCGGATGTCGAGGACGGCACCAGGGGTCATGGCCCGGCCTGCTTCAGCAGCCCATGGACGGAAACCTCACGGTTGACGCTGACCCACCAGATGCCGTACCTCTTCCTCTCCGTTTCCAAATCCTTCGGATCCAGTTTTTCATAGGCGTTGAGGATCGACGTCCCTTTCTTCTTGAAGTCATAAGAGGAAACGAAGATGTCCGCTGCCGCTTCCGGTGACCAGTGAGCCAGGACATATCGCGGCTTGCGCGTCACGTTGATCAAATTGTTGTTGTAGCTCACCCTGCTGTGGTACAAGAGATGCTCTACACATTTTTCGGGCTGGCAGTAATATCTACCCTCGTCTTTCTGCCAGGAGGGCCTTGGGAAAAACGAATAGTCATTGACCCTGCCTCTGTCCTGCCTCATTACGGCGATTTGCAACTTGGCATCAAGCGTCTCGAATGCGGTGTCCTTGGGTAGCGTGATCATCCTTTCCATCCTGAATTCTTCCCCCATATCAAGTACGGTGCCCGGCCCTTGGAATTGCCCGGACGCGACTACCTCGCCTGCGGCTTCACTCTCATAGCTTTCCGCCTCCACGGGCTCGTAGTAGTCCTCATAATCCTTCCATTCCTGGAGCCCCTGACCATCACGGGAGAACTTCGACAAGTAGCCGGAAACGGTGTAGTCGTCGACGACGATGTAAACCGGAACCTGCCCGTCATTTTTGGCATAAAGAGCCAGCGGAACATGGATGTAGGGCTGGTCCCAGCTCGTTCGTGGGGTACCGAAATCGGCCCTCAGTTTGAAATGCATGGGAGCGGCCGTGGGTGCGTAAAGGGTCGAATATCCGAGACTAACGGCTGACAGGAGAGCCGTTACGACGACCCCGGCGGCGAATCTCTTCGGGTGCGGTATTCCCCTCCACGCCTTCTGGTGGATGACGACGAAGGTGGCCCATATCGACCACCCCCACAGGGAAACGAAGAATGGGAGGGCTGGTATGAATTCCCGCTCCTCAAGCCACAGGAAGAGCAGAAGGCTCGTGGTGGCCAGCGCGATGAGCACGCCGAGAAAGACAAAAGCGCCTGATATCCTGAGCTGCCGTCTGCCCCAGTAGTCGATGACCGCGACCGCCGCTAGGCCCTCCACTGCGGCTGCTACCAGGATCAGGACGCCGATCAGACGCTGCGCGAAGGTGAGCGCCCCGAGGGCGTCCGGCCAGCCGATGACAACGTGCAGTCCCAGCGAGGCGAGCAACCCCAGGGCCATGAGAACCATGACCGCATACCGCCTCCAGCCCTTGCCCGGCCATGTGCTGCTGCCGCCGCCACGCCAGAGGACGCACGAGGGGTCGTCCAGGTCCATGTCGTCCGGGTAGCCGAGGCGACGGAGCACCTTCCGCAGTTCGCGAAGGGACCAGGCACTGTCGACCTTCTCGCCGTGGATGGTGATGGCGCGAAGACCGCGACTGTCAGGCGACTCCACGATCACCCAGGGCCGTATGCTCATGGGTCCACGCTCGGCCCCGCATCGGTCATGCGCACGCCGAGCCGCTCCGTTCGGTGACTGGTACATGTGAAAGGGCCCCTGCCTCGCACCCACCGGGGGCCTCGTCGATCAGGGCAGGAAGCTTCTGCCACTGGAGCGAGTCCACCGTTGGGCAGATGGAAGCCCTGTTCTGACCTGCGCCACCGAAAGTCAGCCACGGTGGCGGGCTCGCCGAACGAGCACCCGTCACGTATGCCTCCGGTAACCCCGTACGGAGCTCAGCCACGCTTCCTCGATACGTCACGGTCTGTGCTCCCTCCTGCCGACGCGTTGTGGACGTACGGAGAGCATTTCGGCTCGGTTCCGCGCCCTCTCCTGACGGCGCGGAGGCGGTGTGGTGTGGGCGTCAATCCGTCATTGGCCTGGTCCTGGCTCTCGGGTCAGTCGGGGTGCTTCCTGCTCTGGCTGTGGGCCTTGGCAGTGTTGCGCGTTGAGTGGCGGCGGGCCGCCGAAGCGGCGGCGAAGACATGGAGCGGCGGCGGCCCGTGGCCGCCAGCGCGCGCGGCACGCCGCAGGCGGGCCGCCTTGATGCTTGGCGGTTCCGTCCTTGGCTTGGCTGTGTGTCTGGCCTGGATGGGTGCGATGACGGGGGTGCCGGTTGTCAGATGTGCATGGCAGGATCCCCGGATGAGTCTTTCGCCGCGCCCTGTCGAAGCCGTGGCCACGGTGGCAACCGACGCTGGAATGCTTGCCCTGTGGGACCCCAAGCGCTTCACCGGCATCGTTGACTACGACACCTGGGACGCGCAGCTCGGCGAGGACGAGGACATTGAACGGCACATCCGAACTGGTGCTCTGGCCCCCATCAACATCCGAAGTGATGGGGCCTTCGGAGTCGTGGTCCGCATCGGTGGGGTCGATCAGCCTGCCCAACTGACCGAGCGGGAGACCAGGCACTGCCTGGTCACCTCGGACGCTTACCTCCTTCAATCGTCTGGGCAGGTGTGGCTCAGTGGCATCGAGGCCGTGGGGGCCGAAGCAGGATCGGAAACCGTTCGGTTCGATCTGCCCGCGGGGCGCTGCTCGGTGGTGATCCACTTGATTGCGTGGGAAGACGAACCTGGCAGTGTCAACGAGGACGGCACTCCGTCTGAGACTGCGCTCTCCGACTTCGTAGCCGTCATCAACCCCGCCGCGCCGGAGCAGGACAACTTTCGCTCCTCTGTGGAGACCTTCGACCGCCCGGAAGACTGACTTGTCGAGGACAGGCGTCAAGCATCACCCGATGCCATCCTGCTAGCCATCGGTGACATCTGAGGCGTAGGGCTTGAAGTCGTACGTGCAGGCTGAGAGTTCGGCGCCTTTGCGATGGGCGAGCGGCACGAAAAGCACCGGCCGGATCGTCCACGTGACGCGGATGCGGTCCTGAGTGATGGACACGGTGCAGGGCTCAGACCGCAGGAGGGCTCGCCGTGTTTCGATGCGGCCCTCGTACAGCCAATCCCATGCCTCGTCGGAGGCTTCAAAATCCAGGGCGGGTGTGATCGTGCGTAGGGCGACCGCAGCCCATCTGTCAGCCTGAGGCGCCGAGTACGAGTCGATCGACGCCAGAAGCGTCGGCCCCGCTGCCGGTCCAGGTCTTCAGTCCAGCACTCGCACCAGTAGCCCCATTGCGGCTTGTCCATCAGCACGGGTGGCCTCCAAGGCGCGGGTGCGTGAAGAGTTCCGCGGTGACGGTGTGGCCGCCGTCGGTCTCGTGGACCACGACCCGGTGCGCGATGACGCTGACCATGCCCAAGCCTCGGCCGTGCTCGGCGTCCTGGTCCCGATGCTCGACCTTCGGGGCCATGCCGGTCTGCCTACATCGCCAAGTACGCCACCAAGGGCGCCGAGACCGCCACGGGAGCTCTCGACCGCCCGCTCAAGTTCCTCGCCGAACTCGCCCAGCTCGACATCACCGAACACGCCCGCCGTCTGATCCGAACGGCCTGGACCCTCGGCGCACGCAAGGACCTGGAACATCTCCGCCTGCGCGCCTGGGCTCACATGCTCGGCTTCCGCGGCCACTTCTCCACCAAGTCCCGGCGCTACTCCACCACCCTCGGCGCCCTCCGCGACGCCCGCGCCGAATGGCGCCGAGCCCAAGCCGCAGCAGACAGCAGCCCCGAGCCCGACTCGACATACGTCCTCGCGCACTGGGTCTTCGCCGGAACCGGCCTCTCGGACGCCGAAGCCTGGCTTGCCGCATCCCTCGAACCCGCCCCTGGCACGGAAGGAGAACCGACGAATGGCTGAGCAGCAAGCCACCGTCACGCTGCTGGAACCCTTCGACCCGTCCTTGGCCCTCCTGACCGTGGAAGAGGCGGCCCGGCGGCTCCGTATCGGCCGTACGACGTGCTTCCGGCTCGTCCTCGCCGGAGAGATCGAGTCCGTCACCGTCGGGCGGCTCCGCCGTGTCCCCGCCGATGCTGTGCCCGCGTATGTGGCCAAGCTGCGCCACCGACCCGACCGAGCGGCCTGAGGGGGATGTCATGGCAGACAAGAAACGCACTCGCCAACCGAACGGTGCCTCCTCGATCTACTTCGGCAAGGACGGCAAGTGGCATGGACGAGTGACGGTCGGCGTCCGCGATGACGGCAAGCCGGACCGTCGACACATCGAGCGCAAGACCAAGGCCGAGGTCACCAAGGCCGTCCGCGAGATGGAGCGGGCGCGGGACGACAAGAAGCTCAGGAAGCCGGGGCAGAGCTGGACGCTCCAAGCCTGGCTCGAGCACTGGGTCGAGAACATCGCCAAGCCGTACGTCTCCGAGAACACGTACGACGGGTACGAAGTCGACGTTCGCGTTCACCTGGTCCCCGGCCTGGGCGCCCACAAGCTCGACCGCCTGAAGCCCGAGCACCTCGAACGCTTCTACCGGAAGATGCAGGCGTTCGGGAGCTCCGCCGGCACCGCACACCACGCCCACCGGACGATCCGGGTCGCTCTCGGGGAGGCCAAGCGGCGTGGGCACGTCGCCACCAACGTGGCTGAGATCGCCAAGGCTCCGCGACTCGAAGAGGAGGACATCGAGCCGTTCACGATCGAAGAGGTTCAGAGCGTCCTCGTCGAGGCCGCCAAGCTCCGCAACAGCGCCCGATGGGTCGTGGCCCTGGCGCTCGGTCTCCGCCAAGGAGAGGCGCTCGGGTTGCACTGGGAGGAC
>CBFGZZ010000495.1:0-5411 GCA_965653385.1 uncultured Streptomyces sp. | reverse complement strand
TGGCCGGGGCGAAGGGCGTCGCCTACGCCCTGGGCGTGCCGCTGTACGGCGTCCACCACCTGGCCGGCCATGTCGCCGCCGACACCCTCGCGCACGGGCCGCTGCCCGACCCCTGCATGGTGCTGATCGTCTCCGGCGGCCACACCTCCCTCCTCCTCGTCCGCGACCTGGCCCGCGACCCGATCGTCCACCTCGGCGACACCCTCGACGACGCGGCCGGGGAGTGCTTCGACAAGGTGGCGCGGGTCTTCGGACTGCCGTATCCCGGCGGTCCGGCCGTCGACCGGGCAGCGCGCGCGGGGGATCCGCGCGCTGTCCCCTTCCCGCGCCCGCTGACCGGCCCGCGCGACGAGCCGTACGCCTTCTCCTTCTCCGGGCTGAAGACGGCCGCCGCCCGTTGGGCCGAGGGCCACACGGCCGGTGTGCTGCCGGTGGCCGACGGTGCGGCCTCGCTCCAGGAGGCGGTGGCCGATGTGCTGACCCGCAAGGCGGTCTCGGCCTGCGCCGAGTACGGCGTGGGGACGCTGGTGGTGGTCGGCGGGGTCGCCGCGAACTCGCGGGTGCGCTCCCTGGCGGAGGAACGCTGCCGGGCCGCCGGCGTCACGCTGCGGGTGCCGCCGCTACGGCTGTGCACGGACAACGGCGCGATGATCGCCGCCGTCGGCGACCTCCTCGTACGGGCCGGAGCCGAACCCGCCGCGCTCGACGTGTCGATCGACCCGTCGGCACCCCTGGAGCACGCGGCCCTCCACCCGGTCGCGGCGGGGGCGAGGGCGCTTGCGGGGAGCCCTTCGCCGGGCGCCTAGGAGGCGCGCCGTTCATGGCGTGTGCGGGCCAGGTGACAGGCGCCGCGCAGCAGTTCACGCACCGCCGCATCCGTGCTCGGCCCCGGGTTGACCACCGCCAGCCAGCCGACGCCCCCGTAGACGGGGTGCGCCGTCAGGGTGTCGGTGGCGCCGGGGTCCGTCCCGGCGGTGCCGGGTTCGCGCGGTGCGTGGCCGGTCCACCGGATGAACTCCTCCTTTCCGGCGGCGATGTTGAGCCGGAAGGTGTCCGCCCGGTCCAGACGTGATGCTTCGTCGCCGGGGTAGTTCTTGGTCACGATCGTCGCGAACGGCTGGGTCGTCGTCGGGACGACGCCATCGGGTGCGTAGTAGAAGAACGTGTCGCCCCAGCTGATCTCGGGCGAGCCGTCGCCGGGTGCGGGCCTGAGGGTCAGGACGCCGTCGAGAGCCTCGACGAAGCTGATGATCTCGTCCATGGTCATGTGTTCCAGCGTTGCATCGAAGTGCTTGTGGAGACTTGGAGCTCTCGGAGAGGGGTTTCTGGTTGAGAAGTCTCAAATCAGGTGAACTGCGTACCGGCGACATCGCGCGGCGTGCCGGGTACTCCGTGCAGCAGGTGCGCAATCTCGAGCGCGACGGTGTGCTGCCGCCGGCGACACGCACGGCCAAGGGCTACCGGACCTACGGGGAGAGGCATCTGCGGTCCGCACTGGCCTACCGCGCGCTGGCTGCGGGCACGGGTCCGACCGAGGCCAAGAAGATCGTCCGGGCCGTCCACCGGTCCCCGCTCGCGGAGGTCCTCGCCCTGCTCGACGCGGCGCACGCCCGGCTCGACACGGAGCGCGGGGATCTGCGACAGGCCGAGGAGGCTGCCCGGGCCATCTCCGGCGAGCCGATCGAGGACGTACGGGCGTCCGACTCGATGAGCGTCGCCGAACTCGCCGCCGCGCTCGGCATCCGCCCGTCGACGCTGCGGCACTGGGACGCGGAGGGTGTCGTCGTCCCGGATCGCGACGGCGTGCGCGGGACGCGCCGGTACACACCGGCCCAGGTGCGGGATGCGCGGATCGTGCACCAACTACGCAAGGCCGGTCACCGCATCGCACCCCTGCGGGCCCTCATGCCGGAGTTGCGCCGCGCCCGCCGCACGGAGGACGTGTTCGCCGCGCTGGCCGCCAGGGACGCCGACATCACGGCCCGGTCCAGGGCCCTGCTCGACGGAGGCGCCGCGCTGTCCGCGCTGCTGCCCCCAGGTGGGACAGTGACCTGACCGCGCGCGGTGAATTCGCAGGTCAGAGGCGTTGTCAGTGGTGGCGGGCAGGATGGTCGGCATGACAACACCAGTTGCGCAGATCCTGGACGCCGCCGGGTACGCCCGGGCGGTCGAGGACGTCGTGCGGGCCGCGGCCGCCTACTACACGGACGGCACCTCACCGCTGGACGACGACGCCTACGACCGGTTGGTGAGAGAGATCTCCGCGTGGGAGGCCGATCATCCCGACGAGGTGCTGCCCGACTCCCCGACGGGGAAGGTCGCCGGCGGCGCGGTCGAGGGCGATGTGCCGCACACGGTGGCGATGCTGAGCCTGGACAACGTGTTCTCGCCCGAGCAGTTCACGGCCTGGACGGCCTCGCTGGCCCGCCGCATCGGCCACGAGGCGCAGCGGTACAGCGTCGAGCCGAAACTCGACGGTCTGGCGATCGCCGCGCGCTACACACGGGGACGGCTGACACGGCTGATCACACGGGGTGACGGGACGGCCGGGGAGGACGTCTCGCACACCATGGGAACCATCGAGGGCCTGCCCGCCGCCCTGGCCGAGCCGGTCGACGTGGAGGTGCGCGGCGAAGTCCTCATGACGACCGCGCAGTTCGAGCACGCCAACGAGGTGCGCACCGCGCACGGCGGCCAGCCCTTCGCCAACCCCCGCAACGCCGCCGCGGGCACCCTGCGGGCGAAGGACCGCGCCTACACGGTCCCGATGACGTTCTTCGGCTACGGCCTGCTGCCGGTGCCCGAGACCGACGGGGCTCTGGCCGCACGGCTGGACGGCCTCGCGCACAGTGAGCTCATGACCCTCGCGGCCGAGCTGGGCGTGAACACCACCGCCACCACGCCGGTGCCCGGCATCACCGCGGCCACCACGGTCGACGTGCTGACCCGGGTGCAGGAGATCGCCGCGCTGCGCGCCGGGCTTCCGTTCGGGATCGACGGCATCGTCATCAAGGCCGACCACGCGGCCGACCAGAAGGCCGCCGGATCCGGATCGCGGGCCCCGCGCTGGGCCATCGCCTACAAACTCCCCGCCGTGGAGAAGATCACCCGACTGCTGGACGTCGAGTGGAATGTGGGCCGCACCGGCATCATCGCCCCGCGCGCCGTACTGCAGCCGGTCGAGATCGACGGCTCCACCATCACCTACGCCACGCTCCACAATCCGGCCGACATCACCCGACGTGACCTGCGGATGGGCGACCAGGTGATGGTGCACCGCGCCGGTGACGTCATCCCGCGCGTCGAGGCCCCGGTCGCCCATCTGCGCACGGGTGACGAGAAGCCGATCGTCTTCCCTCAGGTGTGCCCGCGCTGCGGCTCGGGCATCGACACCAGCCAGGAGCGCTGGCGGTGCGAGCAGGGACGCAACTGCCACCTGGTGGCCTCCCTGTCGTACGCCGCGGGCCGCGACCAGCTCGACATCGAGGGTCTGGGCGGCACCCGCGTGGTGCAGCTCGTCGAGGCCGGACTTGTCAGCGACCTCGCCGACCTGTTCACCCTGACCCGTGAGCAGTTGCTCGGGCTGGACCGGATGGGCGAGACCAGCACCGACAACCTGCTGGCCGCCCTCGCCACCGCGAGGACACGGCCGCTCTCGCGCGTGCTGTGCGCCCTGGGAGTGCGCGGCACGGGCCGGTCCATGTCCCGCCGAATAGCCCGGTACTTCGCCACCATGGACAACATCCGCGCCGCCGACGCCGGCCAGTTGCAGCAGGTCGAGGGCATCGGCGCCGAGAAGGCGCCCTCCATCGTCGCCGAACTGGCCGAACTCGCCGGGCTGATCGACAAACTCGCCACGGCCGGGGTGAACATGACCGAGCCGGGCGCCACGTTCCCGCCCATGACAGCTGCCGCCGACGCCGACCCGGACACCGGCGCCGACGACGGGGCGAGTGGCACCCCGGCCGCCGGGCCGCTCGCCGGGATGACCGTCGTGGTCACCGGTGCCATGACCGGTCCGCTGGAGAAGCTCAGCCGCAACCAGGTGAACGAACTCATCGAGCGGGCCGGCGGTCGCTCCTCCTCCAGCGTCTCCAGGAAGACCAGCCTGGTGGTCGCCGGAGACGGGGCCGGATCCAAGCGCGCCAAGGCCGAGGACCTCGGGATCCGCCTCGCCGCGCCCGACGAGTTCGCTCTCCTCGTCGCCGACTTCCTGGACTGACCTATGCCGCCCCGGCGACCGGGCGGGCATCAGCCCAGGTGCCTGCCGGTCAGCAGGTGCGGTTGACGTAGTGAGCGCCCTGGATCTTGCTCGCGGAGCCCAGCCAGGTCCTGCCGGGGCCGACACACCGCTCGTAGTCGGGCGCCTGGGCGACCCGCACCTGGATGACCACGCGGGAGCCGTCTGACGTGCAGTGGTTGTAGTAGGCGTCGGAGCTGGTCTCGTAGAAGCCGCACGGGTCGGCCGCCGCGGGGCCGGCCTGGGCGGTCACCGCGCCGAGGGACGTGAGGACGAGGGCGGCGGAACCGAGAGCACCGGTCACCAGACGACGAAGGTTCAAGGGAACTCCTTGGGAAGGGGAGGCAGCATGACTCGAACGCCGGACTCGAAGTTCGGTCTCGAAGGTCGGTCTCGAAGGTCTGCTGCCTGCCGGTCGGTCGGTCGGATACCGGCACAAGAATCACCGCGCGGCCCGGGCGTCGTTGATCGAACATCGCGACGTTCACCTGGTGAATCGTTCGTCCTGTGCTCGATCGGATGATCCTGCCTCTTTTTGGGATCATGGGCATGTGGACGGGTACGCGGCTTTCGGCCCGGCCGAGCCGGGCGGTGCGCTCGAGGTGACGCCGACGGCCCGGACGGCGGTCGCCTGGCTGCCGCCGAGTGAGCTCTGGCCGGTCATCCAGGACATCCGCTGGGAGCATGATCCGCAGGTACGGCGGTGGCCGCCGCATGTGAACCTGCTGTTCGGTTTCGTACCGGAGGAGGAGTTCGCTCGGGCCGTGCCCCTGCTCTCCGCCGGGGCGGCGGCCGGCACGCCGTTCACCGCGCGGTTGGCGGGGGTGCGGTACTTCCGGCACCGCCACTACGCGACGGTCTGGCTCGATCCGGCCGCGGCGGGCCCGGACCCGTGGACCCGGCTCCAGCGGGAGCTGCAGCTGCGATTCCCACTCTGTCTCGGGCGTGGCGGCCGCTTCACCCCACATCTGTCCCTCGGCCGCACCCACGACCCGAGAGGCCTGGCAGCCGAGTGTGCCGTCCGGCTCGGCACCCTGTCGGCCGCCGTCGAGGAGGTCGTCCTGCTCTCCCGCCGAGGTGAGGAGCCCATGACTCCCCGGGCCGTGATCACGCTGGGCACGGGCGAGGTCCGCCGACCGGTGCGGTGAGGGACCTGCATCCACCGCGCCGC
>CBFGZZ010000494.1:0-5413 GCA_965653385.1 uncultured Streptomyces sp. | reverse complement strand
AGGATCCTGGGGCGGAGCCTCAGGATGATGGGAAACCTATGGGACCACCACGATCTTTCGGCCCACTCCGGAGGCGAACTGCTGCAGGGCCTCCGGATACCGGTCCAGTGGGATGCGGTCGCTGATGAAGATCTCCGGGTCGAGGACCCCGTTGGCGAACAGTTCCGCCGCGCGCTCGAAGCTGTGGAGGACGGCCATCGAACCTGTGATGGTGATCTCCTGGTTGTAGATGCGGTACGGGTCGATCGTCACCCGGGTCGAGTAGTCCGCCACCCCGAACTGGAGGAAGGTGCCCGCCTTGGCCACCCGGTCCAGGCCGTCCTGGATCGCGGCAGCGTTGCCGGTGGCGTCGACGACGAGGTCCCAGCCCTGGGGGCGGTCGAGCTCGTCGGGGTTCGCGGCGGAGGCCGAGACGCCGAGCCTGCGGGCCGTCTCCAGGCGCTGCGGGTTGACGTCCACGACGTCCACGCTCGCCGCCCCCGTCCGCTTGGCGAGCTCCAGCATCATCAGGCCCATCGTGCCGGACCCGTAGATGAGGACGTGGGCGCCGAGGCGGGACTGGAGGACGTCGTAGCCGCGGACCGCGCAGGACAGGGGCTCGACCAGGGCCGCGTCCTCGGTGCGGACGTGCTCGGGGAGCCGTACGCAGTTCGCGACCGGCGCCACCGCGTACTGCGCCGCGCCGCCCGCCGTGGTCACGCCGATGGCCGCCCAGCGCTCGCAGAGGTTGTTGTGGCCCGTACGGCAGTAGCGGCATTCGTAGCAGTACAACGACGGGTCCACCGCCACCCGGTCGCCCACCGACAGCTCCGTGACCCGGGTACCGACCCCGACCACCTCGCCCGCGAACTCGTGCCCGGGCACGATCGGCAGCTTGGGCGCGAACTCGCCCTGGAGGATGTGCAGATCCGTGCCGCACAGGCCGCAGGCCGCGACGTCGACCACCACCTCCCGGGGGCCTGGTGTCGGGTCGGGGACCTCGGCGACGACTGCCTTGCCCACGGACTCGATGACGGCGGCCTTCATTTCACGGCTCCCAACGACAGGCCCTGGACCAGCTTGTCCTGGGCGGCGAACCCCGCGGCGAGCACCGGCAGGGAGATGACGAGCGACGCGGCGCACACCTTCGCCAGGAAGAGGCCCTGGCTGGTGATGAAGCCGGTCAGGAAGACGGGGGCTGTCTCCGCCACCACGCCGGTCAGCACGCGGGCGAACAACAGCTCGTTCCAGCTGAAGATGAAGCAGATGAGGGCCGTCGCGGCGATGCCCGGCAGGGCGATGGGGGCCACCACGCGGGCCAGGATCGTCGGCAACCGCGCGCCGTCCACCCGCGCCGCCTCGATGATCGCCACCGGGATCTCGGCGAGGAAGGACTGCATCATCCACACCGCGATCGGCAGGTTCATGGAGGTGTAGAGGATGACCAGCAGCCAGATGTTGTCGAGCATGTCCGTGTTCTTCGCGAACAGGTACAGCGGCAGCAGGCCCGCCACGGCCGGCAGCATCTTCGTGGAGAGGAAGAAGAACAGGACGTCGGTCCACTTCTTCACCGGGCGGATCGACAGGGCGTAGGCGGCCGGCAGGGCGAGGACCAGGACGAACAGGGTCGAGGCCACCGACGCCACCGTCGAGTTGATCAGCGCCGGCCAGGGGCTCGCGCCACCGCCCGCGCCGAAGAACTCGCGGTAGCCGTCCAGCGTCAGTGACGCAGCGAAGGACGGCGGGTTGGTCGCCGCGTCCTCCTCGGAGTGGAAGGACGTCAAAGCCATCCACGCGATCGGCAGGAAGAACAGGATCCCGAGCAGCCAGGCCACCAGGCCGAGGCCAACTCCCTTGCGGCGGCTGCGAAGTCGTACGGCCACTGCACTCATGCGCGCGACACCTCCTCGCGGAACAGGGACGACACCACGCGCAGCGCGAAGGTCGCGATGATGATCGAGCCGATGACCACCAGGACGCCCGCGGCCGAGGCGAGGCCGTTCTCGTGGGCCTGGTAGAAGCTCTGGTAGACGGTGTAGGGGAGGTTGGCGGTGCCCAGGCCGCCGGACGTGATCGTGAAGACCGCGTCGAAGTTCTGGACGATGTAGATCGAGCCCAGCAGGGCGCCGAGTTCGAGGTAGCGGCGCAGGTGGGGAAGGGTGAGGTGGCGGAAGATCTGCCAGTCGCTCGCGCCGTCGACCCGCGCCGCCTCGATCTGCTCGTGGTCACGGCTCTGCAGGCCGGCCAGCAGGATCAGCATCATGAACGGCGTCCACTGCCATACCAGGGAGGCCTCGACCGCGAGGAGGGGTGTGTTGGAGATCCAGTCCGGCTGTGGGCCGCCCACATAGTGCAACAACCCATTGAACAGGCCGTATTCGGGGTTGTAGAGCACATGTTTCCAGAGCAGGGCCGCCGCCACCGGGACCACCAGGAACGGGGCGATCAGCAGGGTGCGGACCACTCCGCGGCCCTTGAACTCCCGGTCCAGGAGCAGGGCCAGGATCAGCCCCAGCACCAGGCTGGCCAGCACCACCGCGACCGTCAGCAGCACGGTCGTCCAGACCGAGTGGCGCAGGTCCGCGTCGGTGAGGACTTCCTGGTAGTTGTCGATGCCGGTGAACCTGCGGGCGTCCGGGTAGAGGGAGTTCCAGTCGAAGAACGAGATCACCAGCGTGGCCACGAACGGCAGCTGGGTCACCACGATCATGAAGATCAGGGCGGGGAGCAAGGGGGCCCGGGTCGCCCAGGCGCGCAGCCGGGCGGAGGGCGGACGGGTGGTGCCTACCTCAGTCGTGGCCACCGGGGCCGTGGTTGTCGCTGTCATCGCCCCTCGTACTCCTCGGAGATCTTCTCGGCGAGCTGCTGGGACTTCTTCAGGGCCGAGTCGACGGACTGGCGCCCGGCGATGGCCGCGCTGATCTCCTGGGAGACCTTGGTGCCGAGGTCGGTGAACTCGGGGATGCCGACGAACTGGATGCCGGGCGCGGGGCGCGGCTGTACGCCGGGGTCGTTCGGGCGGGCGCCCTCGATGGCTTCCTTCGTCATCTCCTGGAAGGCGGCCGCCTCCTCGCGGTACGCCGGGTTGGCGTAGGTGGAGGCACGCTTGCCGGCCGGCACGTTGGACCAGCCGATCTCGTCGCCGACCAGTTGCTCGTACTGCTTGCTGGACGCCCAGGAGACGAACTTCCAGGCCTTGTCGGGGTTGCGGGACGCCTGCTGGATGCCCCACGCCCAGGTGTAGAGCCAGCCGGCGGACTCGGTCTTCTCTACGGGGGCCGGCGCGTAGCCGACCTTGCCCTTGACCGGACTGTTCGCCGACTCCAGGGAACCGGCCGCCGAGGTGGCGTCGTACCACATGGCGACCTTGCCCTGGGTCATGTTGTTCAGGCACTCGGCGAACCCGGACTGGGCGGCTCCGGACTCACCGTGTTCGCGGACCAGGTCGACATAGAACTTCGTCGCCTTCTCCCACTCGGGGGAGTCCAGCCGCGCCTTCCAGTCCTTGTCGAACCAGGTGCCGCCGAAGGTGTTCACCACGGTGGTGAGCGGGGCCATCACCTCGCCCCAGCCCGGCAGCCCGCGCAGGCAGATGCCCTTCATGCCGGGCTCGGCGCCGTCCGTCTTCGCCGCGAGGTCGGCCACCTGCTGCCAGGTGGGGTGCGCCGGCATCGTCAGGCCCTCCTTCTCGAAGACGTCCTTGCGGTACATCAGGAAGGACGACTCGCCGTAGAAGGGCTGGCCGTAGAGCTTGCCGTCGTCGCCGGTGAGGGACTGGCGCATCGGTTTGAGTACGTCCTGCTCGTCATACGCCGGGTCCTTGGCGACGTACGAGTTCATCTCGTGCAGCCAGCCGTTGCGGGCGTAGATCGGTATCTCGTAGTTGGAGAGGGTGGCGACGTCGTACTGGCCCGCCTGGTTGGCGAAGTCCTGGCTGATCTTGTCGCGGACGTCGTTCTCGGGCAGGACGGTGAAGTTGACCTTGATGCCGGTCTCTTCGGTGAAGCGGGGGGCGAGTTTCTGCAACTCGGTCATCTGGGGGTTGTTGACCATGAGGACGTTGATCGAGTTGCCGCCCGACCCCGCCCCGCCGGCTCCGACCCAGCAGCCGGAGAGCAGCGGGGCGAGCAGCGTCCCTGCGGCGGCCATGGCGAGCGTGGCTCGCGGTGGCCGTCGTCGGCTCTGGGTTCGCATGGATCGCTCCTGGACGATTGGTGAAAATGGGGAGATAAGGGGCGGTCGGAGGCGTGCGGGTGCCTCCAGGGGAGTGGGTTCGGTTGTCAGACGCGGATGACCTGGGGGCCCTGCAGCGAGTAGCGATGAGCCTCTGCCGCGGGGAGCTGGGTGCTCGTCACGATCGTCTCCAGTGCGCCGATGTCGGCGAACCGGCAGAAGCTGACCGCTCCGAACTTGGTGTGCACACCCGCGAACACCGTGCGGCGCGAGGCTCGGATCGCCTGCGCCTTGACCTCGCTGACGGCCGGGTCGGGAGTGGTCAGGCCGTGCTCGCGGGAGATGCCGTTGGCACCGATGAACGCCAGGTCGATGACGAATCCGGCCAGCATCTTCGTCGTCCAGTGGTCGACGGTGGCGAGGGTTCCGGACCGCACCCGGCCGCCGAGCAGCAGCACCGAGACCTGCTCGGCCTCGGCGAGGGCACCCGCGACCGGCAGGGAGGCGGTGACCACGGTCAGCGGCCGGTCGGTGGGCAGGGACTCGGCGATGAGCTGTGGGGTGAAGCCCTCGTCGACGAAGACGGTCTCGGCGTCCCCGAGCAGCTCGGCCGCGGCGGCCGCGATCCGGCGTTTTTCGGGGACATGGCTGGTGGCGCGGAAGGCGAGCGTCGTCTCGAAGCCGGCGCTCTCCACGGGGTATGCGCCGCCATGGGTGCGGCGGAGCAGTCCGTGGTCCTCCAGGACGCGCAGATCCCGCCGTACGGTCTCCTTGGCCACGCCCAGTTCGGCGGCGAGGGCGGTGACGTCGACGGAGCCGCTCGCGCGGGCGGCGCGGACGATCTCGCGCTGGCGTTCCTCCGCTGTTCTGTTCATGGTCGTCACCTGCCTCGCTGTGCTGCCCGTTCGGGCCCTCCTGTGGCCCATGGGGGAAGTTCTACAGCGGGTGCGGGGTGGTGACCAGGTCTGTTACCGGGGTGATACTGCCCGGTGTGTGCCCGTTCGGTCTTGTGGGTGCCCGGGGCGGACTCAGGGCTCGGGTGGTGCGGTCGTGTGGTGTCCGCGGGTGTGTTGTGGCTGGTCGCGCAGTTCCCCGCGCCCCTGAGGGGCGCTGTGGTGCCGTGGCCCGGTCTGCTGGAGTCGGGCTCGAGTGCTGCCCGAACATGGCGGCGGGGGGGGCCCGTGGGTGGCCCCCCCCCCGCGGCGGCGACATTTTTCGGGGCGTAAGGCCCGATAGGGGGGTGGCCGAAGACTGTGGCCCC
>CBFGZZ010000493.1:0-5422 GCA_965653385.1 uncultured Streptomyces sp. | reverse complement strand
CGCACGCCAACGTCAGCGGGTGCGACAGGCCCCATCAGACCTGACCGCCGCAGTGGGAGGTGCGCGATGAAGAGGATCCTCGCTGCCGTGGATGGCTTCGATCCGTCGCTTCGCGCCGCGAAGCTGGCGGCGCAGCTGGCGGGCCGGGCGGGGGGGCCCGGGCCTGCGCCCGGGGCCTCGCAGCGGCCCCCTACCCGCCCCCGCCCCCGCCCTCGTCCCTGCTCCCGGCCCCGACCTCGGCGTCGGCAACGGCCCCGCGCCCGTTGGCATGCCCGGGCCCGACGGCTGTCCCGAGCCCAGGCGCAGGACCGGAGATGGCTCCGGCCCGGCGCCGGGTGGCAGGCCCGGGGCCGGTCGCGGGCCACGCCGGAGTGGAGTGTTCCGCCCGCTCTGCTCGTGCTGCTCGGCTGCCTGCCCGGCCTCGCCGCCGTTCTCGCGCTGGCGTTGTGCGCGAGCGGGGTCGAGCGCGTCGTCGCGGCGTCCGCGCGGCCGGTCGCGGCGCGCCCTGCCGCCTCGCACCTGGCACCCCGGCCGCCCATCGTGCCGAGGTCGGCCTGGCTGGACGACGACACCCGGCGTGCCCAGCCGCCACCGCGCTATGACGACAGGGTCGTCGCCGTCTTCGTCCACCACACGGACTCGCCCAACGGCTACGACTGCGCCGACGTACCCCGCATCATCCGGTACGTGTACGCGGGCCAGACCGGGTCCCGCGACTGGGACGACATCGGCTACAACTTCCTCGTCGACCGCTGCGGCACCATCTACGAGGGCCGCGCGGGGGGCATCGACCGGCCGGTCACCGGCGCCCACACCCAGGGCTTCAACCACCGCACCACCGGCATCGCCGCCATCGGCACCTTCACGGCCGGGGTACCGGTGCCGAAGGCCATGACCGACTCGATCGCCGCGCTGGCCGCGTGGAAGCTGGGGATCTCCGACACGGACCCGCGCGCGAAGGTCCGGCTGACCTCCAGCAACAGCCAGAGCCGCTACGCCTCCGGCGCCCACGCCGCACTCCCGGCGGTCGCCGGTCACAACGAGGGCTACATGACGAGCTGCCCCGGCGCGGCCCTCGCCGCCCGCCTCCCGGAGATCAGGGAGACAGCGGCCCGGCTGCAGGGCAGAGGGTGACCGCGAGGCGCCGTCCGTCTCCCGAACGTCGAACCTAGGACCTCTAGGTATAACCTAGAGGTCCTAGGAACGATGCTGCGCGCGCCGACAAGGAGTCTCACGATGCCCACCCCCACCGCAGGCACCCTGCGTGTGCCCGGAGCGACCCTGCACTATGAAGTGCGCGGCCAAGGGCCACTTCTGCTGCTGATCCCCGGTGGAACGGGCGGCTCGGCCGCCTTCGACGGCATCGCCGACGGCCTTGCCGCCGAATACACGGTCGCGACCTACGACCCGCGCGGCATGTGCCGAAGCGTGCTGGACGACCCCGAGGCCGAGCAGCGGGTGTCCGAACACGCCGACGACGCGTTCCGGATACTGGAACTGCTGTCGCCCCGGGAGCCCGCCCGGGTGTTCGGCGCCAGCTCGGGCGCCATCGCCGCGCTGCACCTGCTCACGGTTCGTCCGGAACGCGTCGAACGCGTCGTGGCGCATGAACCGCCGGTGGTGGAGGTCCTTCCGGACGCGGCCGAACATCGCGCCCTTGTCGCGCGCGTGCAGGAGACCTTCCGCACCCAGGGGCTCATGCCGGCGATGACCGTGTTCGCCGCAGGGCTGACGAAGGACGGCGGCACCACCGGGCCGACGGCCGGAGCCAGGCTTCCGCCGCAGGCGGCGGCGCGGGCCGAGCGGACGATGGCGGACCTGCCGTACTTCGTCGGGCGGATCGTGCCGAGCTTCATGTCCTACGCCCCGGACCTCCGGCGGTTGGAGGCGCTGTCGCACCGGCTGGTGCTCGCCTGCGGCCAGGACTCGCGCGGCGAACTGCCCTACCGTCCGGCCGCCTTCCTCGCCGAGCGCCTCGGCACGCATCTCCTGCACTTCCCCGGCGGGCACACGGGCCTGACCACTCACCCCGCCGAGTTCGGCGAAGCCTTGGGGAAGGCATTCCGCGTCACCGCCGCCCCAGATAGACCCCCAACGCCCGCTGAAGCACTTTCCCCTGGCTCCCCACCGGCAGCTCCCACTCCCCGAGCTGCTCCACCGCACGGCCGCCCGCACCCGTCTTGAACAGGAGCCGGCCGCGCAGGCGGTCCTCGGTGAGGACGGGAGTGATGGAGCGCAGGTCGTACGTCTTGGCGCCCGCGGCTCGCGCGTCGCCCAGCATCCGCCACAACAACGCGCTGCTGGGGCGGAGTTCGCGGCCCCGGCGGCCGGACGCGGCATAGGAGTGCCACACGCGGGAGCCGACGCTGATCATGAGTGCCGCGGAGAGCACCTCGCCGTCGTACTCGGCGACGTAGAGCCGCAGCCGGTCGTCGTCCTCGGCGTTCAGGGCCGCCCACATACGCCGGAAGTAGTCCAGCGGGCGGGCCTTGAAACCGTCGCGGGCGGCGGTCACGGTGTAGAGGCGGTGGAACTCGGGCAGGTCGGCGGCCGAGCCCCAGGAGACACGGACGCCCGCCGCCTCGGCCGTACGCAGGGACTGTTCCCAGTGCGGCGCGAGGGCCCCGCGCAGTTCGTCCACCGGGCGCCCCGCCAACGGGATCTCACAGCCGTAACGCGGCTGCCCGACGCCGAAGCCGCTCCCGTCGTCCTCCTCGCACCGCCGCCACCCGAGCCGCCCCAGCCGCTCCGCGACGTCCAGCGCGTAGCCGTCGATGCCGTCCGGCGGCAGCTCGCGCAGATGACGTACGTCGGGGTCGGCGATGCCCTCCGCCACGGTCGCCGCGTCCCAGTGACGTACGACGAGGGGCGGGCCGATCCGGACCGAGAACGCCCCGATCTTCTTCAGGTGGGCGACCAGCGGGTCCAGCCAGCGCTCCAGACGCGGCGTACGCCAGTCGATCGCGGGGCCGTCGGGCAGGTAGGCCAGGAAGCGCCGGGTCCCGGGCAACGGCCGGTACAGGACGAGCGCCGTCGCGACCAGTTCGCCGTCCTCGAACCAGCCGATGCTCTCCGGCAGCCAGTCGGGCTTCACATCGCCCCACTCGGGGATCTGGAGATGGCTCGCGTCGGGATACCGCCGCAGCCGGGCGAGGTGCTCCGCGCGCGGTATCTCCCGCACGAACAGGCTGGTCATGGGCAGGTTGCTCCTGGTCGGGGGCGGCCACCCTAAGCCGGAGCTCACGGAACCGGTCAAGAGACGGGGTGTGAACGTTCCCGGCCTGCCCGGTGACGTCGGTCACCAGGCCGGGCCGGGGAGCCCCGGGCTCACAGGTTTCTCGTAGCCGGCTCAAGGATCCCCCCGAGACAGCCTCCCTATCGTCCTTCCTGTCGTCATGCACACGCACTGACCGGAGGCGGGGACCATGAGCAACAGGTACAGCGACAGCAGGAGCGGCAAGCGCGTCTGGACCGTCGTCTGCGCGGTCGTGTCCGTCGTCCTTGGGCCGGCCGCCGTCACGGCGTCCGCGCTCGGCCAGGCCAACAACGCGCCGATGCACCACGCCGTCAAGGCCGAGCAGACGCAGGCCTACATCCCGTCCGACCTGAGCCGCAGGCGCGCCGCGGTCTGAGCCGCGACGGCTCGGCTCAGTCCTTGAACCGTTCCCACAGCTTGGGATACCGCTCCGCCAGCGCCCGTTCGTTCTCGAAGTCGACCGGTGTGCCCTCCGGTTCCGCGGGGGCGGGCGGGATGCCCAGATCGGGGGCGACGGTGCCGGTGAGCTGTTCGTACGCCTCGTCCGCGGCGTAGCCGAGTTCCTCCGCGTCGCCGTCGAACTCCTCGTCGAAGTCGTCCAGCAGGTCGGCGAGCGAGTCCGGGTCGTGCACACCGCCCTCGTACACCTCGCGGCCCTGGCCGATCAGCCAGCACCGGAAGAAGTCGAACGCGTCGTCGCTGGCCCCGTCCAGCAGAACCCAGGCGGCGCCCCACAGATCCCAGGTGTACGCGCGGTTGTAGCGGGCCTCGAAGTGACGGGCGAAGTCGAGCACCGCGTCCGGGTCCTGCTGGAGCAGCCGGTCCACGAGCAGGTCGGCCTGCTCCTCGGGGTCGCCCTCGGCCGCCTCACGGGCGCCGTCCACCAGCTCCCAGAACTCCGTCTCGTCCATCACGGGTCAAGCATCGGCCCTGTGGGGGTGCGACGCACGTGGAGTGGGGCGGATTGTTATCGGCGTACCGCATCTGCCCTTCACGAGCCGTACAGCGCGGCCAGCCGTGCCGCGTCCCTCGCGAAACGCTCCCGCAGTTCCTCCGGTGCCAGTACCTCGACCTCCGGGCCGAGTGCCGCGAGCTGGGTGTGCGCGACCTCCTTGGACTCCACCGGGAGCCTCAGTGTCACCCAGCCGTCCCCGTCCGGGGCGCCCGCCGCCCGCAGCGCCTCCCGCGCGGAGTGCGGATCGACGGCGTACGGCAACCGGCGCACCCCGCCCGGCGACACCCGCACCACGACCTCGGCCCGCAGCAGGGACCGCGCGAACTGCTCGGCCCGCTCGTCCCAGAAACCCGGCAGATCGAACTCCTCGTCCCGTTCGAACCGCTCGAACCGCGTGTCACCGGGGTCGACTGCCGTGAAGCGGTCGATGCGGTACACCCGGTACGAGCCGTGACCGCTGAGTCCGCCGTCTCCCGCGACCCGGGCGCACAGATACCAGACCCCCGCCTTCAGCACGAGCCCGTACGGCTCCAGCTCCCGCTCGACCTCGTTCTCCCCGCGCCGGTACCGGGCCACGATCCGGCGGTCGTCCCACACCGCGTCCGCGACGGCCGGCAGCAGGTCGGGGGTCTTCGGTTCCTTGAACCAGTTCGGGGCGTCCAGGTGGAACCGCTGGGCGGCGGAACGGGAGGCGTCGCGCAGGGAGGGCATGAGGGCCGCGGACACCTTCAGCCGGGCGGCGGACGCGGCGTCCTCCAGGCCCATCTCGCGCAGTGCGCCCGGGACGCCGCTGAGGAACAACGCCTCGGCCTCGCTCCGGCCGAGGCCCGTCAGGCGGGTCCGGTATCCCCCGATGAGCCGGTAACCGCCGGCCCGGCCACGGTCGGCGTACACCGGGACCCCCGCCTCCGACAGCGCCTGCGCGTCCCGCGTGACCGTGCGCTCGGACACCTCCAGCTCACGCGCGAGTTCGGCGGCCGTCATGGAGGGCCGGGACTGGAGCAACAGCACCATCTTGATGAGCCGGGCAGCACGCATGCGCCCATGATGCCGGTCCTACCCGGCGATGATCCCGCCCCCGCCGCCCCTACCCATTCCCGCCCCTGGGGGCTGCGCCCCAGACCCCCGCCGTCGGCCCTTCGGACCGCGTCCTCAGACGCCGGACGGGCGGAAAAGCCCAGCCCTCCCGGCGTTGCCCTCTGCGGGGGGGG
>CBFGZZ010000492.1:0-5446 GCA_965653385.1 uncultured Streptomyces sp. | reverse complement strand
TGCGGCCCAATCACGTCGTCCAGGGCCGCACCGATGCCCTGATCCAATCGACGGCCACGCACTTTCACATCACCCTCGACCTGGAGGTGCGCGTCAATGACGCACCGCACTTTACCCGGCACTGGGTCGAGTCGATCAAACGCGAGCTCATGTAAGGCGTGCCAAGCGCGCGACACAGCCGAGGCACAAGTAGGAGAGACCCATTGACCCGAGTTGCCTTTTTCATGTTGGATGGCGTCCGGCCGGACGCGCTGGCCGGGCACAGTGTGGGGGAGTGGACGGCGATGGCGGTCGGCGGGATGTACGCGGACGCCGAGGTCGACGCCTTCCTGCGGGACTTCGACCCGGCCACGCTGCGCGTCCCAGGGCTCGCCTTCGCCGCGTTCGGCACCGGTGCGGACCAGGTGGAGGCCGAGCTCGCGGCGTACCCGGACGTCGTCGTCTCGCACGACAACGCGCCCCACCAGACCGTCGTCTGCGGGCCTCACGACCAGGTCGAGGCGCTCACCGGGCGGCTGCGCGGCGCGGGAGTGCTCGGTCGGCTGCTGCCCTTCGAGTCCGGCTTCCACACGCCGATGCTCGCCCCGTACCTCACCTCCATCGAGAAGGCCGCGCGCGGCTTCACGCTGCACCCTCCCCGGGTGCCCGTCTGGTCCGCCACGACCGCCGCGCCCTTCCCGGCCGACGAGGCCGCGGCGCGCGCGCTCTTCCTGCGCCACCTGCTCGAACCGGTCCGCTTCCGGCAGCTCACCACGGCCCTGTACGACGCCGGGTTCCGGGCCTTCGTACAGCTGGGCCAGGGCCAGCTGCCGGCTCTCGTGGACGACACCCTCACCAGCCGCGCGTGCCTGACGCTCAGCGCCAACAGGCCCCGGCACAGCGGGCTTTCGCAGCTGTACCGGGTGGCGGCCGGACTCTGGTCGCACGGTGCCGAGCCGGACTTCGCGGCGCTGCGGGCGGGGGCCGCGCCTCGGTCGACGGCGGCACCTGCCCGTACGGCGGAGACCGACCCTACGGCGGAAACCGTCCGTACGGCCACGGAGAGCCCGCGAGCCGTCCCCGCCCCCGTCACCGTCCCCCTCACCCTCGGCTCCGGGCTCGTCTCGCTCGACGCCGCCACCCGGGACCGGCTCCGCCGCACCCTGCGCGAGGCACCCGCACCCGGGACGGACCGGCTCGCGGCCGTGGCCGCGCGGAGCCCCGTGGCGGCCGAACTGCGCTCGCTGCTCGGCGAGACGGCGGACACGGCAGCGGAACTGGCGGAACTGTTCGCCGCGGCAGCGGCCCCGCGCCGCACCGCGCCCGCGGCGCCGCCCCCCGCGCCCTCGACGACCGGGGCGGTGCCGCCGCCTGCCGCCACCTCCCGCGCCACCACCCTGCGCATCTCACTCGACACCATGCCGTACCTCGCCGACCACTGTTTCTTCCGGCAGCCCGCGCACTGGCCCGAGATCGCCGACCGCTGGCCCGTGGTGCCCGCCACCACCCTGGTGCAGCACATGATCGACGCCGTGCCCGGCCCAGGGAGGGCCGTGGCCGTGCACGACGCCCGGTTTCTGCAGTGGACCGTCGCCGCCCCGCCCACCGAGGCCACGGTCACGGCCCGGCCCGAGGGACAGGGGCGGTACGCCGTGGAGTTCGGGCGCCACGCCCGCGCCACGGTCGAGACCGCCCACGGGCACGACACCGCGCCCCGCCCACGGCCGTGGCGGACGGACGCCCCGGAGAGCCGTCCGGCTGTGTCCGCGCGGCAGATGTACGACGACCACTGGATGTTCCACGGGCCGCGGTTCCGCGGCGTCACCGAGATCGGCGCGCTCGGCGAGCGGCACGTCCGCGGTGTCCTGACCACCCCGTCCGCGCCCGGCGCGCTTCTCGACAACGTCGGTCAGCTGCTCGGCTACTGGCTGATGGCCACGCACCCCGACCGCACCATCGTCTTCCCGACGGGCGTCGAGGAGATCCGTTTCCACGGCCCGCCCCCGCAACAGGGCACCGCACTCGACTGCCACATCAAGGTCACCACCCTGACGGACACCGCCCTGGTGGCTGACGCGCAGCTCTCCCGCGACGGCGAGGTCTGGGCCGAGATCCGCGGCTGGCGGGACCGGCGCTTCGACTCGCCGCCCGAGGTCGATCCGGTCAAACGATGGCCCGAGCACAACACTCTGTCGGAAACCCAGGAGGGCGGCTGGCAGCTGGTCTTCGAACGCTGGCCCGACCCCGCATCCCGCGAGATATACATGCGCAGCCAGCTCGCGGGCCCTGAGCGCGAGCAGTACGCCGGGCACCCCCCGCGCGGCCGACGCCAGTGGCTGCTCGGCCGGATCGCCGCCAAGGACGCCGTACGCCGCCACCTGTGGGCGCACGGCGCGGGCCCCGTCTTCCCCGCCGAGATACGGGTCGCCAACGACCCTGGCGGCAGACCGCGCCCCGAGGGCGTACACGGCAGAGAACTCCCGCCTCTGGAACTGTCGCTGGCGCACTGCCGGGAAGCCGCCGTCGCACTCGTCCGCCCCGCCGCCGACGGCCCTGGCACCGGCACCGGCATCGACATCGAGGAGATCGTCGAGCGCCCCGAAACGACCTACGACGCCATCCTCGCCCCGGACGAGCGGGCGCTCTTCACCGGGCTCGGCGGCGGCCCCGGCCGGCTGACCCGGTTCTGGGCCGCCAAGGAAGCCGCGGCCAAGGCCGAGGGCACCGGACTGGGCGGCCGACCGCGGGACTTCACGGCGGTCGAGGTCGAAGACGGCGCCCGTGCCCTCACGGTCCGGGCACCCTCCGGCCGGCTGCGGCGCATCCGGCTCGCCGATGTGACCAACCCGCCGGGGCTGCCCACCCGTACCTACGCCGTCGCTTGGACCGAGGAGAGCCCATCATGACCAGCCCCGCCACCACCGACCCCGCGTACGCCGCCGTCCTCACCGAGGTCACCGACGCTCTGCACACGGTCCTCGACGACCTCGAACTGGACGACACCGCGATCACCCCCGACACCCGCTTCGTGGAGGACCTCGACCTGGAGTCCATCGACCTGGTCACGCTCACCGCCGAGCTGGGCGGGCGCTACGGCGACCGGGTCGACTTCCCCGCCTGGTTCGCCTCGCTCGAACTCTCCGACATCATCGGACTGACCGTCGGACAACTCGTCCAGTACATCGCGGGGTGCCTGCGGTGACCACGATCGAGGCGGGCGGGATCCGGCTGAACGTGGAGCGGCTGAGCGGCGCACCCACCCCGGCACCGGGCCCGCCCCAGACGGTCGTCCTCGTGCACGGCATCGCCACCGACAACCTGACCAGCTACTACTTCACCATCGCGCCCGCGCTCGCCGCAGCCGGACACGACGTCGTGATGTACGACCAGCGCGGCCACGGCCGCAGCTCCCGCCCGCCGCGCGGCTACGGTGTCGAGGACTTCAGCGGCGACCTGGACGCGCTACTCGACGCCCTCGCCCTGAAAGGACCCGTCCATCTGATCGGCAACTCCTTCGGCGGCACCGTCGCCCTCGCCTACGCACTGCGCCGCCCCGAGCGGGTCGCCGGCATCCTGATGCTCGAGTCCGAGCCGCCGACCGCCGCCTGGGCCAAGAAGATGAGCGGCATCCTGGCCGGCTCCGCCCACCAGCTCCACGACGAGCGCACCCTGCCGTGGATCGAGGAGACCTACGGCCGCCACGAGGCCCGCCTGGTGCGCTGGGCCACCCGGCTGCTGCACGGCACCTCCATCGCCGAGGACATCGCATCCTGCCCCGTCCCCGCCGAGGAGTCCTGGCAGAGCCTGCACGTGCCGGTCTGCGCGGTGTACGGCGCCACCTCCGACCTGGCCGACACGGCGCCCTGGCTGGAATCGCTGCTGCCCCGCTGCCGCACCGTGACGGTGCCCGGGCACGGGCACTCCGTGCTCGTCGGCACCCCCGAGACGGTCGTCCCGCTGCTGCTCGACTGGCTACGGGACGGCCACCGGGAGCTGGTCGCGCCGTGAGCCGCTTTCTGTTCGTCGTGCCGCCCCTGGTCGGGCACGTCAACCCGGCGGTCAGCGTGGCGGCCGAGCTGACCAGATGCGGGCACCGGGCCGCCTGGGCCGGACTGCCCGGGTTCGTCGGGGAACTGGCCGGGCCCGACGCCGAGGTGTACCCGTGCGACGTGCCCACGCTCCCGGAACGTCCGGCTGCCCTGCGCGGTGCCGCGGCCTTGCGCTTCCTGTGGGAGGAGTTCCTCGTGCCGCTCGCCGGGGCGATGGCGCCCGGTGTGCGCCGCGCGGTCGAGGGGTTCCGGCCCGATGTCGTCGTCGCCGACCAGCAGACCCTCGCCGGTGCCCTCGTCGCCGAGCGCCTCGGGGTGCCGTACGCCACCGCGTCGACCACCCCGGCGGAGTTCAGCGACGCCCTGGACGGCATGCCGAAGGTGGCTCAGTGGACCGCCGGGCTCGTCGCGGAGCTGCGCGCCCGCCTCGGCGACCCGGGGTGCACCCACGATCCGCGCTTCTCCCCCGACCTGGTGCTCTCCTTCACCACCCCCGAACTCGCGGGCCCGGGCCCGCGGCTGCCGCAGCTGCGGGACGGCGGTCCGGGGGTCACCCGGCGCCCGGCCGCCGACTTCCCCTGGGAGTGGCTCGACGAGCACCGGGCCACGGTCCTGGTCTCACTCGGCACTGCCAACACCGGCCTGGGCGCGCGTTTCCTCGCCGAGTGCGCGGCCGCCGCGCGGGAGCGCGGGCGGCGGCTGCAGGCGGTAGTCGCCGACCCCGGAGGGGTACTCGACCAAGGGTCCGACGCCGACCTCCTGGTGCTGCCCCGGATCCCCCAACTGCCGCTCCTGCGCCGGGCGTCCGCGATGGTCAGCCACGCCGGGCAGAACACCGTCGCCGAGTGCCTGTGGCACGGCGTACCGCTGGTGGTCGCGCCCATCCGGGACGACCAGCCACTGATCGCCGGCCAGGTCACCGGCGCCGGCGCCGGAGTGCGGGTGCGCTTCGGGCGCGCCGACCGCCGACGGATCGGTGCCGCCCTCGACGCCGTACTCGACGGGCCCGCCTACCGCGCGGCGGCCCGGCGCGTCGGGGACTCCTTCCGTGCGGCGGGCGGGGCGGCTGCCGCGGCGGCGTACCTGGAGAAGTTCGCGGCACAGAAGCCACGGGCGCCGCAGGAGTCACGGGAGCGGTGAGCGACCGACCGGCAGGGCGACCGCCGTGCCGAAGAGTGGAACGAGAGGAGACCACGGACATGGCCACCACGAACCAGCCCCCCGACACCCCCGACACACCCGCCCCACCGCCCCCTGCTTCCGACGCCGAACGCGTCGCCCGCCTGCGCCCCGCGTACCCGGCAGAGGTGGCCGAGGGCAACGCCCGGTTCTCCGAGCCGCGCCGCCCCGCCGCCCCCTGGTGGGGCGCGCGGCAGCTGCGTCGCCGCCTGCGCACCAAGGACCACCTGCAGCGAAAG
>CBFGZZ010000491.1:0-5461 GCA_965653385.1 uncultured Streptomyces sp. | reverse complement strand
TGCGGTGTGGCCGGTCGTCTTCTTCAGATGCAGGCACGCGGTCGTTCCTTGCGACACAGGGATACGGCCCCTGCCGGTGGATCGGCGGGGCCGTACTGGCCGTGCCAGGTACTGGAGTTGGTGCCCAGCTCTCGGACACCGTCCGTCTCGGCCGGGCCGACGATGTCGCCGAGGTCACCGCCGCCCAGGTCCGCAAGGTGGTCGTCGATTGCCGGTCTCCGGTGGGACCGGGCCCACGGGGTCGGACAGTTGCTGTGGGGAGAGGGCACCCCGGGCACTCAACGCCGTCCTGCCGCACCCGTGCTCTGTCCCACCGGCGTCCCAGCGGGTCAGCGGAAGCACGAGGTCCTTACCTGTTTCGGCGTCCCAGCGTCCCATGGGACACCGATTCCTTGTGCGCCGTCGGAGCGCACTGCCAGCGTCGGCATCCCTCGGGGCATGCCCGGGACTCCACGCCTGCCGGACCACCAGGACCAGCAGGCGCGGGGCTGTCGGGCTGCCCCCGTCACACCTCACGGAGGGAAAGTCATGAATGCTCGCAAGGGTGCCGAGCGGGCCCGCCGGCCAATGGCGATGATCGCCTCGGTCCTGCTCATCACAGGTGTCTCGACCGGTGCCGCCGCGGCGGACGATGCGCACGACGGGAAGCGGGACGGAAAGTACTGCGTTGTCGAGGTCGGCAAGTCGGTCGGCGGGGGCTTCTCCCCGGTGAAGTCCCAGACGTGCAGCAACGACCCGAACTCGTCGGCCTTCAGGGCGGCGGCCGCACCCAAGATTCTGCTCATGGAGTGGTTCTGGAACGCCTACAACAACCCGGGGGACGTCACGCGCATCGTCGTGTCGGACGCGGACCAGCGCTGCGACTCATCCGGCTACCGCCTGCGGCCGAACCTCATCTGGGACAACGAGATCTCCGGCTTCTACACGTACAGCTACTGCCGTGAGGTGACCATCTACGACGGTTACGACCGGGACGGCGACTCGAAGTACTGGTACGACGGAACGGGCGACGGGCCCAACGTGCCGTATGTCGGCGATTGGATGAACGACCGGACCAGCTCCCTCTGGATCCGGGCCTGACCAGCGATCCCCACGCGGCACCCAGGCAGAGCGCCGGCTCGATCCGCCGGATCGCGGATTGAGCCGGCCGGCCAGGTCACGTAGTTCGCCAGAGCGTTTGCGGCCGCTGCCTGCCGGCTGGTCCCGGCAGCCCCCCGGTGCCCAGCGCACAGTGCCCGGCTACAGCTCCGCCGGCACCACCACTCATGGCAAGGTCCACGACTTCGACTTCACGAGCGTCCCATGCGACGACTCGCGATCTCCAAAAGAGGAGGAATTCGAGAAATGAAGACGAAAATCGCCAGAATGCTTACGGCGCTTGCTGTCGCCATGGGCATTTTGCTGACTGGTTCACCAGCCAGGGCCGACGGCGAAGAGTTGCGGCGTGACATATTCCTTGCCAGCCGCGCGGGCGACTATGGCGGATATACGACAATCATTCCCAACGACAGGCGGATCTGGCTGGCCGCAGGGAACTATCACTGGACCCACGAGTGGACCGAGCTTTACCCGTGGGGAACGGCTCGGACCGCGTACAACTTGCGGCTGGGGCAGGGATGGCACTACTGGAACTGCCATGTCTTCCCGCACCCGACCAACTTCTGGCGTTATCAGACCAGATGCTATCTGCGCCCGGAGGGGAAGGGAAACATATACTCCCCGATGCTTGAGATCCAACCGCATGGCTGGGCCGAGTGGAATGGATACCTCGGATCCGACTACATCTGGGAAAGTACCTTGACCCTACTGTAGAACGGGCCAGGCGAGTGAATGGCCGGGGCGTCCTGGGCAGGATTCCCCGGCTCCCGCTGTCCGGCCGTGCCCACGGGAGCCCAGGTGGCGGTGGCCACGTCGACCGCTGGATGATTCTCTTCGGAGATGCCCCCAGCTGACATGACCGCTCCCAGGTGGTGTGTCCGGGCAGGGTCGGAAGTGTGACCTCGTCGACGAACGCGCTCATGAAAGTCGTGCAAAGCCTCTCTGGCCTGTACCTCGCCGTAGCAGTCGACGTACTCGTGGCCGACCTGGTGGTCGCGGGCGGGAGGTTGCGCCAGCCCAGGGCCTGCGCTTGTCACCTCAAGAACCAGCCCGGGGACGTCCTCTGCCGCGCCGCTGCGCGGGGCGAGGGCGTTCTCTAGCTGGGTGAGGTGGCCGGCGAAGGGCTGGTGGTTGGCGGGCGTGAAGGGCGGTGTTGCGGCAGGCCAGGGGTTGGCCGTCGGACAGCACCGGCTGGGTGCCGGAGCTCGGCGGGCGTCGTTCGGTTCAGGGCGCGGTCGAGGCTGTAGACGCAGGTGACGAAGGTCCCCGGGTCCACATGTGGGTCGTGCCGGGCCACGATGCGGCGTAGGCAGACTTCGTCGGTGACGCCGGTCCAGCAGTGTCGGCGCCCGTCTCAGCGAGGAACTGGCCCGAGATGAGGGCCTCTTCGGCTTCACCTCGTCGCGGAACCGGGAGTCACTGGTGCCGGCGTAGCCTCGAACATGTGGTTGTCCCGGTGAAGGGGTATCCCGGCCGTCCGTACGGCCGCGGTCGCATGTCGGATACGCGTGCTGTGGTTCCGTTCCTCGCGCCGTTCTGGTCGGTCTCATACGCGCCGTCCGGCGTCACTGCCCCCGTCCCGTGCCGGGCGGCCGCCGAGCTGATGCGGCTCGGTGGCTCGCCGGCCCGCCGGCTCAGTCCTCGGCGACGCGGATGATCGTCTTGCCGTGAGTCCGCTTGTCCGGTGTGAACGCGGCGACCGCTTCGGTGAGCGGCCGCACGTCACCGATGATCGGCTTGAGGCGTCCGTCCCGCACCCGTTGGGCGAGGTCGCTCAGGCGGACACGGTCGGGTTCGACGACGAAGAAGACGGCCCGTCCGTCGTGGGGGTGGACGGTGACGGGCTCGGCGATGGTGACCAGGGTGCCGCCGGGGCGGACCAGAGCGGTGGAACGTTCGAGGATTTCGCCGCCGATCACGTCGAACACCACGTCGACGTCGCCGATGTCCTCCAGCTTCTCGGCCTGGAGGTCGACGAAGGCGTGGGCGCCCAGACCCAGTGCAGTGTCGCGGTCGTCGGCGCGTCCTGTGCCGATCACCTGGGCGCCCGCCGCGCGGGCCAGTTGCACGGCGATCGAGCCGACGCCGCCCGCGGCTCCGTGGATGAGGACGCTCTGCCCGGTTCGGAGATGGGCGTGGTCGAACAGGGCCTGCCAGGCGGTGAGTCCGGAGATGGGCAGCGCGGCGGCCGTGACGTGGTCGACGTCGGCGGGGAGCGGGGCGAGGTTGCGGGCTTCGACCGCGGTGTACTGGGCCAGGGTGCCGTTGCGGGCCCAGTCGGTCAGGCCGTACACGCGCTGCCCGATGGTCAGGCCGGTGGTGCCGTAGCCGAGTTCGGTGACGACGCCGGACAGTTCGTGGCCGGGCACGCTCGGGGTCCGGTCACGTCCGGCCCGGTCGGTCCAGGTGCCGGGCCACTCCAGCTCGCCCGGCGTGAAACCGGCGGCGTGGACCTTCACGATCACGTCGTTCTCCGCGGCGTGTGGGTGGGGCAGCTCGGCGAGGGCCAGTCCGCTGGCACCGGCCTCGCGGTCCTGAACGGTGATGGCTTGCATGAGGCATTCCTCCGGGGGGCGGGAGGTGGGCGCTGGTGTGCGCCGCGGTGGGCACCTTCGACCTTAGGATCCAGGCAGCCCAAGCATGTGGGCCATTCCTTCCCGCCTAGAGTGGGCCATTTGGCCAAGAGGACACCGAGTGTGACGTCTGGGCTGACCATCGTTGTCCGCCCCCCGGCACGAAGTGGCTGACGAGGCGCGCCGCTGGAAGACTGTCCATGCAGGCTCTGCATCGCGTCTGTCGCACTCGAACGAGTGAACCGGCTGACCAGCCCGTCTCAGGTACGTGGCCGATCGGCCACCGAGTGGCCACCGGTCGTGAGATTTGGCCACGGAATCTGAGATCCCCCACTGGAGCTGCTCGGGGGCGTCGCGGAGGTCTTCGCCATGCCCCGATCGTTTTGATCCGGTGCGATCAGCTTTGGATCGGTCACTTCTCCGGACTGATGACGTGGAAGCCTGGGGGCGGTTCCAGGGAACCGCCTCGACGACGGTTGTCGACCGGACATGGTGTGAGACCGCGACGGAGGCCGTGAGGCGTCTTACCGCAGTGGGCGCTCAAGCTGACTTGCTGTGCAGGTGGTGTGAGCGGGTGATGTCAATCGAGGACTGCCCGGTGGACGCCGGCCCGTGCTCGTCGCCCTTCTTGTCGCCGGACGGATGCCCCGCCGGCCGACCGAGAGCGGGCGCGCTCGCGAGCCGGCTCGCCGATCAGCAGCACCATGGGCCGAGGGCCAGAGCTGTGCCGCGGCGTATGCGGAGGCACGAGGACGAGTGAGCCGTGGTGCGACGTTTCACTGATGGCCTGTGCCTGTACGGCGGCCCGACCCCGCGGCCCTGGCGGACCCGGCCGGCAGCTCGCGCTCCGCCGGAGGCTACTCGGTGCGCAGCGCCGTGGCCGTACGCGCCCTGGCGGCCCAGCCTGCCGGGATCAGCGCGCCCAGCATCGCGATCACGACCCCGCCGAGCCCCAGCAGGAGCAGCCGGATAGGCCCGTACACATCGAGGACGACCGACGGCAGGATGGTGCCGACGGCACGCCCCATCACCGGCATGACGACGTGGTGCAGCGCGTACCCGGCCGGGACCCCGAGCAGCCCGCCGATCACGCCGATCACGGCCACCGAGGCGAGCACGAGGCCCAGGATCTGCCGCGGCGACATGCCGATCGCCTTGCAGACGCCCAGGTCGTGGATGCGTTCCCGGGTGTCGAGGACCACGGAGTTGAGTACGCCGAGAGCGGCCACGATGATCAGCATGAGGGTGAGCAGCACCGCCATGGCGGCCATGATGAGGATGACGCCGTCCTGCCCCGACTCGGAACCGGTCGTGGCGTCGCCCCCCAGTGGCTGTACGACCGCGGCGGCCCTCTGGGCGTACTCGTCGGCGGAGACGCCGGACTTCGTCTCGACGAGGAAGGTGCTGGGCTCGGCCGAGGTGAAGTCGGCCATGTCCGCGTGGATCTCCAGCCGGCTGCCCGACGTGTCGAAGGACTCGCCCACGATCCGCAGGTTCGCGGTCTCCTTCTCGTAGGTCACCCGTACCGTGTCACCGAGCTTGGCGCTGGTCCTTTCCAGGAAGCGTGAGGGCACCACGACCTGTCCCCTGCCGGTGATCCAGTGCCCGGAGAGCATCTCGTAGCTGCCGGGGCGCGAATCGCCCTCGTAGAGGCTGGCCTGGATCGATCCTGAGACCCCGGCCACGGCGACCTCGGTCTGGGCCTTCCCGTAGTACGACTCCGTGCCCGGCTGCGACGTGATGGCGGACCGGACCTTCGCCGGGTCGGCGGCCTTGGGCTTCTTGGACGT
>CBFGZZ010000490.1:0-5480 GCA_965653385.1 uncultured Streptomyces sp. | reverse complement strand
ATCTCCACGATCAGGAGGTTTTCGGACCTCCAGTCACCCATGTGGGCAAAGGCCCCGCCGCCTTCGGGCAGCGGGGCCTTTGTCATGCCAGGGGCCGGGCCAGGCCTCGGCCGGCACGCCCGGACCGCGTCCTTCGTGATCTGTGTCCTTCGTGATCTGTGACAGCGCTGTGACCGGAGGTATGGCTTCCGTCACAGCCTGGGCGTCCCCAGCCTGGTGAGCTGGGCGGATGCCTACCGCCTCGCGTACCGTCCCCGCCGCATTCGCCGGGGTCCTGCTGCTCGCCGCGTGTGGTTCCCAGAGCGCCACGCAAGGGGATGACGCGACCGGGGCGCGCGGCGCCGGGGTGTCGGTCAACGCCGCCGCGCTGTGCCCCTCGGGCTACTCCCAGTACGGCAGCCTGCCGTCCTCCGTGAGGGACGACCCGTCCGTCACCCCGTCCGGTACGCCGACGCCGCTGCCCCTGCCCTCTGCCACCGGTCCGGACGAGGACGGCGTGCAGGTCACCGGCCTGTACGCCTGGGACGTGGGGAGCGGCTGCGAGGCCGACTACTCGGCCGCGTTCGAGATCACCAACTCCGGGACGAAGACGGTCACTTACACGGTGACCTTCACCTTCCTCTCGCCGTCCGGCGGCGCGGTCGACAACGTCGAGCAGACCGTCCAGGCCGTCGGACCGGGGCGGACCGTCAAGGGAGCCGTCGCCATGAGGCAGTCGGTCACGCACGCCCCCGAGGTGTCGGGCATCGACGTGCTCAAGGTGCGCAGCGTTCCCGCCGACGAGGCGGCGTCCGCCTCGGGGCCGTGCCCCGCGTCCGGCGTGCACGTCTACGCGGACCAGGGGGACGGCGCCATGGGCTTGCGTGTCGTCGGACTGCATCTCGTCAACTGCGGCACCAAGACCTACGAGCTCAACGGCTACCCGGAGCTCGAACTCCTCGACGAGCGCCACGGCTCGGTGGACGGTGTGCGGATCCTCCAGGGGACCGGTCGGATCAGCTCCGCCGTCGGAGGGGGCGAAAGCCCGCAGCGCGTGGCCCTGCGGCCCGGTGAGGCCGCCCAGTCGACGCTCGCCTGGCGGAACACCACCGAGGCCGGGGTCGGCGACCCGGTGAACGTGCCGTACGTCCGGGTGCGGGCGAAGTCCGGTGCCGCCCCTGTGATCGTGCAGCCGGAGCTGGACCTCGGGACGACGGGGCAGCTCGGCGTCGGGCCATGGCAGAAGGACGAGACCTCCCGAGCGACCGGCACCGGCGCCGAGCGGCCGACGCCGCCGCCTCCGTCCTTCGTCTCGCCGACCTTCCCCTCCCCGTGAAGCGCGGCCCCCGGTGACCGGTTTCCTGTTCGCCCTCGGGTGTGCGGTCGCGCTGGGGCTGCTCGCGCACCCGAGGATCCCGCCCGGCGTCAAGGTCGTCGTCCTCACCACGCCTCCCGTGGCCGGGGTGGTCTGGCTGCTGCACACGGTGCTCGGGAAGACGTTCGCCGCCGTGGTCGTCGGCGCGGTCTTCGTCGCCGTACTGATCGCACTGAACGGACTACTGGGCCACCCGCGCCTGCCCCTCTGGACGAAGATGTCGGTGTTCGTCACGGTCCCGGTGGCGGCGCTGGCCTGGCTGGTGGTCGTCACGGCGGACGACACGGCCAAGGATCCCGGCGAGGACCCGTGCTCGATGTACTACGGCGGTGTCGGCGTCTCCAAGGCGTTTCCCCCGCAGGCGTACTGCCTCCATGAGGGCGGCGGCACCGACAACCTCGCCTCGGGCGCCCAGTTCGTGTTCTGGGTGTGCTTCGTCAGCAGCCTGCTGCTGCTCGGGGCCGGCCTGTGGGAGGTCGTACGCGACCCGGGGACGTTCGTGCGGCAGTTCCGTAAGGACGGCTCGCTCACCGAGTGAACCACCATGGCGGACGCGTTGGTTGTGGTGTCCGACTCCATATCGACGGGTCGTTCGTGCTTCTACGGTCCCTCCGCATGACACAGACCAGAGCCGCAAGCCGTCGAATCCTCCTGGGGGCGACCCTTCTCGTCGCCGCCCTGATCGCCGCCTTCCTCTCGCCCGGCCGGGCCACGGCCGCCTCACTCCAGGAGGTGACCGGGTTCGGCACCAACCCCGGTGCCCTGCGCATGTTCCGGTACGTCCCCGACGGGCTGCCCGCCGGCCGGCCCGTGGTCGTCGCGCTGCACGGATGCACCCAGAACGCCTCCGGATACGGCACCGGCAGCGGATGGCTCCAACTCGCCGACCGCTGGGGCTTCTCCGTCGTGCTGCCGCAGCAGCGGACCGCCAACAACGTCTCGTCCTGCTTCAACTGGTTCCTCGGCGGCGACATCGCGCGCGGCCAGGGCGAGGCCGCGTCCGTCGCGCAGATGGTCGACCGGCAGCTCGCCGACGCCACCGGGGACGGGTCACGGGTGTATGTCACGGGGCTGTCCGCCGGGGGCGGGATGACCGCCGTGATGATGGCGGCGTACCCGGAGAAGTTCGCGTCGGGCGGGATCGTCGCCGGGCTGCCGTACGGGTGCGCGCAGGCCGCCGGGTCGCCGTGGGTGTGCATGTACGTCGGGGCGACACAGACCCCGAAGCAGTGGGGCGACCGCGTGCGCGCCGTCCGGCCCGGGTTCACCGGGCCCTGGCCCACGCTCGTCGCCTTCCAGGGCACGGCCGACCACACCGTGAAGCCGGTCAACATGACCGACCTGGCGAGGCAGTGGACCGAGGTGCACGGGACCGATCAGGCCGCCGACGTCAGCGACACCGTCGCCGGGTACCCGCACCAGGTCTTCCGCGACGCGGGCGGGCGTGCGGTCGTGGAGACGTACGGCGTCACCGGGATGGGGCACGGTCAGCCCGTCGATCCGGGCAGCGGGAGCGAGCAGTGCGGGAGCGCGGGGGCGTATGTCCTGGACGTGAACCTGTGCGGCGCGTATCGGATGGGGCGGGCCTGGGGGCTGGGCTGAGCCGGCCGAGGGACCGAGGCGCTCTGTTGCCGGGGGCGCTTGTCCGGGATGCTGCTGAAGCATGAGCGGACCCGTGAGAACGTCCGGGAGAGGCTTCAACTCCCGTGGAAGAACGTGGATCTGGCCCGTCGCGGTGGCGCTCGTCGCCGCCGTCCTGGGGCCCGGCGCGCAGGCCGGTGCGGACGCGGACCGTACCGGCCTGCCGGAGGCCGTCGACACCATCCTGGGCGACGCGCGGATGGAGGGCGGCGTGGCGAGCGTCGTGGTCGCGGACGCCCGCACCGGTGAGCTCCTCTACCAGCATCTGCCCTCGACCCGGCTGATGCCCGCCTCCAACACCAAGCTCGCCACCTCGGCGGCGGCCATGGAGATCCTCGGGCCGCAGTACCGGTTCACCACCGATGTGCTGGCCACCGGACGGCGGCACGGCTCCGTGCTCCGCGGCGACCTGTATCTGCGCGGCACCGGCGACCCGACCCTGCTCGCCGACGACTACGACGAACTGGCCGCGCGCATCGCCGCGGCCGGGATCAAACGCGTGGACGGGCGGCTGCTCGCCGACGACACCCGGTTCGACGACGTACGGCTCGGGCGGTCCTGGGCCGCCGACGACGAGTCCTCCTACTACTCCGCGCAGATCAGCGCGTTGAGCGTGGCACCCGACACCGACTACGACACCGGGACCGTGATCGTCACGGTCGCGCCGGGGGAGGAGGCCGGTGACGAGCCGGTCGTGTCCGTCACCCCCGACACCGACTACGTCGACATCGACGTACGGGCCACGACCGTCGCCGCCGGCGGGACGAACGATCTCACCGTCGAGCGGGAGCACGGCACGAACACGGTCGTGGTCAGCGGGACGACCCCGGTCGGCGGTGCCGGTGCCAAGGAGTGGGCCACCGTGTGGGAGCCCACCGGATACGCCGCCGCCGTGTTCCGGGACGCACTCGCGGAGCACGGGGTCAGGGTGAGCGGCCCCACCCGGCTGGGGCGCCAGACGCCCGGCGCGGCCGTGGAGTTGGCGTCCCATCGGTCCATGCCCCTGAGGGAACTGCTCATCCCGTTCATGAAACTCTCCAACAACATGCACGCCGAGATCCTCACGAAGGCCATGGGGTACGAGGTCTCGCGGCAGGGGAGTTGGGGCGCCGGGCTGGCGGCGATCAGCGGCTACCTCAAGGGCGTCGGCGTCGACGCCGGGAAGGTGCGGCAGGTCGACGGGTCCGGGCTCTCGCGGATGGACAACTTCCCCGCCGGGCAACTCGTCGAGCTGCTCCTCGCCGTGCGCGCCGAGCCCTGGTACGCCGACTGGTACCGCTCGCTGCCCGTCGCCTGCGACCCCGACCGGTTCGTCGGCGGCACCCTGCGCTCACGGATGTGCGGCACGCCCGCCGCGCTCAACGCCCGTGCCAAGACGGGGTCGTTGACGGGGGCGTCTGCTCTCTCCGGGTACGTCACCGGCGCCGACGGACGGGAACTCGTCTACGGCATCGTCCTGAACAACTATCTGGCCTCGTCCGTGAAGGCCCTGGAGGACGCCATCGTGGTGACGCTGGCCAGGTCGACCGCCGAGGCCGCGGCGCCGGCCGCCACGCTCAGGAGTGACACGAAGGCCGACGTCGAGTGCTCATGGCGCAAGCCGCTGACGTGCTGAGACACGCGACGCATCGGCGTCATGCGAAGGCGTGGGCGTTGCGCCGTGCCCACCGGGCGAAGGGGCCGGCCGGGCGGCCGAGGATCTTCTCGATGTCGGGGCTGACCCGCTGTTCGGCGGGGAGCGGCGCGCCGAGGATGTCGAGGGTGCCGTCGATCACGGGCTCGGGCATGAACCGCGCCATGTGCTCACGCGCCTGCTCACGGGTCAGCTCCACGAAGTCCACCTGCTCGCCCAGCGCCGCGGAGAGTGCCGCCGCCTGCTGCCGCGGGGTGACGGCGGCCGGTCCGGTCAGCACGTACGTCTGTCCTGCGTGGCCCTCGTCGCGCAGGACCGCGGCGGCGACCTCGGCGATGTCCGCCGGGTCCACGACCGGCAGGGCGACGTGGGCGAACGGGGCGAAGACCGTGCGCCGGGTGTGGACGGTCTCGCTCCAGGCGTAGGCGTTGGAGGCGAAGCCGCCCGGGCGCAGGATCGTCCAGGCCAGGCCCGAGGAACGTACGGCCGCCTCGAACTCCCGCAGCCGGACGTGCGAGAGGGCGTCCGGCCGGGTGCCGTTGAGCTGCGAGGAGAGCAGGACGACGCGCCGTACGCCGGCCTCCTGGGCGGCCGCCAGCACCTCGACCGCGGGCGCCCCGCCGCCGAGCAGCTCACCGGCGAGCAGGAGGAACAGGGCGTCCGCGCCGTCCAGGGCCGGGCCCAGGGTGGCGGGATCGGCGAGGTCGGCGCGGACATGCCGTGCGCCCTCCGGGAGTTCGTGGGGGAGGGGACGGCGGGACACGGCCGTCACCTTCTCGCCCGCGCGGGCGAGCGCCTCGACGAGCGGACGGCCGACGTTTCCGGTGGCTCCGGTCACAGCGATCACGAGTA
>CBFGZZ010000489.1:0-5504 GCA_965653385.1 uncultured Streptomyces sp. | reverse complement strand
TGGTGTGCAGGAACTCCATGTCGCCGCTCGCCTCGCAGTACTGCCACACGTTGTACGCGATCGCCGAGCCGACATGGTGCTGGAGCCGGGAGTGGTCGGGCAGCCAGCGTCCCGAGCGGGGGTTGAGATGGAGCTGCTGGGTCTCCTCGCGTCCGTCGCTGCCGCTCTGCCAGGGGTACATCGCGCCCCGGTGACCCGCCGCCCGGGCCGCGGTGCAGGCCTGTTCGAGGCGTCGGTGGCGGTGCCGGAGCAGGGCCCGGGAGACTTCCGGGAAGTGCAGGTTCAGGTACGGCAGCACGAACAGCTCGTCCCAGAAGACATGGCCGCGGTAGGCCTCGCCGTGCAGTCCCCGGGCCGGTACGCCGACGTCCAGGTCGGCGGTGTGCGGGGAGAGGGTCTGCAGGACGTGGAAGAGGTGCAGCCGCAGGATGCGGCCCGACTCGCCGGGCACCTCCAGCGCGGCGCGGCGCCAGAGCTGGTCCCACGCCGTGAGGTGCGACGCGACCAGCCCGTCGAAACCGGGAGCCCGGCCCACCCGGTCGACGGCGGCGTGCAGCGGGTCGCTGATGGCGGGGTCGCGGGAGGTGTGCAGGGCCACGGTCTTGTCGACGGTGACGGTCCCGCCGGGGGCCAGGTCGACGGTCAGCTTCTGGATGGCGGACGGCCGTTCGTGCCGGGCCGTGACGGGGGCGTCGGCGGTCAGCCGGGAGGCGATGCCGATCCGGATGTCGGAGGTACGGGTGCGGCAGCGCAGCCAGACCGTGTCCGGGGCGGCGGTGCCGCTGTGGACGTGGGTCAGATGCCGGCCGTCCAGGTCCCGGTAGCGGGCCACGCCGGAGTTGGTGACACCACCGTCCAGGGCGGCCTCCACCTCGAGCGGGCCGGAGAATCCCTCGGCGGTGAACTCGGTGCGCAGAGCCGCGAGATGGGGATCGGCCATGTGCACCATCCGGTGCTGTCGCACGGTCAGTACGCGCTCCTCGCCCAGGTCGTACCGCGTCCTGCGCTCCAGCAGGCCCGCGGCCAGGTGCAGCATCTGCCGGTGGTCGAGGACGTGCGCGGTGTCCGGTGTGATCCAGTCCCCGCCGGGGAGACGGAACCGCAGGGGCAGCCAGTTCGGGACATTGACCATGTCCTCGTTCTCCACACGGCGGCCGGCCACCTCGGAAGTGAGCCGGTTGTAGATGCCGGCCACATAGGTCCCCGGGTAGTGGACGTCGTCGGCGGCGCACTCGGGCAGCGCGCCCCGGGTGGCGAAGTAGCCGTTGCCGAGCGTGCACAGCGACTCCCGGAGGCGTTCGTCGGCGGGCTTGTAGCCCTCGTACTCCCAGCTCCAGCCCGTACCCTCGGCCTCCAGGCTCCGGTCCGTCACGTCGGCGCTCCTCCCGCGCAGAGTTCTCCGAGGTCGTGCACGACGAGGTCGGCGCCGTGCCGCAGCAGCCGCGACGCGGTGTCCGCGCCTGCGGCCCGGTCCACGCCGACCACCAGGGCGAATCCGCCGCGGCGCCCCGCCTCCACCCCTGCCAGGGCGTCCTCGACGACGGCGGCCCGGTCTGCGGGGACGCCGAGCCGGCGGGTCGCCTCCAGGAAGAGGTCCGGCTCCGGCTTGCCCGCGAGGCCCAGCCGGGCCGACTCGACGCCGTCCACGAGGGCGTCGAACAGGTCGAGCACGCCGGCCCGGCTCAGCAGCTCACCGGCGTGCCGGGACGCGGACGCCGCCGCTCCGGGCACTCCTGCCGCGCGCAGGGCCCGCACCAGCCGTACGGTCCCCGGGTAGGCGTCGACGCCGTGCTCGCGCAGCCGCTGGATGAAGAGGCGCTCCTTGTCCCCGGCGACGGACCGGACCGTCTCGTCCGGCACCTCGATGCCGCGGGAGGCGAGGAACGCCGCGGCTCCGTCGAGGCGGGACCTGCCGTCCACGTGGCGCAGATAGTCGTCCCGCAGGTCGAAAGGGCGGCGCTGGTCGGGGTCCGCGGGCGAGTGGGCACGCAGAAAGGCGTCGAAGGCCGCCTTCCAGGCGGCGGCGTGCACCTTGGCCGAGTCGGTGATCACTCCGTCGGTGTCGAAGACGACGGCGCGCACGCCCCGCAGGACAGGGGCGAGCGCGTCCCCGGACCACCGGTCAGGGGGGTCGGGCGCGCCGGACGTGTCGGGCGGACGCATGGTCAAGCTCGCCGCGGCGGGACGGCGCTCGGGCAGTGCGCGCGGCGGTGCCCGGCGGGTACGACATCCAGGGGCTGCCGGTGCAGGTCGGCAGCAGGGAACGCGAACCGCACGGCCTTCTCACCTCCGCTCGACGGCTCACCCGCGCCCGGCGGGATCCGCTCATGGGTACCCGCCAGGCCCGCCTTGTCACCTCCGGCCCCTCCCGGAATCCGCCGCCACTTCGCCGTCCGTGCCCGGCGAGGGCGGGCGGCCCTGGCGCATCAGCCGTGCGCATGGTGTGCTGGAGGTGACGGGAAGGACCCGGAACGGCGCGGGGAAGCGGATGACGGCCGCGCACCGCGCAATCAGGATCCGCGAGAAGTGGATAGGGCCCTTCCCGCCCTGTCTTTGCTGGTGCCCGCCCTGTCCTTGCGGCTGCCCGCCCTGTCCTTGCGGCTGCCCGTCCCGTCCTCCGCCGCGCCGATCACCCGCTCGACATGGTCGAGAAAGGCGCGCAGGACGGGGTGCGTCGCGTCCTTCGGCCACACCAGGCGGACCGTTACCGGGGGCGCGTCCGCGAGGGGCCGATAGCGGACCCCGGGGTGCGGATGGCTGTGCTCGGTGGCCTCCGCGGTGACACCGACCGCGTCTCCGGTCGCGATCACGGTGAGCCACTCGTCGACGTTGGCCACCTCGAAGGTGCGGGGCCGCTGCCCTTCGGGCCAGAGGCCGGTCGTGGTGGCGGCGGTGGCGCAGAGGACGACAGGCCGATCGGCGAGGTCGCTCAGGCGCACGGCCGCGCGCTCGGCGAGGGGATCCCCGTCGGGCACCGCGACCAGCCGCCGCTCCCGGTACAGCGACCGGACCTCCAGCCCGGCATCCGCGGCAGGCGCCGTACGCAGGAACGCCACGTCGATCTCCCCGCGCCGCAGGGCCGCTTCCGGATCGTCTGGGCGGTGCACCCGCAGCGGGGTCTCCGGGTGCTGTTCGCGCCAGTCGCGGAGCAGCGGTACGGTGCGGTCGCCGAGCGCCGCCCAGGCGAAGCCGATACGCAGGGGCCGTGCGTCGGCCGTGGTTTCGGTCAGCGCGTCGTCAAGCTGCCGGAGGATGGAGTGGGCCCGTTCGTGCAGCCGCCGGCCCGCGTCGGTGAGGGCGAGGCGGCGCGTGGTGCGCTCCACGAGCCGGACGCCGACGCGGCTTTCCAGCTGGTCCAGGGTGCGCGAGAGCGCGGGCTGGCTGACGCGCAGCACGGCCGCGGCGTCCGTGATGGTGCCCTCGTCGCCGATCGCGACGAGCGCCCGCAGGTGCCGCAGCTCCACATTCATAACTCTGGAGCATAAATGCTGTCCGGGAGGTATTTCTCCCGTCCGGTGGGGCGGGCGTAGCGTCACGGCCATGAAGGCTCTGAAGACCCGGAAGATTCTGCTCATCGGTGCCACCGGCACCCTCGGCACGGCCGTCCACAGGGCCTTGACCGGCCGTGGCCACGAGGTCCTCACCGTGGGGCGCGACGCCGGCGACCTGCGGCACGACGTCACCGACCCGGCGCAGATCCGCGAACTGTACGAGCGGGCCGGCCGTGTGGACGCGGTGGTCAGCGCGGCCGGCTCCACGCCGTTCAAGCCGATCACCGAGATGACCCCCGAGGACTACCTCGCCGCCTTCCACGGCAAGGTGCTCAGCCAGATCGAACTCGTGCGGCAAGGGATCTCCCGCATCTCCGAACGCGGCTCGTTCACCCTGATCACGGGCGTGCTGGCACGAGAGCCCATACCCACGGGCACCGCCGCCTCCATGGCCAACGGCGCGGTGGAGTCGTTCGTGCGCGCCGCCGCCATCGAGATCGCCCCGCAGCGCGTCAACGCGGTCAGCCCGACGGTCTTCACGGAGAGCCTCGACAAGTACGAGGCCTTCTTCCCGGGCATGTCGCCGGTCCGCGTCGACGACGCTGCGCAGGCATACGTGCGTTCCGTCGAGGGAGCGCAGACCGGGCAGGTCTACGGGCTGTAGAAGCCGCCCGCGCCGCTCACGCGTCGTCCGGGAACTCACCCGCGAACGCGCCGGCCATCCGCAGCCAGGGCTCCGCCTCGTCCTGGCGTCCCTGGCGTTGCAGGGTGCGTCCCAGCATCAGGTGGGCGTAGTCCTCCACCGGATCGCGCTCGACGATCTGGCGCAACTGTTCCTCCGCGCGGCCCAGCTGGGCGGAGTGGTAGTAGGCGCGGGCCAGCAGCAGCCGGGGACCCGTCTGCTCCGGCGCCTCCTCGACCACGGCCGCGAGCAGCTTCGCCGCACCGGTGTAGTCCTTCGCGTCGAACAGCAGCCGGGCCCGCTCCCAGCGCTCCAGGGTGCTCTCCTCGTGCGGCACCCCGGCCCCGCCGTCGAACAGGTGCAGGGCGCTGGCCCAGCGGTCGGGTGCCACTCCGTCGGCCGCCGCGTACGCGTTGAAGTTGTCGGTCATCGTCTTTCGGCTCCTCTCCTGGGGTGTCACGCCACGGGTCCGGTCGGCTGTGCGCGCTCGGCGTCACGGGCCGCGAGCAGGGCGGTGTGGGTGGGGGCGTCCGGTACGTCGGCCGGCCGGTTCCTGGCGAACTCCTCGCGCAGGACCGGGACGACCTCCTCGCCGAGCATGTCGATCTGCTCCAGCGCGGTCTTCAGCGGGATTCCGCCGCCGTCCACCACGAACAGCTGACGCTGGTAGTCGCCGGCGTACTCGCGGAAGGTGAGCGTCTTCTCGATGACCTGCTCGGGTGTGCCGACCGTCAGCGGGGTCTGCTCCATGTACTCCTCCATGGAGATCCCGCCGCCCATCACCGGCGAGTGGTCGAAGACGGGGCGGAACTCGCGGACGGCGTCCTGGGAGTTGGGACGCATGAACACCTGGCCACCCAGCCCCACGATCGCCTGCTCCGCCGTTCCGTGCCCGTAGTGCGCGTACCGCTCCCGGTACAGGTCGATCAGCTTCGCGGTGTGCTCCCTCGGCCAGAAGATGTTGTTGTGGAAGAACCCGTCGCCGTAGTACGCCGCCTGCTCGGCGATCTCCGGCGAGCGGATCGACCCGTGCCAGACGAACGGCGGTACGCCGTCCAGCGGCCGCGGCGTGGACGTGAACCCTTGCAGCGGGGTGCGGAACTTCCCCTCCCAGTCGACGACGTCCTCGCGCCACAGCCGGTGCAGCAGGGCGTAGTTCTCTATGGCGAGGTTGATGCCCTGCCGGATGTCCCTCCCGAACCAGGGATAGACCGGGCCGGTGTTGCCGCGCCCCATCATGAGGTCGACCCGGCCGTCGGCCAGGTGCTGGAGCATGGCGTAGTCCTCGGCGATCTTCACCGGGTCGTTGGTGGTGATCAGCGTCGTGGAGG
>CBFGZZ010000488.1:0-5526 GCA_965653385.1 uncultured Streptomyces sp. | reverse complement strand
GGGGGAGGCGGCGGGGCCGTTGTCCGGGGAGCTGTGGCCGGGCGGGTCGGGGACGGCGCCCGAGCCGTGGTCGGGCGTGTCACCGGTTGCCTGCGCGGCTGCCGGGACCGCCCCGCCCCGGGCCACCCGCACCAGCCGCAGCGCCGTCGCCACATCACCGCTCAGCAGCCCGACCGCCCCGCACTCGCGGAACGCCGGCGCCGCCGTGCACGCCGCCTCAAAGGTCTCCGTCACCGGTGACGCGGGCGAGGCCGCGGCCGTCTCGGCGAGGCAGACCACGTGAATACCGGCCCGCGGGCCTTCCAGCGCCAGCCTGGCCACCGCCTCCCGCAGATCGGCGCCCCCGGGATCGCCGTCGACGACGACCACCGTGTACGGCCCCGCGAACCCGTCCGCCGTCCTTTCGCCCGACTCGTCGTCCCGCGCCCAGGAAGGCCGGCGATCGCCACACCGGTCCGGGTCCCGGCCGTCCGGGACGGCGGACGGCGTCCGGGCCGGGCTCGCGCCGCAGGCCCCGTCGCCCGGCCCCTCCGCCAGGTCGTCCAGCCGCCGCAGCAGCTCCTCCGTGCGGGCCGTCGCCTGCTCGCGGTCGTAGGCCAGCAGCAGCCGGCAGTCCTGGCCGTGCCCGGGCCGGACATGCGGGAGCCAGCCCAGCCAGGCCCACTCGGCGGTGCGCTCCTCCAGGGGGCGGGAGCGGTCCGCGCTGATCAGGACCGTTTCCAGCACGTCCGGCGAGTGCAGCGCGGCGAGCTGGGCGATCACCGCGCGGGCCAGCCCGGCGAGCCGCTCGCGCGGACCTGCCAGCCCCAGCGCCCCGACCTCCCGCAGATCGGCGGTCATGGGTACGGCGGGCAGCAGCCCCGAGCCGTCGGGTGCCGCGCGGTCGGCGGTGCCGAGCCGCACCGTGAGCGCCTCCGGGTGACCCGGTGCGCGCTCCCACAGCCGGGGGCCGGGGCCGAGGGCCGTCAGCAGCAGTGTCGCCGGGTCCGGCCAGGTCTCCGGCTGCCGGGAGCCCGTCGTCGCCTTCGGGAGCCCGGACGCCTCGGCGGGCGGCATCTCGTCGTCGTACGCCTCATGCCCGGTCGCCGCGCCCTGCTCGCCGCGGCCGCCCGTCAGCCGTCGCGCCCATGCCGTGAGCCCGCCGCGCCTGCGCACGCCGGGCGGCACGTCGGTGCCCCGCAGCGGGGTGCCCTTGCGGCGGCTGCCGACGGCTCCGCCCTCGGGGCTCCCGTTCTCGTCCTCGAAACCCCCGTCTAGCGCGCCCACTCCGAAGCCCGCGCCATGGGTGTCGCCCGCGCGCGGTGCCGGGAGCGCTCTGCCGGACCCGCCGTCCCGTTCGATCCGCGGCGCCCCGCCCTGCCCCGGCACGACGGGCGGCTCGACCGGGCCGTGGTCACGGGCGGTCGTGTCTCCGCCGTCCGCCACGCGCGCGTGGGGCACCGGCGCACCGGCTCCCGAGGGCGGGCCGGCCACCGCGTCGACGCCCTGGCCGACGGCCGGGACGCGGGTGTGCCCCTCGCCGTCCGGCTCCGTCCGCACGCGCGCTCCCGGGCCGCCGGCCGGAGCCAGCCGCAGCGCCGACTCCCCGATCCGCAACAGCGCGCCCGGTACGAACCGCACCGGGCGGGTGGTCACGCGGGTGCCGTCCAGCGTCGTGCCGTTGGTGGAGCCGAGGTCGGTCACCGAGACGCGGCCGTCGGCGGCGACCGTGACCGCGCAGTGCAGCCGGGAGACGTCCGGGTCGTCGAGCGGTACGTCGGCCTCGGCCGAGCGCCCGATGCGGATCTCGCCGCCGTGCAGCAGATGAACCCCGCCCGCGTCCGGGCCGGCCACGACCTGGAGCTGGGTCGGGGCGTCGTCCAGCTCGGGGTGGGGTTCGGGCGCCGGCGGGGCGCCCAGGGACAGCACCGCGCCGTCTATCAAGGGGGGCTCGCCGAGGGTGCTGCGCCGGTCGTCGAGCCGCTCCGCGCCCGCGTACAGCACGATGGGGCCGTCGCCCGCGGACACCGCCGAGGCGAGCGCCGACGCCACCGCTGCCAGGGCCGTACCCGCTGGCGCCGTGACCAGCACGTCGCAGCTCGCGGCGCGTCCTCGCGCCGGGGCGGACGGGGCCAGCGGGTCTACGACGGTCAGCCGGATCTGCATCGGCGTCAGCGGTCCCTTCTGCGAGGGCGCCAACCACCCCCACCCCACACGAGCACATCGGCCAGTACTCCACGCACTGCACGCATCCTCGCACCTGCCACTGACAACGCGCCCCCCGGCCGAAGGCAAGTGATCTTGATTGGTCGGCTCTGCCCGCAAAAGTGCCTGACAAGTGCACCGTCGGCGATCAGTTGAGATCGCTCACTTCCGCTTGCGGCAACCACGAGACAGAGCCGAGCGTCTTTCCTTCGAACATGTACGGGAAGCCATACGTAAGACGCACAGAATGACGACAGGCCGGTGCCCGGGGGCACGGCACTACAGTGGTTCGGAACGTAGGCAAGCAGCAGGGAGCGCGACGTGCGGCCGGTAGGCAGCAAGTACTTCCTCGAGGAGCCGCTCGGTCGCGGCGCCACGGGGACCGTCTGGCGAGCCCGCCAGCGGGAGACCGCGGGCGCCGAGGCGGCCGTGCAGGGTCAGCCCGGCGAGACCGTCGCGATCAAGGTCCTCAAGGAGGAGCTCGCCAGCGACGCGGACATCGTCATGCGGTTCCTGCGGGAGCGCTCCGTCCTGCTCCGGCTGACCCACCCCAACATCGTCCGGGTCCGTGACCTGGTCGTCGAGGGCGAGCTGCTGGCCCTGGTCATGGACCTCGTCGACGGCCCCGACCTGCACCGCTACCTGCGCGAGAACGGCCCCTTCACCCCGGTCGCCGCCGCCCTGCTCACCGCGCAGATCGCCGATGCCCTCGCCGCCAGCCACGCCGACGGCGTCGTCCACCGCGACCTGAAGCCCGCCAACGTCCTGCTGGAGCAGAACGGCGGCCAGATGCACCCGATGCTGACCGACTTCGGCATCGCCCGCCTCGCCGATTCCCCGGGCCTGACGCGCACCCACGAGTTCGTCGGCACGCCCGCGTACATCGCGCCCGAGTCCGCCGAGGGCCGCCCGCAAACCTCGGCGGTCGACATCTACGGCGCCGGAATCCTGCTCTACGAGCTGGTCACCGGCCGTCCGCCGTTCGCCGGCGCTTCGGCCCTGGAGGTCCTGCACCAGCACCTGAGCGCCGAGCCGCGCCGCCCGTCCACGGTCCCCGACCCGCTCTGGACGGTCATAGAACGCTGCCTGCGCAAGAACCCCGAGGAACGGCCCAGCGCCGAGAACCTCGCCCGTGGTCTGCGCGTCGTCGCCGAGGGCATCGGCGTGCACGCGAACTCCGCGCAGATCGCCGCCGCCGAGGGCGTCGCCGCGCTGCTCGCGCCCGACCCCGCGCCGGCCACCGTGCCGGGCTCGGCCGACCCCACCCAGGTGCTGCAGCACGGCGCGGCGCCGGGGGCGTACGACCCGAACGGCGCGACCAGCGTCCTGCCGCACACCGGTGCCCCCGGCCCGGCGGGCGCCGCCGACCCGACGGCCGTGATGCCGTCGATGCCGCCGGGCCCGCCCGGACAGCAGCCCGGTCAGCCCGGCCCCGAGGAGCCGCACCCCTGGCAGAACCAGCTGCGGGCCGCCCGGGACCGCAACGAGCAGACCCAGGTCCAGTACCTCGACCCCAACCAGGACCCGCTGCGCCGCCGCCCCCAGCGCCAGGTCGCCCGCCCGCAGCAGCAGCCGCAGCGCCCGCCGCAGGGCCGCGGACAGCAGGGCTACGGCTATCCGCAACAGCACCAGCCGCAGCCGTACGCCCCACCGCGCCAGCCCCAGCAGCAGCCGCAGCAGCCCCAGCGGTACGCCCCGCCGCCCACGCCGGAGCCGCAGCGGCCGCAGCGCGAGCCGCGTCAGCCCCGGCAGCGCAGCGCCAACCCGATGCGGATCCCCGGGCTCGGCTGCCTCAAGGGCTGCCTGTTCACGATCATCATCCTCTTCGTCGCGGGCTGGCTGATCTGGGAGCTGAGCCCGTTGCAGGACTGGATCGGCACGGGCAAGGGCTACTGGCAGCAGCTCAGCGACTGGTTCACCACCGTGACCGGGTGGATCGGGGACCTGGGCGGGGGCTCGGGCACCAGCTGACCCTCGGTCACCACCCGGCCGGCGTCGACTGGTTTGGTTATTTGTCGACATCTGGCGGGTGATTTCCGCCTCGACGGTGAAGGTTGGCTCTTCGGACGCGTAGTTTTAGCGACACACGCGTCTGTAGGAGCAGCCTTGGCACGGAAGATCGGCAGCCGGTACACCGCCAACCAGATCCTGGGGCGGGGCAGCGCCGGCACGGTGTGGCTGGGCGAGGGGCCCGAGGGGCCCGTCGCCGTCAAACTGCTGCGCGAGGATCTCGCGTCCGACCAGGAGCTCGTCGGACGCTTCGTGCAGGAGCGCACGGCACTGCTCGGCCTTGAGCACCCGAACGTCGTCTCCGTGCGCGACCTGGTCGTCGACGGCAACGACCTCGCGCTCGTCATGGACCTGGTCCGGGGCACCGACCTGCGCACCCGGCTCGACCGCGACCGGCGGCTCGCCCCCGAGGCGGCGGTGGCGATCGTCGCGGACGTCGCGGACGGGCTGGCGGCGGCGCACGCGGCCGGGGTCGTGCACCGGGACGTCAAGCCGGAGAACGTCCTGCTGGACATGCAGGGCCCGCTGGGCCCTGGCGGCGCCCACCCCGCCCTGCTGACGGACTTCGGTGTGGCGAAGCTCATCGACTCACCGCGTCGTACGCGCGCCACGAAGATCATCGGGACGCCGGACTACCTGGCGCCGGAGATCGTGGAGGGTTTGCCCCCTCGGGCCGCGGTCGACATCTACGCCCTCGCCACGGTCCTGTACGAGCTGCTGGCGGGCTTCACGCCGTTCGGCGGCGGCCACCCCGGAGCGGTCCTCCGCCGTCATGTCACGGAGACGGTCGGGCCCCTGCCCGGCATCCCCGACGAACTGTGGCAGCTGATCATCCAATGCCTCGCGAAGGCACCGGCCTCGCGGCTGCGGGCGTCGGAGCTCGGGGCGCGGCTGCGGGAACTGCTGCCGTTGGTGGCGGGGATGCCGCCGCTCGACGTGGACGAGCCGGACGCGGAGTCCGCGGAGGACGAGGCTCCGGAGGCGGCGGAGGAAGCGGCGCCTGCGGGGGAGCGGGTGCGGCGGCGGGGTGCGGTGCCGTTGGTGCCGGGGGCGAAGCCGGCCGACTCCAACCGGGACACGCATACGTCGATGAGGGTCCCGGGGCCCGACGAGCTGGCCGGAGGTGCGCGGGGTACCGCTCGGGTGCCGCGGGCCGCCGGGGCGCCTAGGCCGGGGTCGGCACGGCATCGGGCGGTGGCCCGGCGGCGGCGGGTGGCTCTCGGCGCGGCCGCGGTGGCGCTGATCGCGGCGGCCGGGGTGGGGACGTGGCTGGCGACCGCGGGGGACGACGCGGATGAGACCCCGCAGGACACGAACAACTCGGCACCGGCG
>CBFGZZ010000487.1:0-5537 GCA_965653385.1 uncultured Streptomyces sp. | reverse complement strand
AAGCCGAACGCCGTTCCGCGCAGCCAGGGCTTCCAGGACCGCTTCCAGTCCTTCCTGCCCATCCAGGGACGGCCCACCGGGATCACCTCGGCCGGCTTGCGCCGCAGATGCGCGGCCACCCACAGCGCCTCGCCGACCGCGAAGATGCCGACCGCGACCACGACGACGTCGATACCGTCGGCCAACTGCGGTACGCCGAGGGTCAGCCGCTGCTGGCCGGAGACCGAGTCGATGCCGACCAGGCCGATCGTCAGGCCCAGGAGCAGGGATATGAAGCCGCGGATGCGGGACGAGCCCAGTACCGACGTCACGGCTATGAAGGCCAGCAGCATCAGCGCGAAGTAGTCGGGTGCGCCCAGGCTGACCGCGAAGTCGACCACGAACGGGGTGATCAGGACCAGCAGCAGCGTGCCGATGGTGCCGGCCACGAACGAGCCGATCGCCGCCGTAGCCAAGGCCTGGGCCGCCCGGCCCGCCTTCGCCATCTTGTTGCCCTCGATGGCGGTGACCACGGACGAGGACTCGCCGGGGGTGTTCAGCAGGATCGAGGTCGTCGAGCCGCCGTACATGCCGCCGTAGAAGATGCCGGCGAACATGATGAACGCCTGCACCGGCTCCATGCCGTAGGTGACCGGCAGCAGCAGGGCCACCGTCATCGCCGGGCCGATGCCCGGCAGGACGCCCACCGCGGTGCCGATGACGACACCGACCAGGGCGAGCAGCAGGTTCAGCGGATCCATGACGTCCGCGAAGCCCTGCATCAGGTTGTTCAGGTTGTCCGTCACGGGCCAGGCCTCACAGGATTCCTTGCAGGACACCGGCGGGGAGGTTCACGCCGAGGCCGATCGCGAACGCGTAGAACGTCGTCAGGGAGAGCGTCACCGCGATCAGCAGGTTGCGGAAGTAGTGGCGGTTGCCGAGCGCGAACGCCGTGCCCCAGAAGAGCAGGGCCCCGCTGATCACCCAGCCGAGCCGCTCGATGAGCAGGGCGTTCGCCACGAACACCGCGATCAGCAGCAGGACGGTGCGCCAGTCGCTGCCCTGGGAGAGGTCGACGTCCTCGCCGGCCTCCATCTCACCGCGCCCGCCCCGGGCCACGTCCACGGCGTACAGCGCCGCGAGCAGCAGGAGCAGGCCGCCCAGCATCAGCGGGACCGCGCGCGGGCCGACCGGGTCGGTGCCGCTGGTGATGTGCGGGATGCCGAGGGCGTCGACGATCACGGCGGCGCCCAGCAGGGCGAGGAACACGCACACGCCGTACTGCGCGCGGTCCCCGCCCTCCCGGGGCGGACGGGAGTCCTCCACGGTCCGTTCGTCCTTCATTTCGTCCGTCACGTCGGAGCTCATGCCAGCCCGAGCTCGGCCAGCAGGTCGGCGACCGCCTTGTCCTGCTCGGTCAGATAGGTGCCGAACTCGTCACCGGTGGAGAAGGCGTCGACCCAGCCGTTCTTCTCCAGCTGCGCCTTCCACTCCTCGGAGTCGTGCATCTTCGTCAGCGAGTCGACCCAGGTCTTCTTCTGCTCGGCGGTGATGCCCGGAGGGGCGACGATGCCGCGCCAGTTGGTGAAGACCAGGTCGATGCCCTGGTCCTTGAGCGTGTGGGCGTCCTTGAGCGCGTCGATCGGCTTGTCGCTGGTCACGGCGAGGACCCGCACCTGTCCGGCCTCGATCTGGTCCAGGAACTCACCGAAGCCGCTCGCCCCGAACGCGATCTTCTCCCCGAGGATCGCCGGCAGCAGCTCGCCGCCGCCGTCGTAGGAGACGTAGTTGACGTCCTTCGGCTTGATGCCGACGGCCTTCGCCAACTGCATCGGCAGGAGGTGGTCGGGTCCGCCCGGCGAGGAGCCGCCGCCCACGGCGAGCTTCTTCGGGTTCTCCTTCCAGGCGGTGACGAGGTCGTCCATCGTCTTGTACGGCGAGTTCTTCGGCACGACGATCGCGCCGGCCTCCTCGATCAGCTTGGCGATCGGCGTGGTGTCCGTCAGGGTCGCCTCGGACTTGGACGTGTACGAGGCTCCGACGACACCCAGGCCCATCTGCATGGCCATCTTGCCGTTGCCCTTCTCGTTCACCAGGCGCTGCAGGCCCACGGTGCCGCTGGCGCCGGGCAGGTTGAACACCTGGACGCCCGAGGCGACGTCGGTGTCCTGCATGACCTGGGTGACGGTGCGGGCGGTGAGGTCGTAACCGCTGCCCGGGGTGTTCGGGACCATGAGGCGCAGCCCCGTCACGGGCTTGCCGTCCCCGCCCCCGCCCTCCTCCTTGTCGGCGGTGGCGCCACAGGCGCTGACCGCGACCATCGACACGGCGGCAAGAGCTCCGACAACTGCGGCTCGTCGAGTTCTCATGGCTCATCTCTTTCGCTCGGCCCGATCCGGCGCCATGATTGTGCGATTCCTGAGACACCCCGTCTCGGTTCTGTGACCATTGAAGGTTGAGTTCATAGTGGTCATAACGGCACGACAAAAACGGAGCCAACGGCACGGACGGAGCCAGACGCTCGCCGGTGAGCTGCTCGTATGGCAGCTCGCCATCGTCGTGATCGTGCTGGCAGCCGTGGCCGCGGTGTCGCTGGCGCAGTCGAAGGCGACCTTCGACCGGGTCGAGGGACGCCGGGTGACCGCGCTCGCCGAGGAACTGGCGAGCAACCCCCTCGTGCGCACCCAGCTGGTCAGGCCCGCCCCGGCCGAGATGCTCGCGCCGCTCCTGCAGTCCACGCTCACCCGGTCCGGCGTCACCTCGGCGACCGTCGCCGACGCCGACGGGAAGATCGTCGCCTCGACCAACCCCACCCTGGTCGGCACCCGGATGCCGTCCGACGGCCCGCGGATCACCGAGGGCCGCGGCTGGTCCGGCGAGCTGCCGGTGAACGGGGTCACCGAGCTGGTGGCGCAGGCGCCCGTACTCGGCGCGGAGGACGGTCACCACCTCGGCACCGCGATGATCGGACGCGCCTCGCCGTCGGTCTGGCAGCGGCTGGTGGGCGCCTCGTCCTATCTGCTCGTCTACCTCGGCGTCGCCAGCGTCCTCGGGATCGCCGGCTCCTGGCTGCTGGCCCGGCGGATCAAACGCCAGACCTTCGGCATGGAGCCGCGAGAGATCGCCGGGCTCGCCGAACACCGCGAGGCGATGCTCTTCGGGATCGCCGAGGGCGTGGTGGCCCTCGACCCGCAGCAACGCCTCACGCTCGTCAATGCCGTCGGCCGCGGGCTGCTGGACCTGCCCGAGAACTGCGTCGGGATGAGCCTGGCCGACCTGGGCATCGAGGGGCGGCTGTACGACGTCCTGGCCGGGACCGCGCGCGAGGACGAGCCCGGCGACCTCGCGCGCCGCGACGAGGTCGTCATACGCCGCGGCCGGGTCCTCGTGATGAACCGGATGGACGTCACCAAGGACGGCCGCCGCCTCGGCTCCGTCACCACCCTGCGGGACCGCACCGAACTCGCCCAGATGGAACGGGAGTTGGGCTCCTTCCGCAGCACCACCGAGCTGCTGCGGGCCCAGGCCCACGAGTTCTCCAACCAGCTGCACACCATCTCCGGGCTCATCCAGATCGGCGAGCACGACGAGGTCGTACGGTACGTCCGCGCCCTGCGCAGACACCGTGAGTCGCTCGACCTGAACCTCTCCAGCCGGGTCCGCGACCGGGCCGTCGCCGCGCTGCTCATGGCCAAGTCGGCGTTGGCCGCCGAGCGCAAGGTACGGCTGAAGATCTCCGAGCGCACGGCACTGGACCGGCTGGAGCCGACGGACTCCGCGGACGTGGCGACCGTCCTCGGCAACCTCGTGGACAACGCGGTCGACGCGGCCGCGAGCGGCTCCAGAGCCGAGGGCGGTGACCCCGGGGCGTGGGTGGAGGTGGAGCTGCGCCAGGACGCCTCCAGCGTGGAGATCGTCGTACGGGACTCGGGGCCGGGCGTGGCGCCCGAGCTGGCGCAGGAGGTGTTCCTGCACGGGTTCACCACCAAGGCCGCACAAGGCGGCGACCGGGGGATCGGCCTGGCCCTGACCCGGCTGGTGTGCAAACGCCGGGGCGGCGAGGTGTCGGTGGCCAACACGCCGGTGGGCGCCATGTTCACCGCCCGGATGTCCGTCGGCAGTCCGGCCGACCGAGTGACGGAGGGGGTCAGATGACGGAGAGAGCCCGATGATCGATGTGCTGATCGTGGAGGACGACTTCATGGTGGCGCGGATCCACCGCGGATTCGTCAACGACGTCGACGGGTTCCGGGTGATCGGCGCGGCGAACTGCGGCGAGCAGGCGCTCACCGCGGTGGCCGAGCTGCAACCGGACCTGGTGCTGCTCGACCTCTATCTCCCCGACATGTTCGGGCTGGAGATCATCCCCCGGCTGCGCACCGCCGGGCACGACTGCGACGTCATGGTGATCAGCGCGGCACGCGAGTCCGACGCGGTGCGCGGGGCCGTACGCCAGGGGGTCGTCGACTATCTGCTGAAGCCGTTCGACGCCGACGACCTGCGGGCCCGCCTGGAGCAGTACGCGGCGCGGCGCAGCAACCTCTACGCGGCAATCGTCAGCGGACAGTCCGACGTGGACCGGGCACTGGCGCGCGGCGCGGCACCGTCCGCCCCGGCGGCCGCCCTGCCCAAGGGTATGAGCGTGGAGACCGCCGAGCTGATCGAACGCGAACTGCGGGCTACCGACGGCAGCCTCTCCGCCGCGGAGTGCGCGGCGCGGCTCGGGGTGTCACGGGTGAGCGCCCGGCGCTATCTGGAGCACTTCAGTGTCACGGGGCGGGCGGAGGTGTCGCTGCGGTACGGGCAGGCGGGCCGCCCGGAACGGCGGTACAGCTGGGTGGACAGGCTCTGAGGGGCCTCAGCCGCATCGGCCTACGGCCTCTCCCACGCCCGGCTGCCGCCCTGGTCGGCCGGGCCGGCCAGTTCCACGATGTCGTCGGAGGCGATGTCGTGCAGCCTGATCGCCAGGTCCTCCAGGGCGCGGCTGGCGGCGAGTTCGTCGCCGATCTCCGGGATGGGCCGGTCGATCGGATTGCGGTGGGCCACGCCCCGGCCGGTGACGGGCGAGGCGTCCTCGGCCGCGTCCTCGGTGGTCAGCACGGCCTCGGCGCGGGTGTCGTCGCCGTCCTCGGTGATGTGGATCCGGACGGTCCAGTCCTTCTGCTTGTCTGCCATCGAGATCACTTCCGTACGGGTTGGGGGCCCTACAGACGAGCGTGCGCCTGTTGCCGGGCCGGGTCCAGCGCAGGTCGGCGGCCCGCTCTCGGGGGCGGTCTCATCCGGGAGAAGCAGCCGCGCGCCCATCCGCTCCTCCCACGGAGGCATGACAAGTGCCTCCGTGGGCACGATGTGCCGAAAGGTTGCGGAGAGAAGGCTGGTCGCAACGGACCCGAGATACGAGGAGGGCGCCATGAACCGCCAGACCCACGTTCGCGTTCGTGTCACCCGCCGGCCCGCCGCTCCCCGTGACACCAGGGGCGAGATCGACCGGCGCACACCCTCGGGGCGGATCCTGCCGTACTAGCCCGGCTCAGTCGACAGGATCCCGGTCCTGGTCC
>CBFGZZ010000486.1:0-5537 GCA_965653385.1 uncultured Streptomyces sp. | reverse complement strand
TGGGTTCAAATCCCACCGTCACCGCCACGAAGAAGCCCCGAGATCCCTTGTAAACACTGGGATCGCGGGGCTTCTCTCATTCCTTCAGCGGCCAAATGGCAAAAACACGGAACCGTTCTTCCGACTTCTTCGTCTGCCCGATGGAGTCCTGACTCCGCCGGAAGGACGGAGTGATGAGTGCCAGCCTGATCGGATTCGAGGAAACACGTGGAGAACCGCGCCCTCAGGTGGCGCCGACTGTGGACCCGCGCACCACCCTCACCCGTAGTAGCCCAGAGGCTGGCGCTGTTGGTCAAAGACGCTGAGGACCATCACCACTGCGAGGTTGAACAGGAAGCAGACGATGGGCGCGGGGATCCCACTCTTCCCTTTGCCTCGCCAGACGAAGGACCAGACGAAGGCGCCGATGGTGGATGCGATCACCAGCAGGGACCCGACGGCACCCACCCCCTTCGGCACGGGCGCGGTGCCATCCATCCATTCACCCGTCATGAGCGCCAGGAGGATCAGCTGCACCAGCGACACCAGCGACAGCAGGATCAACAGGATGATGGTGACGACGAGGTCAGCGATGCGCCGCGTGGATTTCGGTTGCTGTGCAGTCATGGCGTCTCGTTCGGTCGCGGTTCAGTGAGGAAGTCGTATCACGCTAGCGGCCATTCTCGGCGCCGCATGTCACGACGCATGCGCGGTGCGCCTCAGTAGTCGACCAGCGCCGCCGGGATCAGACCGACGCTCATCATTTCGAGTGCGGGGCTCCCGACCTTGCTCAGGTCTTCCTCGTTCGGGCACGCCAGCTCGAAGATGATGATGCGGTCGATCGAAGAGATGACGCGACCGGCGGTGATGAGGACTCCATCGGGGTTCTTCGCCGGGTAGGCGGCGAGTTCGATCCGGTACTCCGAGCCGCCCTCGTTGCCGATGATCCCCGCAGCGCCGGTCGGGTTGTACGGCAGCGTGAGGATGCTCGCCTCCAGCCGGCTGAAGTCGACGTCGACCGCGTCGGAGAGGCCCGCGACCGTCGACTTCATGTCGTCGTCGGAGCCGGCATCGAACCGGCTCGCCGAGAAGCGGACCGTGCAGCCCGTCTCAATGTGGCGGTACCTCTGAATGTCGGCGTCCTCGTGCGCGGGCTCCCATGCCCCGTCGCCCGAGAACGAGCTGCCGAGCATCACGTCGAACCCGGCGGGTAGGTCCGCGCCGGCGGCCATGGTGAGGTCCTCCGCAGGCGCCACCGGCAGTTCGTTGTCGTCGGTCGGCGCAGTGATGGGCGCAGGACTGTCTGCGACCTCCGGCAGTGCCGATCGTGTCGCATTGGTCACCGCCGACAGGCCGAGCCACAACGTCAAAGCCAGGAGGGCAAGCCCGGCGGCCGTGGCGAGCACGATGATGAGCGCCTTCGGACGGCGGTTCCGGGGCCGGCCGACGGTCGGCGGCTGGTCCGTCGTGGTCATTCGATCCTCCATCGGGGTACGCTGTCGACCTTCGTGATCGGTGGGCTCTGTCACGACGATGTCCGCTCCTCGGGCAGTCCGCAGATGAGGCACTCGACGCAGAGCCGGTCATCGCTGCGGTACAGGCAGTAGCGGGTGGGAGAGCTCGGGCAGCTGTGCAGGAAGCGCACCTGCAGATTCTCGGGCTGGACGTCGCCCATCAGCTTCGCCACCTCCGCGGCGACCTCGGCGCGCTGGGCCTGTTCGGCCTCTTCGAGAGTGCGGAGCACGGTTCTCCGGGTGGCGACCGTTTCGCGCAGCCGGTTCGCGGCGTACGACAGGCGGTACGTCGACTTGCCGTTCCACCTCGCGACTCCCTCGCCGGGCGACTTGGTCCACGGTGAGATCTGGGTATCGGTCATCAGCACTCCTCGGTCTAGCCAACGCGCCCTCAGGAGTGAGATGCCGAAATGCCTGCGCCATGACGCGGTTCTCGCCACGAACCGTGATTCGCGGAAACTCGTCGCCGACGAGCCACGACGGGACCTTCGATCGAAGAAGGCTCTTGTTGGCGAACCGGTTCGATGCTTTAATGCTGTCGAACCGGTTCGATGACCCATCGGCCGGATATACCCGGCATGCGACCGGAGACGGCTCGATCAATGGAGACGAAGCAGATGAACACATCCACGCCTCGGCGGCTGATGCGGCGCGCCGACGCTCATCACGGTGAGCAGACCGTCGGCAGCGGCCTGAGGACTCGAAGCCGGCGCGCAGTCGCGGCACTGACCGCGACGACGCTCGTCGCGGCCGGCAGCCTCCTCGCGGTCAGCGCGCCCGCGACAGCAGCACCTGGTCCGGCGGCGACGCTCGTCGTCGAGGCGGATCAGCCCTTCCGCCCGGTGACGCACATGGCGAGCGGATCCCTCTACGGGCTGGCCAGCGCCAACGTCCCGACCATCGACAAGATCCTGCCGATCAAGCCGCACACCTTCATGCAGAAGCCCGAGGGCGGAACGCAGCAGCCGACCGGTGATGCGCTCTCGGTTGCCGACACCGCGAAGGCCGCCGGCGCTGGAGTCGTCATCAGATTGGTGGACTACCTCCCCGGATGGCCCTACCAGTACAACAAGGATGCCTGGCTGCCCGCCGTCGAGAAGATGGTCAACGACACCAAGGCAGCGGGCAAGACGAACATCGTCGCCTACGCCATCTGGAACGAACCCGACATCACCTGGCGAACGACCAATGGTTCGTTCTTCGACCTGTGGACCGAGACCTACCGGCTCGTGCGCAGCCTCGACCCGACCATGCCCATCCAGGGTCCGAGCTACTCCGACAACATCTCGAGCATGCGCGCGTTCTTCGAGCACGCGAAGGCAACGGACACGCTGCCCGACGTGCTCGAATGGCACGAGCTGATCCGATCGTCGAAGATCAAGGGCGACGTGGAGAACGTCCGTCGGATCCTCGCCGATCTCGACATTCCCGAACCGCCGATCGACATCGCCGAGTACGCGGCCCCCGCCGAAGTCGGGCTCTCCGGCCCGCTCGTGGGCTACATCGCCAAGCTCGAGCGGTACGGCATCACCCGTGCCGAGCTTCCGTTCTGGAACCAGTCGGGCGCCCTCGGCGACCTCCTCACCGGGCGCAACGGCGACCCGAACGGTGCGTACTGGCTGTACACGTGGTACGCGCAGATGAGCGGGCAGATGGTGACCACGACACCGCCCAGCAACGAGAGCCCCCTCGACGGTGCAGCGTCGGTCAACGACGCCGGCGATGAAGTCCGCATCATCACCGGTGGCAACACCGGCCCCACTTCGGTGAAGATCAACGGCCTCGACAAGCTGTCGCTCGGCGCCGAGGTGAACGTCCAGCTGGACTTCACGGCCTCGTACGGCCGGACGGTCAAGACGGACGGGCCGATCAACATCTCGAACACCACGTATGAGATCGAGGCCGATGGCTCCATCACCGTCCCCATCGTGATGAACCCCACATACGGCTACCAGGTGGTCGTGACTCCGGCGCGAGACACCGCAGACCTCTCTGGCACCTACACCCTCACCAACGTCAACTCCGCGCTTCAGTTGGCCACGCTCGGCGGCGCCACCGCGAACGGCACCCCCGTGGTGCAGGCGGACCCGGCGGTCACCACCGACCAGGTCTGGAAGCTCGTGCCCGCCGGCAAGGGGCTCTACAAGGTCCTGCACACCCCGAGCGGCCGAGTGCTGGCCATCGAGTCGGCCGCAGGCTCGAACGGTGCGCCAGCCGTGATCGTGGATGACAGCGACGCCGAAGAACAGCTTTGGCAGCTCGTCCCGGACGGCAAGGGCAGCGTGCGTCTGGCCAACTATGCGACAGGCAAGACGCTCGGCGTCCTCAACATGAGCAAGGACGACGGGGCTGGGGTCATTCAGTGGACCGACGGCTCTCCCACGTCCAACTGCCAGCCCAACGGCACCCGTCAGCCAGGCAAGATCGGCACCGCGCTCGACTTCTGCAAGACGGGGTCGTACGGCTCACTCCCGAGCGGCATCGTGAGCGGCCTCAACGGCGACTGGTCGATCTCCACCTGGATCAAGCCGGCTGCGCTCACGAACTGGTCGCGAGTGTTCGATTTCGGCACGGGCCAGAACGTCAACATGTTCCTCACGCTGAACGGCGGTGGCGCGGGCCCGAGGTTCGCGATCACGAACAGCGGCGCCGGCGGCGAGCAGCGACTGACCTACGGCGGGCAGAACTTCCCGCTGAACCAGTGGTCGAACGTCGTCGTGACCGTCTCGGGCACGCAGGGCACCATGTATCTCAACGGGACCGTCGTCGCGACCAACGACAACATGACGGTCAAGCCGTCGGCGCTGGGCAACACGAACCGCAACTACCTGGGCAAGTCGCAGTACAACGACCCGGCATACGACGGGGCGATCGACGACTTCGCGATCTACAACCGGGCGCTGTCGGCGAGCGAGGTGGCTGCGCTGGCCGGCGGCCAGGCCGCCGCGGGCAACGTGGCGCAGTACAAGTTCGATGAAGCCTCCGGATCGACGCTGCTCGACTCGTCGGGCAACAACCGGAACGGGACCATCGTTCTCGGAACCGGTGGGTCGACGAGCACGACGGCAACGGACGCACAGACCGCCGACCGCTTCTGGAAGCTGACCCGCGTGGACGTCACCGCTCCCGTGGTGACGCTCACGTGCCCGGCAGACCCGGTGGTGCTCGGCGCCACGGCCACGGCGACGTGGAGCGCGAGCGAGGAAGAGAACGGTTCTGGCCTGGCCACGGCTGCGGAAGGCTCCATCGCGCTCGACGCTTCAACTGTCGGCGCCAAGACAGCGACCGCACCCGCCGGTACGGCCATCGATATCGCGGGCAATGCGTCGGCGGAAGCGACGTGCAGCTACTCGGTGGTCTACGACTGGCAGGGCTTCGGCGCTCCCGTTGACGGAGAAGGCATCGTGAACTCGGTCAAGGCCGGGAGCGCAGTTCCGATGACGTTCTCGCTCGGCGGCGATCAGGGCGCGGACGTCTTGGCAGCGGCCTCGCCGACCGTGCAGTTCGGATCCTGCTCGTCTTCCGCGCAGGTCGATGAGATCGAACCGACGGCCACGGCGGGAGCAAGCGGACTGCAGTACGATTCCGCGACGGGCGAGTACACGTACGTCTGGAAGACAGACAAGTCGTGGTCCGGCAAGTGCGCCACCTTCTCGTTGCAACTCAGCGACGGGACGACCCACACCGCGCTGTTCTCCTTCAAGAAGTAGCAGACGATTCCGCCAATGGGGGTGGGCGGGTTTCCAAGGTGTGGTCGCCAGCGGCCTTGCATCAATCCGGGCGGCTCGAATGGCCGGCGGATAGTTTAGGTTGCGTCCCATTCTTGTTATTTGAACAAAGAATAGAGGCCGAAAACTTTTTTGTTGTGGCAGATTAAAAATCTGGTTTACTGCGATTTCACGACTTGGCATTTCGGGGGATATTGCCGATGATCTGCACCCGCAGGGAGATTTTTCTGGGCGGCCTGGCGTCACTTGGCGCCGGCGCGGTCGGCACATCGGCCTTTGCCCAGGCGGCATCCTATTTCGACGGCAATTCCATCGA
>CBFGZZ010000485.1:0-5590 GCA_965653385.1 uncultured Streptomyces sp. | reverse complement strand
CATGCAGGCGCTCTACCAACTGAGCTATAGCCCCCTGGTCCCACGCGGCGGAGCCGCATGGTGTTTCGCCCCGCTCGGCGGGGCGAACAAGAAGAACTTTAGCCTGCGACCTGCCAGAAAGTGAAATCCGGGCCGGCGTCAGTCGTCGTCGCCGAGGACCGGCTCCGGCAGGGTGCCGGCGTTGTGCTCCAGCAGACGCCAGCCGCGGGCGCCCTCGCCGAGGACGGACCAGCAGCAGTTGGACAGGCCGCCGAGACTCTCCCAGGACCGGGGCTCCAGTCCGATGAGGCGGCCGATGGTCGTACGGATCGTGCCGCCGTGGCTGACCACGACGAGCGTGCCGGCGTCGGGGAGCTTCTCGGCATGCCGGAGCACCACGGGGGCGGCGCGGTCGGCGACCTCGGTCTCCAGTTCACCGCCACCGCGGCGCACCGGCTCGCCTCGCTTCCAGGCCGCGTACTCCTCGCCGTACCGCTCGATGATCTCCTCGTGCGTCAGCCCCTGCCAGGCGCCCGCGTAGGTCTCGCGCAGGGCCTCGTCGTACGTCACCTCCAGGGCGGTGAGCGCGGCCAGCTCGGCGGCCGTGCCGGCGGCGCGCTGGAGGTCGGAGGCGATGATCGCGTCCGGCTTGAGGCCGGCGAGGAGGCGGGCGGCGCGGCGGGCCTGGGCGAGGCCGGCCTCGGTGAGCGCGACGTCCGTGGTGCCCTGGAAGCGACGCTCCACGTTCCACGAGGTCTGGCCGTGCCGCCACAGGATGACGCGGCGGCCGGGCCTGACCGTGGGGACCTCGTCGGTGGTGCTCATCGCCACTCACCGCCCAGCTCGGCCGCCTCCTCGGCTGCCTGGTGCTTGGCGTGCTCCGCGGCCTTGCCGCGGGTGGCCTTGGCGTCCTCGGGCAGGTCGAGCTCGGGGCAGTCCTTCCACAGCCGCTCCAGGGCGTAGAAGACGCGCTCCTCGCTGTGCTGGACGTGGACGACGATGTCGACGTAGTCGAGCAGCACCCAGCGGGCCTCGCGGTCGCCCTCGCGGCGCACCGGCTTGGCGCCGAGCTCCTTCTGGAGCCGCTCCTCGATCTCGTCGACGATCGACTTGACCTGGCGGTCGTTGGGCGCGGAGGCCAGCAGGAAGGCGTCCGTGATCGACAGGACGTCGCTGACGTCGTAGGCGATGATGTCGTGCGCGAGCTTGTCGGCGGCGGCCTGGGCGGCGGTGTTGACGAGCTCGAGGGAACGGTCGGTAGCGGTCACTACAAGGCTTTCGGTCGGCGGACACTTGGCTTTACTCGACCTCAAGGGTCTCACGGACCGGTGACAACACCCCACGTGATTACCGGCTCACGTGGGGTGGCCTGCGGTTTTGTGCGGCTTCGGTTACGAGGACGACGGCTTGTAGTCCTGGCCGAGCACCACCGAGACATCCGCGTTCCCGGACACTTCGCCCTTCGTGACCGCGTCGGCGGACAGTCCGAGGGTCTTGGCGACCTCGGTGGCGTCGGCCTTGTCGGCGGCGTCTGCGTAGACGACCTCGGACGTGCCCTCGGCGGACGCGGTGCCGCCCTCCAGGAAGGTGAAGCCGCCGTTCAGCAGCACCACGCGGGCCTTCTCGGTGTTGTCCTTGACGCCGGTGGCATTACGGATGGACACGCGGACCGCGGCGTCCTTGTCGGGGCTCTTGGCGGTGCCGCCGAGGACGTCCTTGACGACGGAGGAGCTGGCCTGGGCGCTCAGTGTGCCGTCGGTCTGGACGGGCAGCATGGCCGTCCTGTAGTCGCCGCCCTTGGCGAGCTCGGCGAGCTTGGCGAGGAAGGCGCCGAGGTCCTTGTCGGTCAAGGGCGGCTCGATGATCATGCCCAGCGTCTGCACGGTGACTGTGGCGCCCTGGGTGTCCGAGGTCAGCTTGCGCAGCGTGGCCTGCATGACCTGCCCGAACCGCTCCAGCTGCGCGTTCTGCGTCTCGCCCGAGCCCTGGTAGGTGGCGTAGGCGACGGCCATCTTGCCGCTGAGGGTCTGGGCCTTGCCCTTGCGCACGAGGGGCGCGCTGCCCTTGGCCTCGGCGTCCGGGTCCGGCACGTCGGCGTTGGTGTCGACCTCGATGTTGCCGACCAGGTCGACGAGGTTCTGCAGATACGGGGTGTCCAGGCGCCAGGTGCCCTGGATCTCGGTGCCGAGGACCGTGTCGATGGCGTCGCGCGTCCCGGAGGACCCGTCGTCGTCGACCGACTTGGCCAGCGTGGTCGTCCCGTCGTCGCCGGTCAGGGCGAGGGAGTTCGGCAGCAGGACGGTGGTGCCCTGGTTGGTGGTGGTGTTGTCGACGAGCAGCGCCGTGGAGGTGCCGCCCTTCTTGGTGTTGTGCAGATGGACGACGATCACGTCACGCTTCTGGGCGCCCACGGCCGTCGCCGTGCCCTCCTTGCTGTCGCTCGACGACAGACCGGGCAGCTTCCCGGCGTACCAGAGGTAGCCGACGCCGCCTGCCGCGGCGACCGCCAGGACGACCACGAGCGCGATCACACGCGCGCGTGCCCGTCGCCGGGCCTCCTCGCGGCGCTCGGTGCGGTTCTCGGTGAACTTCAGCCAGTCGATGACGTCCTCGGAGTCACCGTCGGGTTCCTCGACGAACGCGAACTGCTCGGTGTGGTACTCCCGGTCGTCCCGGTCGCCCCGTTCCTGCGGCTGCGGCTGCGATTCCTCGACCGGGCCGGCCTGCTGCGGGATGTAGGCCGTCTGCTCGGCGACCCGGTGCTGCTGTCCGCTGGTGGCGGTTCGGCCGTACGGGTCGTACGGCGGCGAGTGCGCGCCGGCCTGCTGGGGGTGCGTGCCGGTGCCGTACGGGTCGTAGGACGGCGTGGGCGGCTGACGGCCGGTGTCGCCGGTCCCGTAGGGGTCGTACGGCGGGACCGGCTGCTGCCGGCCGGTCGCGTACGGGTCGTATCCGTAGCCCTGCTGTGCGTACGGGTCGTACTGGTGCTGGGGTGGCTGCTGCTGGGCCGGGATCTGCCGGTAGACCGGCTGCCCGTACTCGTCGTAGCCGACGAGTTCGTACTGGTCGGCCTCGTATCCCGCGGCCCCCGCGTCGTATCGGTCGTTCACCGGTCGCCCCTCTCGGCTCACTCGCCTCACTCGCCGCGGTACAGCTCGCGCTTGTCGATGTAGCGCACGACTCCGTCCGGCACCAGATACCAGATGGGGTCGCCCTTTGCGACTCTCGCGCGGCAATCGGTGGACGAGATGGCCAGAGCGGGAACCTCGACCAACGACACGCCGCCCTCCGGGAGCCCGGCGTCGGTGAGGTCGTGGCCGGGCCGGGTGACCCCGATGAAGTGCGCGAGGGAGAACAGCTCCTCCGAGTCCCGCCAGGTCAGGATCTGGCCCAGGGCGTCGGCGCCGGTGATGAAGAAGAGGTCGGTGTCGGGGTTGAGCGCGCGTAGATCACGCAGGGTGTCGACGGTGTACGTCGGGCCGCCGCGGTCGATGTCGATGCGGCTGACGGAGAACTGCGGGTTCTCGGCCGTGGCGATGACCGTCATCAGATAGCGGTCCTCGGCCGGGGAGACGTGCCGGTGGCTCTTCTGCCACGGCTGGCCGGTGGGCACGAACACGACCTCGTCGAGGTGGAACTGCGCGGCGACCTCGCTGGCCGCGACGAGGTGGCCGTGGTGGATCGGGTCAAACGTTCCGCCCATGACGCCGAGGCGGCGCTTGCCGGGGTTCGACGGGCCGTTTCCGGGGCCGGTAGGCATGTCCTGCTCTCCCATGCGTGCAGACCCTACCGGCCCCGCCTGAGGGCCCAGGCCTGTCCGTGACTCAGCGGTCGCGGTTGAAGCGGGTGGTGATCCACAGCAGGAGCAGCAGGATGACGAAGGCGCCACCCCCGGTGAGCCACGGGCTGATGCTGTTGTGGTTGCCGCCGTGCTCCTCGCCCTCGGCGGCGAGGGTGACCAACTGGGCAGCGGCGCTGTGGAAGCTCATCTTCGGCGTGACCTATCGGGTGTGGGCGGGATAAAGACGTCGGCCCATCGTAAGCGGGCGCCCTGACGGCGATCACGCCGACTCCACCGTTGGAGCGCCTGCGACGGCCCGCGGGGAACCTTCCGGGGGGCTCAGTCGTCCTTCCGCCTGTAGCCCCGCAACAGGAACCACGCGGTCAGCACACAGCCCACGACCATCACGATCAGCACCACCCGGAGCAGATTTCCCGCCCCCTGCTGCTCGGCCGCGCTCGCGGCCTCGGTGAGCCAGGCGGCCGGGGGGTTGTGCTCCATGACGCGGAACTCCTTCGCTGTAGTGCCCGTCCAAGGTAACTCCGCTTAGGCTGGGCTCTGCTTCGGGGGCGCAAAGGGCGGAACAAGGCTCTGCAAAGGGCCGCAGAGAGCCGTAGAGAGCCATCCAGACGCACATGGGGGAAGACATGTCCGACGGCCACGAGCAGCACGGGCACGAGAACGTGCCGAGCAGGCAGCGCAGGCGTTTCCCGGGGATCTCCTCGCGTGCGTACGAACACCCGGCGGACCGCTCGGCGCTGGTGGCCCTGCGCAAGCTCAGCGGCTTCGACACCGTCTTCAAGGCCCTGAGCGGCCTGCTGCCCGAGCGCAGTCTCCGGCTGCTGTTCCTGTCCGACTCGGTCCGGGTCTCGGACCAGCAGTTCGCGCACCTCAACGACATGCTGCGGGACGCCTGTTACATCCTGGACCTGGAGAAGGTCCCGCCGATGTACGTCAACCAGGACCCGGTGCCGAACGCGATGTGCATCGGCCTGGACGAGCCGATCATCGTGGTCACCACGGGGCTGCTGGAGCTGCTCGACGAGGAGGAGATGCGGGCGGTGGTGGGCCACGAGGTGGGCCACGCCCTCTCCGGCCACTCGGTCTACCGCACGATCCTCCTCTTCCTCACCAGCCTCGCCGTCCGGGTCGCCTGGATCCCGCTGGGGAACATCGCGATCATGGCGATCGTGACGGCGCTGCGGGAGTGGTTCCGCAAGTCGGAGCTGTCCGCCGACCGGGCGGGCCTGCTCGTCGGCCAGGACCTCACCGCCTCGATGCGCGGCCTGATGAAGCTCGCCGGCGGCCACCATCTGCACGAGATGAACGTGGACGCGTTCCTGAAGCAGGCCGAGGAGTACGAGGCGGGCGGCGACCTGCGCGACTCCGTCCTGAAGATCCTGAACGTCCTGCCCCGCTCCCACCCCTTCACCACGGTCCGCGCGGCCGAGCTGAAGAAGTGGGCCGAGTCCCGCGACCACCAGCGGATCATGGACGGCCACTACCCGCGCCGCTCGGAGGACAAGGACACCTCGGTCACGGACTCCTTCCGCGAGTCGGCCTCCCACTACGCCACCCATGTGAAGTCCTCCAAGGACCCCCTGATGAAGCTGGTCACGGATATCGCGGGCGGTGCGGGAGACCTGGGCGGCCGGGTACGGCGGGGTTTCGGTGGCTTCACGGGTACGGGCCCCAGGGAGGAGCCGCGCCGGGACGACGGCGAGCGGGACGACACGGGGGACAACGCCTGACGGCCACCTGTGGCTTGCGCGGCGGGTTCCTCGCCCCCGCCGCCCCTACCCGTCCCGTCCCTGGGGGCTGCGCCCCCAG
>CBFGZZ010000484.1:0-5666 GCA_965653385.1 uncultured Streptomyces sp. | reverse complement strand
GACCGGGATTCTGAAACGGGGTGTGTCGTGACGCAGCACGAGGGACATCTGGCACTGGATCACGTACGTCAGCTCTGGCACCTGCTGGAGCCGCTGCACGCGGTGCTGTACTACGCGCCGGAAGCCTTCGAGGAGGCCGCGGCACTGGGGTACGCCACCGCGGAACGCTGGCCGAGCTACTTCCCCTACCGGGCAGCGCCGTTGGGGGCGGTCGATGCGCGGCAGGTGGCGTCCGCGTTCTACAGCTTCAGCCCTCCCATGGTCGCCGCACACATCGACCCGGCATGGAAGACCGCGAGCCCGGAGGCGCTCCTCAAGGCGCGGGCGCGCGGGATCGACCGGGCCTACCGCGCGATATTCGGCGACCGGACGGACAGTTCCGAGCTCGCGGAAGCCGCGGCCCTCGCCCGCCGTGCGGCGGAGGCGGCGGACACCGCGGGCCGCCCGCTCGCCGCGGCCAACGCCGCCGTGGACTGGCCCGAGGCCCCGCACCTCCAGCTCTGGCACGCGGCGACACTCCTGCGCGAACACCGCGGAGACGGCCACCTGGCGGCCCTGATGGTGGCCGGCCTCGACCCTGTCGAGTCCCTGGTCTCCTTCGCCGCTATAGGGGCCGCGTCGGCCGAGCGCTTCGAGAGCCGCGGCTGGACCAGGCGAGAATGGGCGTCCGCCCAGGCGCGCCTCGCTGCCCGGGGGTTGGTCGACGCCGACGGTGCGGCCACGGAGGCGGGTCGTGAACTCCGTCGCACCGTCGAGGAACAGACCGACCGACTCGCGGCCGCGCCCTGGCAGGCACTGACGCCGGACGAGGCCGCCCGCCTCGTGGAGCTGCTGGGGGAGTTCTGGGTTGCGGTGCTGTCCTCCGGCCTGCTGCCGTCGGAGACGACGCTGGGGATCGGGAAGGTCTGAGGGCGCCGGCCGGCCTCCCGGCAACCGAGAGGCCGCCCACCGGAGACGGATCTCCGCGGGCGGCCCTTCTCAAGACGGTCCGATGAAGGCCGGCCGTGACGTGGGCGCCGGGACATGAGCTGCTGAGGTGTGCCCCCGCCTCGGCGTCCTGCCCGACGGACGCGTGGTCCTCCGGGAACTCCGGCCGCTACTGCTGCTCGGGCGGCCGGTCGCGGTCCATGCCGAGTCCGCGCTCCATGCGCTGCTGCGCGTCGTCGACCTGGCTCTCGTACTTGTTGCCCGTCTTCTCGTTGGCCTGCCGCTCCGCGGCGTCGGACATGTCCCTGGCCTTGTCCTGCGCGTGACGGTTCTTGAACCTGTCGAAGATGCCCATCCAAGAGCTCCTTCCGGAGGTGACTCACCACCGACCATACGCCCGGGTTGTGAGGTATGCGCGCTTGGTCCGATCGTGGCCTGTGCCTGCTGAGGTCTGGACCTCTTGAATGCCGCCGTGCGCCGGGTCGCTACCGTGTGCACGACGGTGTGCCCGGGGAGAACCGGGAAAACCGCCTGTGCGGGGCGGAGCGGAACGGGGCGCAAGGGGGAGGGGACGCATGGTGAGGCGTCGAAGGGGCGGGGCGGCGGGCGCCGCGGCGATGCTCGGCATGGTGCTGCTACTGGCGGGCTGCGAGGACGTCGATCTGCCGTCGGCCGGAGCCGAGCCCTCCGGCTCAGCCCCCGCCGCGGGCACCGGCCGCGCGGTGAGCCCACTGGACAACCCCGACGGCACGAAACCCGGACTCGCGCCCCTCACCTCGGACGCCGACCGGGCCGAGGCGCGGGCCCTCATCGAGAAGGTGGCGACCAAGGGCCGCGGCCCGAAGACGGGCTACGAGCGGGACGAGTTCGGCTACGCCTGGATGGACTCGGCCCCGGGCGGCATACCGTTCGCCCGCAACGGTTGCGACACCCGCAACGACCTCCTTCAGCGCGACGGCGAGGACGTCCGCTTCCGCTCCGGCTCGGACTGCGTCGTGGCCTCGATGACCCTGCACGATCCGTACACGGGCCGGACCATCGACTGGGCCAAGTCCCGCGCCACGACCGTGCAGATCGACCACGTCATGCCGCTGTCGTACGACTGGCAGATGGGCGCCTCCCGCTGGCCGAAGGGCAAGCGCCAGGACATCGCCAACGACCCTCTCAACCTCATACCGGTCGACGGCCCCACCAACAGCTCCAAGGGCGACTCCGGCCCCGCCTCCTGGCTGCCCCCCAACAAGCGGATCCGCTGCTCGTACGCCGTGCGCTTCGCCCAGGTGTCGCTGAAGTACGAACTCCCGGTGACGGCCGCCGACAAGGAGATGATGCTGGAGCAGTGCGGAGGCTGACCCGGCGTGCGTCGCGATGTCGGGCGGCGCGCGGAAAACCGCTGGTCGGTGCGGTCGCCCCGCCCCTACGGTGGCGGGTATGCAGCTGAAGGTATCGAGCCTCGCCGAACGCCCCGGGATGCTCGACCGGGTCATGGAAATGCCGGACACCTGGCCCGAGTTCACGACCCAGGACCCCGTGGGCAACGCCCACTACGGCCGGATCCCCCGTGAACTCCCGGAGTACGCGCTGTTCGCCGAGGACGAGCGGGGCGAGGTCGTGGCCCATGCCTACAGCGTCCCCTTCGCCCTCGCCGCCGAGGGCCGGGGCCGACTGCCCGCCCGGGGCTGGGACGAGGTGCTGGTGTGGGCCTTCGCCGACCTGCGCCGCGGCACCCCTCCCGACACCGTCAGCGCCATCTCCGTCGTCATCGCCCCGCACGCCCAGGGCGCCGGCCTGTCCGCCCGCATGCTCTCCGCGCTGCGCGACAACGCCCGGGCCCACGGCTTCCACGAGGTCGTCGCCCCCGTCCGCCCCAGCGCCAAGCACCTCGAACCGCACACCCCCATGGAGGAGTACGCCCGCCGCGTACGCCCCGACGGCCTGCCCCACGACCCGTGGCTGCGCGTCCACGCCCGCGCCGGCGCCACCATCGAGTCCATCGCCCCGGCCTCGATGACCGTCGCCGGCTCCCTGGAGCAGTGGCGGGGCTGGACCGGACTACCCTTCGACGAGGCGGGTGACATCGAGGTGCCGGGTGCGCTGGTGCCCGTGCGGTGCGAGCCGGAGCGGGACCATGCGGTGTACGTCGAGCCCAACGTGTGGATGCGGCACCCGCTGTGAGCCGGCCCGGGACGCGCCGACGACGCGCCCCGCGACGTCGGGTCAGCCGGACTTCTTCCAGTCCTGGCAGCCCGCGGTCTTGAAGTACGCGTCCGAGGCGCTGATCGTGACGACGGCCGAACCGGTCACGTCGTCGTTCGCGATGATCGACTCCAGACCGTGGTCGGCGTCCTTGGCGCGCTCCCAGTAGCAGGAGTCGTCGGTGTTGCCGCTGGACTTGTAGGTGCCGGGGGCGATGTCGACGCCGACTCTGAACATGCCGCCGTCGCCGGACATCTCCGTGGCGGGGGCGCCCTGGTGATGCGGACCGGTGGAAACGGCGGCCACGCGCGCGTGCCCGTGCTCACCGACAACGACGTGCTCTCCGGAACGGCTCCCTCCGGGACGTTGCCCGAGAGCGACGAGGAGGCAGTGCTGACCGAGCCGGGCGATGTCGTCGTGCCGGTGCTCGGCGGCGGCTCCATCGCGCGCGTGATCGACGACGCGACCGCGGGCGCCGCCCTGGGGCGCAACCTCGTGCTGCTGCGCCCCGACCCCACGGCGGTCGACCCCTGGTTCCTGGCCGGTTTCCTGCGCGGCACCGCCAACAACCGCCAGGCCAGCAGCTACGCCTCCACCGCCACCCGCCTCGACGTGCGCCGGCTCCAGCTGCCCCGGCTCCCGTTCGACGAACAGCGCCGCTACGGCGCCCGCTTCCGCGCCCTCGACGAGTTCGAGCGGGTGCTGCGGCACGCGGGCCGGCTGGGGGAGCGGCTCGTGCGGGGCATGTACGACGGGCTGACGGACGGGACGGTCGCGCCCGACTGAGCGGCGAGCCGAGCGGTACCCGTCCGGAAGCCTGGACTCCGCCCGACCTGCGCCGTCTTGCGAAGTGATCAGCACGACAACGGTTCGGTACAACCGGTGACCGTATGTCGGTGTCGACCTATACGCTCGAAGCGTCCGTCGCACCACCGCACTTCAGCCACCGATCGGGAGCAGCCATGCAAGGCCACGGCTACACGCAGCCGGTGAAGCAGCCGCCGCCCACCGGGTGGCTGGTCTTCCTGCGCGTGTTCTTCGTCGTGATCTCGGTGCTGAGCTTCGGCCTGCTGACGTGGACGATGATGCTGCGCCTGGCCATCGTGACCCGCAAGCCGCTCGACTGGGGCCTGTTCGCGGCGTCGATCGTGGTGGAGTTCGGCGGCCTGATCCTGATGGGTTCCGAGCCCGGCGACGAGATCCACACCGCGCGCGGCTGGACGGGCCTCGCGCTCGTCCTGGGCGGCATCGTGGCCGCCATCGCGTACTACCTCTCCGCGGACATACGCCACTTCCACCAGCTCCGCTACCCCGGCTACGTTGCCCAGCGGCCCCCGGTCGCGGCCCCGGCGTACGGCTATCCGCAGCCCGGTTCGCCGTACACCAGCACGGCGGCGCCGCAGACGCCCCCGCTGCCCCGGGCCCCGACAGCGCACACCCCGATACCGAACACCCCGACACCGAACACCCCGGCGCCCCACGACGCCGTCCCCCACACCCCCGTACCGCCGCCCCCGCAGCGCCCCGCGCCCGCGCGGATCGACCAGGTGCGTGCCGAGCTCGACGAGCTCAGTGACTATCTGCGCCAGCACGACGGCCGACAGGACGGCAACCACGAGGGCGGAAGGTGACCGTGGCGACAGGACGTGTCGTCGCCGGCCGCTATGAACTGTCCACGCTCATCGGACAGGGCGGCATGGGACAGGTGTGGACGGCCTACGACCAGCGACTCGACCGGCGTGTGGCGGTGAAGCTGCTGCGCCCCGACAAGGTGGCCGGGCAGGAGGCGGACGAGCTGCGCCGCCGGTTCGTGCGCGAGTGCCGGGTGACCGCACAGGTCGACCACCCCGGCCTGGTCACGGTGCACGACGCGGGCAGCGAGGGCGAGGAGCTGTTCCTCGTCATGCAGTACGTCGACGGCGCCGACCTCTCCGACCATCTCGCCGAGCACGACCCGTACCCCTGGCAGTGGGCGGTCGCGGTCGCCGCGCAACTGTGCGCCGTGCTGAGCGCCGTGCACGCCGTGCCGATCGTCCACCGCGACCTCAAGCCGCGCAACGTGATGGTGAAGCAGGACGGCACGGTCACCGTCCTCGACCTCGGCGTCGCCTCCGTCATGGACGCCGACACCACCCGCCTCACCCACACCGGCACGCCCATCGGCTCGCCCGCCTATATGGCCCCCGAGCAGGCGATGGGCGGCGCGGTCGGCCCGTACACCGACCTGTACGCGCTCGGCGTACTCCTCCATGAACTCCTCAGCGGCGACGTGCCGTTCTCCGGTTCGACGGCGCTCGGCGTGCTGCACCGGCATCTGTACGAGCCGCCGCTGCCCGTGCGCCGTGTCCGCGCCGAGGTCCCCGAGGCACTCGAAGCCCTGGTCCTGCGGCTGCTGGCGAAGGACCCGCAGCACCGGCCCGCCTCCGCGCAGGAGGTGTACGAGGATCTGGCGGAGCTGCTGCCCGCGCGCGGGACGCCCACCGGCTCGCCGCTGGACCCCACCCGCCCGGTCCTGCGCCCGCCCGCGCCCAGGCCGGCCCGCC
>CBFGZZ010000483.1:0-5692 GCA_965653385.1 uncultured Streptomyces sp. | reverse complement strand
GATGACGTGGCCGTTGCGGATCAGGATCCGGCCCTTCGGCATGCCACTGCCCGTCTCTCTCGTCAGGTGTGCCGAGCCGGGGTGCCGGCTTCCACCGGGTGACGCGGTCGCCGGTGATGCGGTCGCCGGTGATGCGGTCGCCGGTGATGCGGTCAGAGCGACCGCGGCGGCGGCCGCCCCGGTCAGCAGGTTTCGGCGGGGCATGTTCATGGTTCGTCTCCGTTGCCTCGGAAGGATCGACGTGGACAGCCTTGCTTCGCGGATCTGGACGCGCCGGACAACAGTCCGGTTATCAACGACTCCGGGCCTGGTCCCGGAGGGGAGGGCACGATCGAGCTCCCGCTGGGTGTCAAGCACTGGGCGGCCCAGGGCAGGACCTACTCGCCGGCCCTGCTGTGGAAACGGTTGGCTTCGCCGGGTGGACGGGCTGGGGACTTCACCGCGTGGTCCTGCTCGTTCCGCACCGCCCGGCCGGGACGGCCACGGTGGGAAGGCCCCGACGGGGACTGCGCGGCGCGATCACCGCCCGGAGATATGACGCCGCCGTCCGCCGGTGGGGTCGGTGGAGGCAGGGGTGAAGGGGAGGGAACGGGAGCAGGAATGGTCGAGTGGCAGCCCGGCAGCCTCGGCACGACCGCCGACCGGCCTGGCAGCCGGGTCACCGACAGCACACCTGGTGTGGTGACGGGTTTGGCGGCCTGCCGACCTGTGAGTCGGGCGGTGAAGCGACCAGGCTCGATACTCCCGGTGTCACTGAGCCGCACCGTGTAGACACCGTCGCCGTAAGCCCGTCGCTCTGTCGACGCCGGAGCTTGGAGAGTCGCCGCCCTGGTCTGCACCACGACGAAGGCGAGTACCAGGCCCGCGACGAGGACAGAAGTCAGCAGTACGGCGACCGCACGGCCGTTTCCTTGTTCGTTCATCAACTCCGGTCCAGAGATGGTCTGTCCGACGTGCAGGCTTGGTCTGGACGCAGGCCGCCCCGGCTCGTGCCATTGTGGGCTCACCAGGGCAGCGCGCCCTGGGTGTCGAAGTAGCCGCCGGTCGGGGCGTCGCGGTCCACCTGCGCCATGCGCACGATGATGTCGGCGCCTTCCTCTACGGACTGCATGCCCGTGTGTCCGTTGAGGTCCGTCTTCGTGAAACCGGGCGCCACGGCGTTGATCCGCATGGCAGGGAAGGCCTTGGCGTAGTGCGCGGTGATCATGTTGACCGTGGCCTTCGAGGCCGCGTAGGTCATTCCCGGGTAGCGGTGCGCCGGGTGGTCCGGCTCGGAGACGTGGCCGATGGAGCCGAGGCCGCTGCTGAGGTTGACCACGACCGGCGCGGCCGAGCGTCGCAGCAGCGGGAGGAAGGCGTGGGTGACGCGGACGATGCCCAGGACGTTCGTGTCGAAGACGGTCCACATCTGGTCGGCGGTGACGTCCGCGGCGCCGAACACGCTGTTGTCCTCGCCCCGGACCTCGATGCCGGCGTTGTTGACCAGCACGTCGAGCCCGCCGTCGGCCTCGACGGTCTTCGCGGCGGCCTGGACGGAGGCGTCGTCGGTGACGTCGAGGTGGACGAACCGGGCGCCGAGCTCGTCGGCGGCGCGGCGGCCGCGCTCGGCGTCGCGGGCGCCGACGTAGACGATGTGGCCTGCGGCGACGAGGCGGCGGGCGGTCTCGAAGCCCAGCCCCTTGTTCGCTCCGGTGATCAGTGTTGTCGTCATGCCGTCACACTCCTGCCCGGCCCGGCGGACAGCCAGGAGACCCTTCTTCCTGGGACTGCCAGTACCAGGCACGCGCCCGGCCGACGGTGTTCACTGAGGGCATGACCGCGACCGAGCTCGGACAGGCTCTGCGGCGCTGGCGCGACCGCATCTCCCCCACCTCAGCCGGGCTGCACCTGGGCGGCCAGCGGCGTGCGTCCGGGCTGCGGCGTGAGGAGCTGGCCCTGCTGGCCGGGATCTCGGTCGACTACGTCACCCGCCTCGAACAGGGCCGGGCGACCAACCCTTCCGATCAGGTCGTCGAGGCCCTGGCACGGGCGCTGCGGCTCACGGGAGGTGAGCGGGCCTATCTGTTCGGGCTGGCCGGGCTGGTGCTCCCAGGTCCCGAGGTGGTGCCGTCGCACATCCCGCCCAGCGTCCTGCGGCTGCTGGACCGGCTGGTGGACACACCGGTCGCGGTCACCGACGCCGCCTTGACGCTGCTGATGGCAAACCCGATGTACAACGCGCTGTTAGGCGACACGTCCGGCGCACGCGGCCTCGAACGCAACGGGGCGTGGGGGGTGTTCCTGGGCTCGTCCACCCGGATCCGGCACACGCGGGAGGAACAGCGCGCCTTGGAGATCGGCATGGTGTCCGAGCTGCGGTCCGCCGCCGCCCGGTACCCCGCCGATCGTCAACTGCGGCGACTGATCACCGAGTTGCGCGCGGGCAGCGAGCGGTTCGCCGAGCTGTGGGAGGCCGGTGTCGTCGGCAGTCTGGAGGTCTCACGCAAGACGATCGAGCATCCTGAGGTGGGCCTGCTGACCCTGGACTGCAACGTGCTCCGGATGGACGGCAGCGGCCTGCGCATCCTTGGCTACTCGGCCGAACCGGGCACCGAGGACGCCGAGAAGCTGGAGCTGCTGGCGGTGGTCGGTACGCAGAGCATGGCCGCCGAGTAGTACCTACCGCTCGGCCTCAGGCTCCCAGGGCAGTGAGATCATGCTCAGGCGCAGCGGCCGTCGCCGACGTCGGTGCGTGGTCAGGTGATCGGCAGGCTCGGGAACGGCGCGGGGGCGCGGTCGGGGACCGGAGACACGGCCTGGAGCGCGGCGAAGATGCGATGCGGGGTGCCGTCGCGCTGCCGGCGGCGGGGGAGGTCGTGCACCCGTCCCACGGTAGGTACGCGGCGGAGTTGTCCCGCCATGCGATGCCGATGCGGACTGGGAACGGGATCCTTCGATCAGCAGTCGCCCGACCAGCAGGCGTTCGGTGCGGGCAGTAGTCCGCCCGTCGGCTTGGCGGGAACGCCGGTCGCGCCCAGGAACGCCGCCAGGGCGTAGCTCCCGGCCCAGGGCTTGGCTGCGGTCGCGCGACCTTGCTCGACCCGACAGTGTCACGGCGCTACGTGGGCCGCTTGGCAGGCCGACCTGCCGCGCCGGGAACAGCCGGTCCTGTCTGCACGGTTGCATCGATCGAGGGACCGGTGCCGTATGGGCGGGGAACGGAGACCACCAGGTCGTCCGCCCCTTCGGGAGCCGGGCCCCGTGATCGCGGTACGCCCGCCGCGTACTCGGAACCAAGACGTATTCCTGCAGGAGGACTGTTTCGTGACTGACCGGCCTTTGACGCTCATGGCAGTACACGCCCACCCCGACGACGAGGCCACCGGAACCGGAGGGGTCCTCGCGCGGTACGCGGCGGAAGGCATCCGCACGGTTCTGGTGACGTGTACCGACGGCGGTTGCGGTGACGGACCGGGGGGTGCCAAGCCGGGCGATCCGGGGCACGATCCGGCGGCCGTCGCCTTGATGCGCCGTCAAGAACTTGAGGCGAGTTGTGGCGTCCTGAAGGTCAGCGATCTGGAGACGCTGGACTATGCCGACTCCGGGATGATGGGCTGGCCGAGCAACGACGCACCGGGATCCTTCTGGCAGACCCCCGTGCAGGAAGGCGCGGCCCGGCTCGCGGAACTCATGCGGCACTACCGACCTGATGTGGTCGTCACCTATGACGAGAACGGCTTCTACGGCCACCCCGACCACATCCAGGCCCACCGCATCACGATGGCGGCGCTGGAGATGACCACGCTGACGCCGAAGGTGTACTGGACGACGATGCCCCGCTCGATGATGCGGCGGTTCGGCGAGGTCATGCGCGAGTTCGGTGAGGACATGCCGGAGCCGGATCCTGCGGAGGCCGCCGCGCTGGCCGAGATCGGCCTCCCCGACGACGAGATCACCACGTGGGTGGACACCACCGCGTTCAGCGGTCAGAAGTTCGACGCGTTGGCCGCGCACGCCAGTCAGGGCGAGAACATCTTCTTCCTCAGGATGGGCAAGGAGAGGTTCGGCGAGTTGATGGGCATGGAGACCTTCGTACGGGTCCAGGACGCCACCGGCGCCGCCGTACCCGAGAACGATCTCTTCGCCGGGCTGCGCTGATCCCGCCTGTCCGACCGGCCGGGAGAGCCCATCGACCGCACGGCGCGATCGAGCGGGTCACACACCCGGATCGCTGTCCACGCGAGTTCCGCCCCGGCGACTCGCGTGGACAGGACCTCGCCGACGGCGTCGACGCGTGCCCGCAGGTCGTGCTGACATGGTGCACTCCGTTGCCCTGTCTTCCTACCGCCGGCTGCGCACGAGCAGGTAGAGGAAGTACGGCGTGCCGATCACCGCAGTCATGAGGCCGGCACCCAGCTGGGCCGGTGCGATGACGGTGCGGCCGACGAGGTCGGCGGTGCAGACGAGTACGGCGCCGAGGAGTACCGCGACCGGCACGACCCGGGCGTGCTGTCGGCCCACGAGGGCGCGGGCCGCGTGGGGTGCCACGAGCCCCACGAAGCCGATGGTGCCGGCGGCGGCCACGGCGGTGGCGCTGAGCAGGACGGCAAGGGCGAGGAAGCCCAGGCGCCCGCGCGCGAGTTTGAGGCCGAGGAGCCTTGGGGTGTCCTCGTCGAGCGAGACGAGGTCGAGTTCGGTCCGCCGCAGGACCGCGACGGCCACGCCGACGGTGAGGACGGCTGCGAGGGGCGCCACGTCGGGCAGGGTCCGCCCGTAGGTGGAGCCCGACAGCCAGGTGAGCGCCTTCGTCGCGTTGAACGGGTCGGTGAGGATGATGAGAAGGCTGATCAGGGCGGCTGCCCCGGTGGCGACGCCGAATCCGACGAGGACGAGCCGGTTCTGCTGGAAGCCTCCCCGTGCGGCGAGCCCGAAGACGAGGACGGAACTGAGGGCGGCGCCCGCGAACGCCGCTCCCGCCACACCCCAGGATCCGACGGACGGGATGGTCGTCACCACGAGGACCGCGCCGAGCGCGGCCCCGCCCGAGACGCCCAGGATGCCCGGTTCGGCCAGAGGGTTGCGGGTGACGGCCTGGACGAGCGTGCCCGCCAGGGCGAGTGCCGCGCCCGCGAGGAGGGCTGCCAGTACGCGGGGCACCCGGGTGTCGAGGACGAAGGTGACGGTCCGGCCGGCCCGTCCCTGCGCCCAGTTGACCACGTCGCCCAGCAGGAGCTTGCTGTCGCCCAGCAGTACGGCGGCGATGGTCACGCCGACCAGGACGGCGACCAGGACGGCCGTGGTGAGCAGGAAGACGGCCCTGCTTCTGATGCGCAGCCGATCGGGCGCGGCGGCGCCCGCCGTGTCGTGGACCCGTGTGGCCATGACGATCAGGAAAACGGCGCCGACGAGGCTGGTGACGACGCCGGTCGGCACGGCGACCGCGGTGTCCGGGGGCACGATGGCGCGCAGCAGCACGTCGGAGCCGAGGACCAGGGCCGCACCGGTGAGACCCACGACCGGCAGGCTCGAACGCGTCCGGGTGAACGCCCGGAACCTGCGCGCGAGCGGGCGGACCAGGGCGGGGGCGCACAGGCCGACGAAGCCGATGGGCCCGGCGAGGGTGACGGCCGTCGTGGAGAGCAGGGCGGCGAGCACGACGGCGGTGACGCGAGTGGCGCGCACGGACACTCCGACGCCGCGGGCGGCGTCGTCG
>CBFGZZ010000482.1:0-5693 GCA_965653385.1 uncultured Streptomyces sp. | reverse complement strand
CCACGCGCCCCTTCCTGCGGCCGCACGCCCCCTGGCCGGACCGCGCCCGCACCCCCGCACCCCAGCCGGCGCCCGCCACACCGCACGCGCCCCCCGCCGAGAAACCCGACGTCGCACGCGCCGTCGACGAGGTCAAGCGCCTCCTCGGGGAGGGCCGTATCACCCAGGCCGTCGACATCCTCGGCGCGATCCTGCCCGCCGCCGCCGAACAGCACGGCGAGCACTCCCCGGTCGTGCGCACCCTGCGCAAGCAGTACGCCGCCACCCTCATGGACGACGGCCAGTACCGGCGCGCGCTGCCCGAACTGCGCCGTCTCGCCGACGAACGCGCCGCAGAGGCCGGGCAGGCCGACCCGCAGTCCCTGCGCTTCCGCCTCGACGCCGCCCAGTGCCTGGAACAGCTCGGTGAACCGGCGGCCGCGCTCGCCGAGTACCGGACGCTGCTGCCGTACTACGAGAACCAGTACGTCTCCGGCGACCCCCAGCTCGCCCACGACGTCCGCCGCCGCATCGGCCACCTGCTGCTCGCCCTCGGCGACCGCCCCGCCGCCCACGACACCCTGGCCCGGCTGCTGCTCGACGTGGAGCGCCTGCACGGGCCGGGCCATCCGCTCGCCGGCGAGGTGCGGCGGACGCTCCAGTGGCTGGGGCAGGTACGCGGCTAGGACGTACCCCGCCGGACTGGGACCAGCAGGCCCAGTGGGCCGGGTGGGGGTGCTTCGGTGCCCGAACTCCTGGCGAATCGTTGGTCGAATGGGTTGGCCAGAGCTTGCCCACTGCCTACCATCGATCACCGCAAGACTTTGTGCACCGCCGCACAAGCTTCCTCGGGAGGTCTCCTTGCACCGCCGCCGTCGTACCGCGCTCCTCCTCTCCGCCGCGATCGTCGCGGCGCCTCTGCTCACCGCCTGCGGAAACGATGCGCATGCCGGCGCGGCGGCCGTCGTCGGCGGCCAGCGGATCACCGTCGCGCAGCTGGAGAACCGGGTGAGCGAGGTCCGTGCGGCACAGCGCGCCGCCGTACCGGACGACGCCCAGTACGCGCAGGTCATCGCCAAGTCCGGCACTCTCCCGCGCGACGTCCTGCACACCATGGTCCTCGACCAGGTGCTGCACCGCGCCGCCCAGGACGCGGGCGTGACCGTCACCCGCAAGGAGCTCCAGCGGATGCGCAGCGGCCTGGAAGGGCAGGTCGGCGGCGCCAAGGCGCTGGAGACGGCCTGGCTCCAGCAGTACGGCATCCCGCCGCAGCGCCTCGACGAGAACCTCCGCCTCCAGCTGGAGGCCCAGAAGCTCGCCACCTCGCTCGGCACCGACACCGGCAAGCCCGCTTTCTGGAACGCCCTGAGTGAGGCGTCCAAGAAGCTCGACATCGACCTCAACCCCCGCTACGGCACCTGGGACGTCCAGAAGAGCGGCCGGGCCGACGCGAAGACGCCGTGGGTGCGCGAGGTGACGGCGGCGCAGCAGACGACGTAGCTGTATGGCGTAGCCGTCCTGCCTGTGGATAACTCGGGGGGCTGTCGGCGAGGTGGGTTACGTTCGGATCGTGAACGCAACCAGTCCCGAAGCCGCCCCCGGCCGCATCGTCCTGCTCACCACCAGCCACCGCGTCGCGCCCGGTCTGCTGTCCTGGCCGGCCTGGCAGGCGCTGCACGCGGCCGACCGTGTGCTGTGCGCGGACGGCGCGCATCCGCAGCTGCCGTATCTGCGCGAGGCAGGGATAGCGGTCGACGAGGCCGCCCCGACCGCCGAGCAGCTGATCGACGCGTGCGCCGGCGGCCGCACGGCCGTGGTCGTGGCCACCGGCGAGGGCGAGCCGGCCCTCACCGACGGCCTCGCCCGCCTCGCGGGCACCGGCCGGGTGCGCATGCCCGAGCTGGAGCTGCTCCCCGCCTCCTACGACCTGCCCGGCGCCCGTCTCCTCGACCTCGTGCAGGTCATGGACCGGATCCGTGCCGAGTGCCCGTGGTCCTCCCAGCAGACCCACAAGGGCCTGGCGAAGTACGGCATCGAGGAGGCCTACGAACTCGTCGAGGCCATCGAGGAAGGCGACCGCGACGAGCTCCGCGAGGAACTGGGCGACGTTCTGCTGCAGGTCGTCTTCCACGCCCGTATCGCGGAGGAGGACGCGGACGCGCCCTTCTCCATCGACGACGTGGCCGGCGGCATCGTCACCAAGCTCATCCACCGCCACCCCCATGTCTTCGGCGACGAGACGGCGACCACCCCCGAAGAGGTCAAGGAGCACTGGCTGCGCACGAAGGCGGTCGAGAAGCAGCGCGAGTCGGTGACGGAGGGCATCCCCCTCGGCCAGCCGGGCCTCGCCCTCGCGGCGAAGCTGGCGTCCCGGGTCAGAACGGCGGGCCTGGAGGTACCCCTGCCGACCGGCGAGGGCCTCGGCTACGAGCTGCTCGCCCTGGCGGTCCGCGCGGAGGCGGCCGGGGTGGACCCGGAGGCGGCCCTCAGGGTCGCGGCTCGGGCGTACAGGGATGCCGTGCGGGCCGCGGAGGGGCTGACACCTCCGGATACCGTCGAGGAGTGACTGACCAGCCCGACCTCACCAGCAGCACTCCCACCAGTACTGCCCCCACCAGCGACACCCCCGCACCCCCCGACCTCTTCACCTGGGAGTTCGCCACCGACCCCTACCCCGCCTACGCCTGGCTGCGCGAGCACGCGCCCGTCCACAAGACGCGGCTCCCCAGCGGCGTGGAGGCCTGGCTGGTCACGCGTTACGCCGACGCCAAGCAGACGCTCGCCGACAATCGGCTCTCCAAGAACCCGGCCCACCACGACGAGCCCGCGCACGCCAGGGGCAAGACCGGTATCCCCGGGGAGCGCAAGGCCGAGCTGATGACGCATCTGCTCAACATCGACCCGCCGGACCACACGAGGCTGCGCAGGCTCGTCTCCAAGGCGTTCACGCCCCGCAGGGTCGCCGAGTTCGCGCCCCGGGTGCAGGAGCTCACCGACCAGCTCATCGACCGGTTCGCCACCGAGGGAACCGCCGACCTGATCCACGAGTTCGCCTTCCCGCTCCCCATCTACGCGATCTGCGACCTGCTAGGCGTTCCCCGCGAGGATCAGGACGACTTCCGTGACTGGGCGGGCATGATGATCCGCCATCAGGGCGGCCCCAGGGGCGGGGTCGCCCGGTCCGTGAAGAAGATGCGGGGCTATCTCGCCGAGCTCATCCACCGCAAGCGCGAGGCACTCCCCGACACCCCCGCCCCCGGCGAGGACCTCATCTCCGGCCTCATCCGCGCCTCCGACCACGGCGAGCACCTCACCGAGAACGAGGCCGCGGCCATGGCCTTCATCCTGCTGTTCGCCGGCTTCGAGACGACCGTCAACCTCATCGGCAACGGCACCTACGCCCTGCTCACCCACCCCGAGCAACGCGCCCGCCTGCAGACGTCCTTGGCCGCCGAGGAGACCGGCCTCCTCGAAACCGGAGTGGAGGAACTCCTCCGCTACGACGGCCCCGTGGAACTCGCCACCTGGCGCTTCGCCACGGAGCCGCTCACCCTGGGCGGCCGGCACATCGCGCCCGGCGATCCCGTCCTCGTCGTCCTGGCCGCCGCCGACCGGGACCCGGACCGCTTCGCCGACCCCGACGTCCTCGACCTCACCCGCCGCGACAACCAGCATCTCGGCTACGGCCACGGCATCCACTACTGCCTCGGCGCCCCGCTCGCCCGCCTGGAGGGCCAGACCGCCCTCGGCACGCTCCTCACCCGCGTCCCGGACCTCCGACTCGCCGTGGATCCGGGCGAGTTGAGATGGCGCGGCGGACTCATCATGCGCGGACTGCGCACCCTTCCGGTGGAGTTCACCCCGGTTGGGTGAGTGCGTCCCCTCGGCAAACATGACACGCGCTCTTGTCTGTGATCTTCACGTGATCTGCGCGGCATTAACTTGTGACAAGTGATCGTCTGCCGCTACGTTCACGCATCAACGTCGGCGTCCAGGTTTCACGCGCCGCGGTCACCGCTGTCTCGCGAAAGGTCCCCGCATGCTCTCCGGGAACGGTCGTCACCGTCGCCCTCGTCAGGCCCCGGCCATCCTCGTCGCGGCCGGAGTGACCGGGTCCGCCATTGCCATCCCGATGCTCGGCGCCGCGAGTGCCAGCGCCGCCGACGGCACCGTGTGGGACAAGGTGGCCGAATGCAGGAGCGGGGGATCCTGGAGCGCCGCCGACGAGAGCGCCGGCCGCTACGGCGGACTGCAACTGACCCAGGAGGACTGGGAGAGGTACGGCGGCCTCGACTACGCCCCCAGCCCCGACCTGGCTAGCCGCTCCCAGCAGATAGCCGTGGCCCAGGACCTTCTCGCGGCCCGGGGGACCAGCCCCTGGGGCACCTGCGCGGTGGTCAACGGACTCACCAAGGAATCCGGGGCCCTCGACCTCGACACCGGAGTGGAGGAGGACTCCCCCTCCGAGGTGTCCGGCTCATCCGGCTTGCTCGACTCGCTCAACTCATCCGATTCGTCCAGCTCGTCGAATTCGTCCGAGTCGTCCGGTGGGTCGAATTCGTCCGAGGCGTCGAACCAGAGCGACGACCCGTCCGGCACCCCGAGTGAATCCTCGGATGCTTCGTCCGGGCCCTCGCGGGATTCCTCCCCTTCTTCTTCCTCATCCCCTTCAGCGCCTGCGGCGGATGATTCCGCTAAGTCCGAAACGTCCCCCAGCGTAAAGGCCTCACAGTCGCCCGACCGCTCCCCGGTGGAGGCGATCGGTGGGGACAATCAGGACGATGTGGTGCAGGACGTCGGTTCCTGGAGCCTCGTCGACACCGGGGCGATCGACGCCGAGACGGCCGGCTCCGGGCGGCACCGCGGTCCCAGTGCCGACGAGGGCGAGGCCGACGGCGGTGCCGCCGAGTCCGCCAAGTCCTCCGGGCGCCACGCCTCGTACAGCGTCCGCGCCGGCGACACTCTCGCCTCCATCGCCGACTCCCTTGACCTCGACGGCGGGTGGCGCGCTCTGTACGCGGCGAACAAGGACGCCATCGGCCCTGACGCGAACCACATCTTCGCCGGTCAGACCCTGGACGTCCCTGGCGAATAACGGCTGAACAGGGCGAAATGCAGCGCCAGTTCGCGTCACTATTCGCACCTGAATGTCCGTTTTGAATGCAGTGAGAGATAGATCTCAGAAGCCCTGATCGTCTTTGTAATTCCCGGAATCGCGTGTCTACGGTCATGACCGCTCGCCACCAGTGCGAGCCCCGACAGCCGTCACGCCGAATCCTGCCGGCGGCCGTCCGGGAACAGTCGTCGCGTCAAGCGCCGTAGGCAGGAGCGGGGGACCCAAGGTTTGCGCCGGGTCCGGCAGTTGAGGCCCTTCGGGGCCGCACGGCCGGAGCCGGCTTGGGGTGAAGTCGCGCAGCAGCAGCCGAGAGGCGGGCGTGCGCGGCCGGGCAACTCAACCGGCCCGAACCCGACAGCTCACCTCGTAGGCGTCGGTGAGGGGATCTCTCCATGCTGTTTTCCAGCAAGGGCAAGCACCGTCGTCCGTCCAAGGCCGCTCGCGCCATAGCCGTCGTCGGCGTCACCGGTGCCGCCGCCGTCGCCGCCCCGCTGATGGCGGCCGGCAGCGCCTCCGCCGCCACCGCCTCCGAGTGGGACGCCGTCGCCCAGTGCGAGTCCGGCGGCAACTGGTCGATCAACACCGGCAACGGCTACTA
>CBFGZZ010000481.1:0-5697 GCA_965653385.1 uncultured Streptomyces sp. | reverse complement strand
GGCGGCGGCTCCACCCTCGACGACCCCACCGCCACCCTCGACCCCCTCTCCTCCCTCGCCAAGGGCTGCGCCGAAGCCGCCGCCTGGACCGTCGACAAGCTCAGCGAGGCCGTGAAGGAGACCGCCAACGTCGACTTCACGAACCCCAAGTTCCTCCAGCAGTACGCCGTCGTCTTCGCGGCGTCGACGATCCTGACCCTCCTCCTCTGGCTCCTGGCCGTCGCCAAGCGAGCCGTCCGAGGAGTCCCCCTCAGCACCGCCATCTCCGAGGCCATCGGCTTCCTCTGGCTGACGGTGCTGGCGTCGGCGTTCACCCCGCTGATCCTCTACACCGTCGTATCGGCCACCGACGGCGTCACGGACGTCCTCGCGAAGACGACGGGCGACCAGACGGACACGTTCTTCGGCACGTTCTCCGGCGCCCTGGAGAAGGGCCAGGACATCGGCGGCGGCCCGATCATGCTGATCGTGGTGTCCCTGGTCTCCATCCTCGCCGCGGGCGTCCTGTGGCTGGAGCTCGTCATCCGAGCCGCCCTGCTCTACGTCGGCGCTCTCCTCGGCACCGTCGTCTACGCGGGCCTGGTCGACAAGAACCTGTGGGGCCACGTCCGCCGCTGGGCGGGCATCATGATCGCCGTCATCCTCGTGAAGCCGGTCATCGTCATAGTGCTCGGCCTGGCCGGCGCCCTGTCCGCCGACGACGGCCCGAACGCCTTCTCGGCCGTCGTCTCCGGCCTGGCCATCATCCTGCTCGCCATCTTCGCGAGCGCGATGATCTACCGCTTCGTGCCCGGCTTCGGCGACGAACTCGCCGGCTCCCGCAACAACCGCATCATGCGCGGCGCCGAAGGCAAGGCCGCCGCCGTGATCAGCTCCCCGGCGACCCTCGTCGCCCAGGGCATCAAGACCCACAGCTCCCGCGCGGACAACCAGGGCGGATCGGGCCAGGGCGGCTCCGGCGCCCGTCCCTCCAACCCCGCCTCCGGCGGCGTCGCCGCGCACAGCTCACGCGCCTCGAACGGGGGCGGCGGATCTGTCCCCTCCGCCGCACCCGCACCCCGCTCGGGCAGCCCGGTGAGCACCCCCCACGCCAGCAACACCCGCAACAGCAATCGTTCAGGAGGTGACGGGCGTTGACGACCGAGTCCCACGTGTCCCACGCGGTCACGCCCCGCCGTTCATATCTGATCGGCCGCGCCCGGCCGAACGCGATCGTCGGCCGCAACCGCGAGACCGGCGAGATCACGCTGATCATCGGGGGCGCGTTCCTCGGCATGATGTGCGGGCTCCTCGTCCCCGTCCTGTCCCTGCGCATCGTGCTGCTGATGGGCTTCCCGCTGATCGCGCTGGCCGCGGTCTACGTGCCGTACAAGCACCGGACCTTCTACAAGTGGTTCGAGATCAACCGCAGCTACAAGCGCACCCTGCGCCGGGGCACCGCTTACCGCTCCGGCGCCGTCGAGGCCGGCACCCACCTCGACGGCCGCGAGGTCGAGGTCGGCCCGCCGCCCGGCATCGGCCGCATCACCTGGCTGGCCGCCCCCTTCGGGCCCGACGAGATCGCCGTACTGCTCCACGCGGACCGGCGCACCGTCACGGCCGCCATCGAGATCGAGGGCCCCGGCGTCGGCCTGCGCGACTCCGAGGACCAGGAAGCCCTCGTCGACCGCTTCGGCACCCTGCTGAAGCATGTCGCCAACGGCGACGGCTTCGTCACCCGCCTCCAGATGCTCGCCCGCACCCTCCCCGCCGACCCGGACGCCCACGCCAAGGACGTCGCCCAACGAGGCGACGACCGGGCCCTGGGATGGCTCCAGCAGTCGTACGACCAGCTCCAGTCCATGGTGTCGACGAGCAGCGAGCAGCACCGCGCGTACCTCGTCGCCTGTATGCACTTCACCCGCGAACTGGCCGCCGAGGCCCAGGCGATGGCCCGCGCGGCCCGCCCGCACGGCGGCAAGGTCGACCGGGACGCGGGTCTCGCGGTCGTCATGGCCCGCGAGCTGACCGACATCTGCTCGCGCCTCCAGGAGGCCGACATCCGCGTACGCCAGCCCCTCGGCCAGGGCCGCCTCGCCTCCCTCATCCACTCCATGTACGACCCGGACCACCCGATCGACCACATCCAGGCGATGACGAAGCGCAACGCCTGGCCGGCCGAACTGGACGCCATGGAGCCCACGTTCCTGCAGGCCAAGACCCGGGAGTCGTCCACTCGCGCGCCCTGGTGCCACGCCACCGCCTGGGTGAAGGAGTGGCCGATGACCCCGGTCGGCGTCAACTTCCTGGCGCCGCTCCTCGTCCACACCCCGGACGTCATCCGAACGGTCGCCGTGACGATGGACCTCGAACCCACCGAGGTCGCCATCGAACGCATGCTGACCGAGAAGACCAACGACGAGGCGGAGGCCAGCCGCGCCGCCAAGATGAACCGCACCGTCGACCCGCGCGACATCGCCGCCCACAACCGTCTCGACCAGCGAGGCGAAGACCTCGCGAGCGGCGCCGCCGGCGTCAACCTGGTCGGCTACATCACCGTCTCCTCCCGCTCCCCCGAGGCCCTGGCCCGCGACAAGCGGACCATCCGGGCGTCGGCCGGAAAGTCGTATCTGAAGCTGGAATGGTGCGACCGCGAGCACCACCGGGCATTCGTGAACACACTCCCCTTCGCCACCGGCATTCGGAGGTAGGACCTGATGCGGGACCCGCTGTCCGTCCTCACCGACGCCTTCACGTCCTTCCTCTTCGGGAAGGTCGAGACGACCCGGCTCCCGGTGCGCACGTCGACGGGCCAGGCCCAGGCGGTCTACCTCCCGACCGCCGCCCCCGGCCTCGGCGACTCGGGCGTCATCATCGGCCGCGAGGTGTACTCCGGGAAGGGCTACATCTACGACCCCTTCCAGCTGTACGGCCAGCAGCTCCCCGCGCCCCACTGGCTGGTCCTCGGCGAGTCCGGCAACGGCAAGTCCGCGCTGGAGAAGACGTACGTCCTGCGCCAGCTGCGCTTCCGCGACCGCCAGGTCGTCGTCCTGGACGCGCAGGGCGAGGACGGCGTCGGCGAGTGGAACCTCATCGCGCAGGAGCTGGGGATAACCCCCATCCGCCTGGACCCGATGGCCGCCCTCGACATGGGCATCCGCCTCAACCCGCTCGACCCCGCGATCACCACGACGGGCCAGCTCGCGCTGCTCCGCACGATCATCGAGGTCGCGATGGGCCACGGCCTCGACGAGCGCTCGGGCTTCGCCCTGAAGGTCGCGCACTCCTACGTCAACGAGACCATCCTCGACCGCCAGCCCGTCCTCACCGACATCGTCGAACAGCTACGGCACCCCGAGCCGGAGTCGGCCGAGGCGATGAACGTCGCCATAGACGACGTACGCGCCTGGGGCCTGGACGTCGCACTGGTGCTGGACCGCCTGGTCGACGGTGACCTGCGCGGCATGTTCGACGGCCCCACCACGGTCGGCATCGACCTCGACGCGCCGCTCATTGTGTTCGATTTGTCCCACATCGACCGCAACTCGATCGCCATGCCGATCCTGATGGCGATCGTGGGCGTATGGCTGGAGCACACCTGGATCCGCCCCGACCGGAAGAAGCGCATCTTCCTGGTCGAGGAGGCCTGGCACATCATCAACAGCCCGTTCGTGGCCCAGCTCTTCCAGCGCCTGCTGAAGTTCGGCCGCCGCCTCGGCCTGTCCTTCGTCGCCGTCGTCCACCACCTGTCCGACGTCGTCGACGGCGCGGCGGCGAAGGAGGCGGCCGCGATCCTGAAGATGGCGTCGACCAGGACGATCTACGCCCAGAAGGCCGACGAGGCCAGGGCCACGGGCCGCGTACTCGGCCTCCCACGCTGGGCCGTGGAGATCATCCCGTCCCTCACCCCCGGCATCGCGGTCTGGGACGTCAACGGCAACGTCCAGGTCGTCAAACACCTGGTCACCGAGACGGAACGCCCCCTGGTCTTCACCGACCGCGCGATGACGGAGTCCTCCGCCGACCGCGACCTGGCCGACGACGCCCTGCGCGCCGCCGAACTGGAGGCGGAGGAACGGGCGGCGGCCTTCGTGGAACAGCACCTCGGCGACTCCGAATCGACGGTGGCATAAGCCGGCGCAGGGCAGGGAGGCAGAGTGAGACCGGACGACCGCCGAGCACACCGGGACCACCGGGACGGCCAAGGGGGCATCCCCGACGGCCTGCTCATCGGCATACTCGCCTTCCTCCTCGGCATGACCCTGCTGGTCTGGACGGCCACGGGCCTCGCCGCCCTGCTCGCCCACGGCTCCTGGCCCTCCGGCGTCACCTTCACCCGCACCCCCCTGGCCATGCGCTCCCTGATCGCCCACCCGAACGACATCCCGGGCGCCTGGCCGGAGACACCGAGCGAGCAGCTCTCCGGCTACGGCCTGGTCTGGGGGCTGTTCATCGGCCAGCTGATGGTCCTGATCGTGCTGACCGTGTTCGTGCTGGGCACAGTGGCCCGGTGGCGGGCGGTCAGGGCGGGGCGGCGCGAGGCGAAGGCGACAGCGCCGCCGATACCGCATGAGGCCAGGGCACCGCACGATGTGGTCGCACCGCACGTCGTACCCGCGCCCAGAACGGAACCGGAACCGCAGCCGCAGCCGCAGCCGCAGCCGACGGGCCTTTCCGACGCCGACCGGCAGACGACGGCCACCACGCCCACGGATCTCAGCAAACCGACGGCACCCGGAGCCGACCCCCGAGCGTCTCGGATCCCCGAACGGGTGGGTGGTTGGGAAAGGCTTGTCGTAGCCCCAAGGGAAAGCCGCCAATCAACCGCAACCCAGGCAGTACACGACGCGGAGGGCGCCACCCTCGTAGTCACGTCAAACCCGGCCCTCTGGCAGGACACCAAGGACGCCCGCGCAAAACTCGGCCCCGTCCTCCTCTACGACCCCACCCACCTCTGCGACACCCCGTCCCGCCTCCACTGGTCCCCCACCACAGGCTGCGAGGACAAACAGACAGCGGTCTCCAGAGCCACCGCCCTCCTGACCCCGGTCCGCCCCACCTCCCGCCTCGACCAGGCGGTCAGCGACACCGCCGAAACGCTCCTCCGCAGCTACCTCCACGCCGCCGCCATCGACGGCCGCACGATCCGCCACGTCCACCGCTGGTCCCAGGGCGCCCAGATCCAGGACGCCGTACGCGTCCTCCGTACGAACCCCAAGGCGGCCCCGGGCGCGGCGGGCGAACTCGAAGCCGCCCTCACAGCGCACCCTGAACGCCGGGACATGGCACAGGAATTGACCACCAGAGCCCTCTTGGCGCTCTCCACGGTCAACATCCGGGAGTCCTGCAACCCAAACCGAACTGATGCCCTCACCTTGGATTCCTTCGTCCACGAAGCGGGCACGCTTTATGTGGTGGGTGAATCCATCGAGGACCCCAGAGCCAACCCGGGCGCCATGCCACTCCTGACGGCCCTTGCCGCAAGCGTGGTCGAGCGCGGCCGGCGCATGGCCGAACGGTCATCCTCCGGTCGCCTCGACCCACCACTGACGCTCGTCCTGGACGACGTCGCCGCCGTGGCTCCGCTTCCCCAACTGCCGGAGCTGCTGGCCACCGGAGCGGACCGGGGCATCCCGACCCTGGCCCTGCTCCGGTCCCGGGAACAGGCCCGCTCCCGCTGGCCGCACGACGAACTCCCGGTCTGAACCGACGAGTCAG
>CBFGZZ010000480.1:0-5759 GCA_965653385.1 uncultured Streptomyces sp. | reverse complement strand
CCAACTGCTCGCCCGGGTGCTGGGCGGCGCGGGCGCGACACCGTGGCGTTCCTGGCACCGGGGCGCGGGGGCGGTCGGGCCCAGCACCCGGCTGGCGGCGGAACTCGGCGCGGCCGCGCACAAGGCGGCCGGCGCGGGGCGGCTCCCCTTGGCCCGCGCCCTGGCCGAGCGCGCCGCCGTGCTGTGCCCCGACCCGCCCCGGCAGGCCCGCCTGGTCGCCCTCGCCGCCACGTACGCCTGGCAGTCGGGCGACGGCGACCGAGCCCGCCGGCTGGCCGCCGCCGGCACCGACGACGCCTTGACAGGGGTGCTCGCCCTCCGGGCGGGGACCGCGGCGGGGGCCTTCGACGCGTTGCTCACGGGGGTGGTGCGGGCGGCGGCGGGTGCGCGGGGCGGGGGCTCGCGGCCGGTGGACACCGGTGCCGACGTGGGCAGCTCCCCGTCGGCACAAGCCGCCGCTCACAGCGGCTCCCGGCCCATGGCGGCCAAAGCCGCGCCCATCGCTCCCGCAGCTTCAATTCCCCCCACTTCGGCCACCGTTGCGCTCACCACACCTGCCTCCGCCCGCGCCGAGCACCTCCTCGCCCGCGCCACCGAAGCCGCCGTCTACACCGGAGACGTGCGCCGCCTGCGTGAGGCCGCGCGGGTCGCCGACCGCCTCGGCGTCGTGCCGCCCGGCACGCTCGGCGGGCTCGTGGCCGCGTTCGACGGACGGTACGAGGACGCGCGTGATCTGCTGCGGGCTGCGGCCGGACAGTGCGGGCCGGGCGGTGATCCGACCGTCCTGATCCACGCCGGGATCGCCGCACTGCTCCTCGGCGACCACACCCGCGCCGCCACCGCGACCGTCCGCGCCGCCGCCTCCGCGCGGGCACGGGGCACCCCGGTGGCCGTGGCACAGGCGATGGAGTTCCGTGCGTACGCCGACTTCTGGACGGGACGCCCGCGAGCCGGTGAGGCCGCCGCCGTGGACGGGCTCTGGCAGGCCCACGCCACCGGCCAGGACAACGGAGCCTGTCATCTTCAGGCAGCCCTCGCGATGTTCGCGGCGCTCACCGGAGACGCGGACCTCTGCCTCGAACGCGCCGCGACGGCACGGTCGTACGCCCTCGTCCACGGCCTCGGTCTGCCCGCCGCGCTGGCCCAGTGGGCGCTCGCCTTCCTCGACCTGAGCTGTGGCCGCTTCGCCGCCGCGGCGGCCCGCCTGCGCGCCCTGGCCGGATTCGGCCCCGGACACGGCCACCGGGCCGTCCGCCATCTCGCCACCCCGCACTACGTCGAGGCCGCCGTCCGCACCGGTGACACCCGGGTCGCCCGGGTCGCGCACGCCGACTACGACCGCTGGGCGAGCACCGTGCGCAGCCCCGACGACCTCGCCCTCAGCGCCCGCTGCCGCGCCCTGCTCGCCCCCGGTGCGGAAGCCGTGGACCACTACCGCACGGCCCTCGGCCTGCACTCCCGCGGCACCCGCGACTTCGAACGCGCCCGCACGGAGCTGCTGTTCGGCGGCGCCCTGCGTCGACTGCGCCGCCGTACGGAGGCACGCGACCGGCTGCACAGCGCCCTGGAGGCGTTCGACTCCTTCGGCGCCCCGCACTGCGCCGCCCAGGCCCGCACCGAACTGCGCGCTCTCGGCGCACCCGCCGCACCGGCCCCCGACGCTGCCGATCACCCCTCGACCCGCCTCACCGCCCAGCAACTCCTGGTCGCCCGGATGGCCGCCGAGGGCGCCACCAACCGCGAGATCGCCGCCCGTCTCGCCCTCAGCCCCCGCACCATCGACCACCACCTGCGAGGCGTCTTCACCCGCCTCGGGATCCGCTCCCGCATCGAACTGGTGCGGATCGTCGCCGACGGAGGGGAAGGAGGGCCGCCGCTCTAGGTCATTCGGCGAAGGCGCGGGCGAACCCCGCGAGGTTCTGTGGGCAGGCCCAGATCTCCCGGGTCACCCGGCCTTCGAACCAGGTGTCCGACTCGTCGTCGGACCAGGACTCGCCGTCCGGCAGGGCCGCGTCACCGGCGGCCTCCCGCTCCGGGTGCGCCAGCATGTCCAGGACGTACCGAAAGCCGTCCAGCTCGCCGTCGTCCTGGACGTCGTCGCACGGATGCTCCTCATGGGCGCAGGGCGTCTGCCCGAGAGCCTGCTCGACGGCAGCCATCGCCGTCAGCACATGAGCTTCGGCATCCGCGTCCGGGCTGGCGTAGATCACGTAGGGGCCTATGAGCACCAGCCCGAGGGTCCACAGCGCCGTGTCCGGCCGGTCCGCCGCCACGCTCGCCTCGAGGTTCCTCGCGCACTCCCGCACTTTCGCAGGCGCATCGCCCAGGTAGTAACCGTGCCGGATCTCGTCCCACTCGCCGATCAGGACGTCCCACTCGGCGACCGCGTCTGCATTGACCATGATCCGAGGATGGCACGAGGGTCTGACATCGCCGCCGGCGTCACCCGTGGACCTGCCTCAGGGCGCTGCCCGCACCCGGAACCCGTCCGCGTCCCACGTCCCGAACAGCCGCGGCGCCAGCCAGCCGGGCGCCCCGGCACGGAAGTCGGCGGGCGCCAGCGCCCCCGCGCCCGCCGGCACCGCGCCCAGCAGCGGCGCCGCCGCCACGTCCGGCAGGTCCGCGAGGTTGCAACGCGAGGCCAGATCCGGTGCCTCGGGCCAGCTGCCGATCACGACGCCGAGCAGGTCCAGCCGACGGCGGCGCAGTTCCCGTGCCGTGAGCTCCGTCGTGTTCAGCGTGCCCAGGCCGGCCGAGGCCACCACCAGGAGCGGCGCCGCCATCAGCTCGGCGGCGTCGGCCAGGGTGCCGCCCGCGTCGTCGAAGCGGACCAGCAGCCCGCCCGCCCCTTCCACCAGCACCAGATCGTGCTCGGCGGCGAGTTTGCCCGCGGCCTCGGCGATCTCGTGCGGACGCACCGGCGCGAGACCGGCCCGTCGCGCGGCCGTCGCCGGGGCCAACGGATCGGGGTAGCGGGCGACTTCGGCGGTCGTCACGGCGCCGGCCAGCCGCGCGACCTCCGCCGCGTCCCCGCGTTCGTCCGGGGCGACGCCCGTCTGCGCCGCCTTCAGCACCGCCACCGAACGGCCCGCGGCCAAGGCGGCCGCAGCGACCGCGGCGGTCGTGACCGTCTTGCCGACCTCCGTTCCCGTGCCCGTGATCACCAGTACCGGCATGTCAGCCCTCCCGCGCGGCCGCGCACACCGCGCGGGCGATCCGTGCGACGTCCGCGTCGCCCGTGACGAACGGCGGCATCGTGTAGACGAGGTCGCGGAACGGCCGCAGCCACACGCCCTCACGCACGGCGGCCGCCGTCGCCGCCCGCATGTCCACCGCGTGGTCGAGTTGGACGACCCCGATGGCGCCGAGGACACGGACATCCTTCACACCCGGAATGTCCGCCGCGGGGGTCAGCCCTTCCCGCAGCCCCGCCTCGATCCGCTTCACCTCGGCCACCCAGTCCTGCCCGAGCAGCAGCTCGATCGAGGCGCAGGCCACCGCGGCCGCCAGCGGATTGCCCATGAAGGTCGGGCCGTGCGCCAGCACCGGCACCTCACCCCGCGAGATCCCGTCGGCCACACGCGAGGTGCACAGCGTGGCCGCCATCGTCATGTATCCGCCGGTCAGGGCCTTGCCCACGCACATCACATCCGGCGTCACCGCCGCGTGCTCCGCCGCGAACAGCGCGCCCGTACGCCCGAACCCGGTCGCGATCTCGTCGAGGACGAGCAGGACGTCGTTGGCGTCGCACGCCTCGCGCAGCACCCGCAGATACGCGGGGGAGTGGAACCGCATGCCGCCCGCGCCCTGCACGACCGGCTCGACGATCACCGCGGCCAGGTCCTCGGCGTGCCGCTCGATCAGCGACCGCAGCCGCTCGGCGTACGACTCGTCGTACTCCACCGGCGGCGGGTCCGCGAACACCTGGCGCTGGAGCACCCCGCTCCACAGCTCGTGCATCCCGCCCTCGGGATCGCACACCGACATCGGCTGCCAGGTGTCGCCGTGGTAGCCGCCGCGCCAGGTCAGCAGCCGCTGCTTGCCGGGGCGGCCCAGCGAACGCCAGTACTGCAGGCACATCTTGATGGCGACCTCGACCGACACGGACCCGGAGTCCGCGAGGAAGACATGCTCCAGACCGTCGGGCGACATGTCGACAAGGAGCTTCGCCAGCCGTACGGCGGGCTCGTGGGTGAGCCCGCCGAACATGACGTGGCTCATCCGAGCCAACTGTTGGTGCGCGGCCTCGTTGAGCACCGGGTGGTTGTAGCCATGGATCGCCGACCACCAGGACGACATGCCGTCGACCAGCTCACCCGAGCCGTCCGCCAGCTTCAGCCGCACCCCGCTCGCCGACTCCACGACGAGCGGCTCGGCGCGGCCGGGCATGGGGCCGTACGGATGCCAGACGTGCCGCCGGTCGAGCTCCAGCAGCTCGGGCACGGTCAGCTCGGGCACGGTGCGCGGATCAGGCATTGGGCGCGAGGTCCGTGCCGGCGCCCCGGCGGCGTACGGCGACCAGGTCGGTACGCGGCTCGGTGACGGCCGGCGTCGCAGCTGCCGTACCGCAGCTGCCGCCGCCCTCGTGACCACCACACCCCGCGTCCTCCTCGGACCCGCAGCCCGCGCTCGCGTGCGAGCCGCAGCCGCCCCCGGCCGTCGCCCGGTGCTCGGGCAGCGTCACCTGGTCGGCGCCCTCCACCTCGAACCCGGCGTCCGCGATCATCTCCAGGTCGGCCTTGCCGGCCTGGCCCTCGGTGGTCAGGTAGTCGCCGAGGAAGATCGAGTTGGCCAGGTGCAGGGCGAGGGGCTGCATGGTGCGCAGATGGACCTCGCGGCCGCCCGCGATGCGGACCTCGACGTCGGGGCAGACGAAACGGACCATCGCCAGGATGCGCAGGCAGCGCTGCGGGGTGAGGTTCCACTCCTTGGCCAGCGGGGTGCCCTCGACCGGGATCAGGAAGTTGACCGGCACCGAGTCCGGGTCCAGCTCGCGCAGCGAGTAGACGACGTCGACCAGGTCCTCGTCACTCTCGCCCATGCCCGCGATCAGGCCGGAGCAGGCGGACAGGCCGGCCGCGTGCGCCTTGTTCACGGTGTCGACACGGTCGGCGTAGGTGTGCGTGCTGGTGATCTCGCCGTAGGTGGCCTCGGAGGTGTTGAGGTTGTGGTTGTAGGCGTCGGCGCCGGCCTCGCGCAGCCGCTCCGCCTGGCCGTCGGAGAGCAGGCCGAGACAGGCGCACACCTCGACGCCCTCGTTCTCGTCCTTGATCGCCTGGATGGTCTTCGAGACGCGGTCCACGTCACGGTCGGTCGGGCCGCGCCCGGACGCCACCAGACAGACCCGCTTGGCGCCTCCCGCCAAACCGGCGGCCGCGGCCTGGGAGGCCTCCTCGGGCTTGAGCCAGGTGTACTTCAGGATGCCGGTGGTCGAGCCGAGGCGCTGGGAACAGTAGGAGCAGTCCTCGGGGCACAGCCCGGACTTCAGGTTGACGAGATAGTTGAGTTTCACCCGTCGGCCGAACCAGTGCCGGCGCACCTTCCCGGCCGCGGCCACCACATCGAGCAGGTCGTCGTCGGAAGTGGCGAGGACGGCCAAGGCTTCCTCGCGGGTCGGCAGCTCGCGCCGAAGCCCCTTGTCCACCAGCGTGTTCAGCAGGTCCATGGGAGCTGATCCTGAAGTACGGTGGGGCTCCGAGCCAAGGAGAGTCCGCACAACCCTGTCGTTTCGATGTGTGGGTATTGCCACACTGTGGGCC
>CBFGZZ010000479.1:0-5790 GCA_965653385.1 uncultured Streptomyces sp. | reverse complement strand
CCTGCCCGCCCGCACACGCACAACTCACCACGCCCCGGCTCCCCGCACCCAGGCCACCTGCCTCCCCACCGCCGGCCCTCCGTCCTCCGCCCGAACTCCACCTCGTCACCCGGTCCCCCGCCGCCCCGGCACCCACGGAAACAATTTCCGCTCGCCCCAGACCAGCATCCCGTTGATCACCAGCCCCAACACCCCCGCCCACACAACCCCCGCCAGCACATCCCGTGTCCCGTCCGTGGCCAGTCCCGACTGGGCGATGAAGATCCCGAGGCCGTCGCCGAAGCCCGAGAGGATCTCCGTGGCGACGGCCAGGATGAGGGCGACGGACGCCGAGATGCGGAGGCCGGCGGCGATGAAGGGGGCGGTGGCGGGGAGTTCGACCCGTAGGAGGACGGCGAGGCGGCCGAAGCCGAAGGCGCGCAGGGTGTCCTTGGCCAGGGGGTCGGTCTCGCCGAGGCCGTAGATGGTGTTGAAGAGGATCGGCCAGACGGAGGCGTAAGTCACCAGCGCGACCTTGGTCTCGGTGCCCGAGCCGAGGAGGAGGGAGACCAGGGGGATCAGCGCGACGGACGGCAGCGGGCGCAGGAACTCGACGATCGCGCGTACGGCGGCGTCGACGACCGGCACGCTGCCCAGGAGGAGGCCGAGCGGGACGGCGACGGCACAGGCGAGCGCGAGCCCCAGCGCCCAGGCTCGTAGCGTGGCGGCAATGCCGTCGAGGAAGACGGCGTCGCCCGCCAACTCCGCGGCACGGGCGAGCACTTCGGAGGCGGGCGGAAGGTAGCTGCGCCGCACGATGCCCGCGCGGGAGACGGCCTCGCAGGCGCCGAAGGCCAGCAGCACACCCGTAGCGCCGAGCAGCAGCTGTTCCCGGCGGCGGCCGCCCTTCACGTCACCACGTCACTCGACCGGAGGCCGCTTGACCCACACCACTTGGGCACACGTCACTCGACCATCAACGTCGCCGGATCGATCGGCTTCTTCAGCATGCCCTGCTTCTTCATCAGGTCGGCGAGCCGGGTGAGTTGCGCGGCGTCCATGGCGGGCGGGAAAAGGGGCAGATCGATCGACTCGGCCTGCTGTTCGGTGACCTTGGTGTAGGTCGGCAGAACGGCGCGTACGACGGACGGGTCCTCCTCAGCGATCCGTACGGCCGCCTTGATGGCCCGCTGGAACGCGGCGAGGGTCTTCTTGCCGTCGCCGTCGGCGTAGTCGCTCGTGCTGATGTAGCCGCTCAGCGGTATGGACTCCACCGGCGCGGTCGAGCCGTCGACGAGAACCCTTGCCTTCAACTCGTCCTGGATGGAGCTGTCGTAGGGCTCCACCGCGTGTACGGCGTCGACCTGTCCCTTGTCCAGGGCGGCGCCCATCTGGGGGAAGGGGATCGCCCGGTAGACGGGGCGGTCGACGCCCTGTTGGTCCAGGATCTCGTTGAAGGTGAGGGACTGGACGTTGTTCAGGACGTTGACCGCGAGCTCCTTGCCCGCGAGGTCGGCGACGCTCTTGATGTCCGAGTCCTCGGGCACCAGGACCTCCATCATCCGCGGCGCGGCCCTGATCGCCTCGGCGACGATCCGGATGTCGAGGGTGCCCTGCTCGTGGGCCTGGAGGTAGGTGACGTAGTTCGCGCTCGCGACCATGTCGATCTGGCCCTTGGCCAGCGCCGGCAGCGCCTGGAGGCTCTGCTGGATCTGCTGGACGCGGACGTCGAGGCCCTCCTTCTCGAACAGGCCTCGGTCCCGCGCGATATAGAGGGCGGCACAGTCGATCAGGGGCAGCGCGGCCACTCGGACGGTCTGCCGACCGCCGGCCCCGGACGAGGAGTCCCCGTCACCGCCGCAGGCCGGGACCGTCACCAGCAGGAGGGCCGTCCCAGCGGCGGCGACCGCCCTCGTTCCCGAGCGCAATGGACGTAACGGCATGACGACATGACTAGCAAGAAATTGTCATGATCACCACATGAGATGGCGATACAGCACACCGACCGGGACCCGTCAATCTGTCGGTCTCCACCGATATGGGCCACCTTGGTCGCATGACCTCCTTCTCGATCCCGCCCCCGCGGGGCGACAACGCGGGCGACACGGACGGCGCGGACAGCACGGACAGCACCGGCCACATCGGCGAAGGCGAGCGGGCGTGACCGTCCACGACCCGCCTCCCGTCCCCGATGTCTTCGACCCCCGGCAGTACGCGGCCGGCGTGCCGCACGAGGCCTATCGCGTCCTGCGCGACCATCACCCGGTGGTCCGGCAGGAGGAGTACGAGGTGCTGGGCTGGCCGGCCGGGCCCGGGTTCTGGGCGGTGACCCGGCACGCGGACGTCGTGCGCGTGCTCAAGGACTCGGCGACCTACTCCTCGTACGTCGGCGCGACCCAGATCCGGGATCCCGACCCCGACGACCTGCCGTTCATCCGCCGCATGATGCTCAATCAGGATCCGCCGGGGCACGGCCGGTTGAGACGGCTCGTGAGCCGGGCCTTCACCCCCGGCCGCGTCGACCGTTTCGCCAGGATCGCCGAGCAGCGGGCCCGCACCCTTTTCGCGCAGGCCCAGGAGACGGCCCGCGCGACGGACGGCACCATCGATCTCGTCACCGCCGTGACCGACGACTACGCGCTGCTCAACCTCGCGGACCTGCTCGGCGTGCCGGAGGCGGACCGCAGGCTGCTGCTGCACTGGACGCAGCGGGTGATCGGCTACCAGGACCCCGACGAGGCGGGTCCCCCGGTACTGGACACGCAGGGCAGACCGGTCAATCCGCGGTCGCCCGCGATGCTCCGGGACATGTTCGCGTACGCCCGTCAACTGGCCGCGCACAAACGGCGGTTCCCCGACGACGACGTGATGACGACCCTCGCGCACGATGCCGAACTCGCCGGGCCGGAGCTGGAGATGTTCTTCTTCCTGCTCACGGTCGCGGGCAACGACACTGTCCGCAGCGCGGCTCCGGGCGGGCTGCTGACACTGGCCGAGCACCCGGAGTCGTACGAGCGACTACGCACCGGAGACGTTCAACTCCGGCCCGCCGTCGATGAGTTGCTGCGCTGGCATCCACCCGTTCTCACCTTCCGGCGCACCGCCGCGCAGGGCACGGAGCTGGCGGGTCGGCGTATCCGCGCGGGCGACAAGGTGGTCGTCTACCACGCCTCGGCCAACCGCGACGAACGGGTCTTCAGCGAACCGGACCGGCTGGATCTGTCCCGCGCCCCGAACCCGCATGTCTCGTTCGGCGACGGTCCGCACGTCTGCCTGGGCGCGCACTTCGCACGGCTCCAGCTGCGCGTGCTCTACCGGGAGGCCCTGCGGGTACTGCCGGAGCTACGGACGGCCGGGCCGCCCAAGCGGCTGGTGTCGAACTTCATCAACGGGCTCAAGTCGCTGCCGGTGCACATGACTTGAGCCTGTCCAGGGCCAGGCTGCTCACGGGTCGCCGGCCCGGCCCATCGGTCACCTCCGCACCTGGATCAGCGCGTGCGTGCCGCCCGTCCGCCACCGCTGTCCCTCCGCCGCCACCAGCGTCGCCTCGGTTCCGCTGTCGAGGCCGGTGATCACGTCGGACTTGAGGGTGCGCAGGGCGGCGACCGGGCCGGGGAAGTAGGCGGTGACGTCGGTGAACGGCGTGGTCGGCGGCCAGAGCCGGTCGCCGACCAGGCGGCGGTAGTTGAGGTCGCCCTTGAGGAGGGTGAGGGTGGCGGCGGCGAGCTCGTCGCGCAGGTCGCCGGGCATCTCGGCATACGGCAGCGGGGCGCAGGAGAAGGGGTGGGCGCGGACGGTGAGGCGGCCGTCCGTCAGCGCCGTCCAGAGGGTGCGGCCGTAGGTCGCGGCGGCGCCCGGGGCCGCCGTCAGCCGACGCAGGGCGTCCAGTACGTCGGTGTGCGTGGCGTCGGAGACGTAGTACGGGTACGGCTTGACGTGGAGGACAGCCCGCGCGATGCGCCCCTGGGTGAGGAGGTGGGCGATGAGGAGCAGGTCGGGGACGAGTTCGCGGCCCGCGTTGTCGGCGATCAGGCACAGGGTGGCCGAGCCGGAGGGCGGGAGCAGCGACCAGAGGGTCTCGCTGTCGTCGGCGACCAGGGGCGGGGTCTCCGAGGAGGTCTCGCCGTGCGCGGCCGACAACCGGAAGCCGAGGTCGGCCCGGTTGCCCCAGAGGGAGCCGTGCAGCAGCGCCCGGTCCTGCTCGCCCACGGGCCGGTCGGCGAGGGTGTCGAGGGCGGAGAGTTCCTCGTCCGTTTCCGGGGCGTCGAGTTCGGTGGTCTTGGAGGGGCGGAACGGGTCGATGCCCTGCCAGGGTCCGGGGGTGAAGTAGCCGACGGCTTCGAGGAGTTGGCGGTAGAAGTAGCTCTCCGACCACAGCCACGGCACGTCGAACCAGGACCGGCCGGCGTATGCGTCGGCGCCCCAGGCCGTCCAGCGGCCGCGGTCGTGCGCGTCGGCGGGGAGGGGTTCGACGACGCCCTTGGTGCAGTTCGCGAGGAGCGCGTCCAGCGCGCGGTGCTGCTCGGGACCGTACGGGAAGGAGTCCCGTACCTGCTGGATGATCGCGGGATGCCGTTCGGCGAGGACGCTGTGCGGGAACGAGCCGGGTTCGTTCCCGAGGAGCACGGGCGGGGGCGCGGTGTCTGACCTCTCGGGCATGCGCCTCACGGTACCCCGCGCGTCACACGGCTCATACGGCTCTGATCTCCCGCTCCAACTGTGTCGCGAGCGTGAGATAGCGGGCCCGGCGCGGTACCGGGACCAGGCCGCGGATCATGATGTGCCACATCTCGGCCAGCCGACGGGGCTGGCGTGCGACGGGTTCGAGGGAGCGGCCGACGACGCGGGTGCCGACGAAGAAGCAGACGACGGAGTGCGCGGCGGCCTCGGCGTCGACGTCCGGGTGGATGTCGGACTCCTTGGCGGCGCCGAGGAGTTTGCGGGTGGTGATGTCCAGCAACTCGGTGTACGGGTGCCGCAGCGGCGGCCGTATCACCACTCCCCCGGTGGCCAGGCGCAGGCCGGCCCGGGGGATCGGGCCCTCGACGGAGAGCCGCACGATGCCGAACGTCGTGCGTATCAGGGACTCCAGCGAGGTGTAGCCCCGGCCGTTCATCTCGTTCGCGACCTGCCGGGACGCACGGGACTGCAGCTCCATGATGGCCTGGGCGAGGTCTTCCTTGGCCGCGAAGTGGAAGTACAGGGCGCCCTTGGTGACCTGGGCCTGCTCGACGATGTCGCTGAGACTGGTCGATTCATAGCCGTGACGGTCGAACAGTTCGGCGGCGGCTGTGAGGATCGTGGTGCGGGTCTGTTCGGCGCGTAACTGCCTCGCCATCAGCTGGACTCTCCTGTGACGGAAAAGAACGGGTCGTGCCGTTTGTTTCTTGCTCCCCACACGATATCTCAGCGCTCTTCGATACCCACCCCGCACTCGAAGACCGTCGACTCCCCCTGGCGTCCGACGACTTGCACATCGGTGCCGTGCACACCTTCCCGGCCCTCGGCCTCTATCCAAAGGGGCAGGTCAAGTTCGGCGTACTGATGGAAGACGGCATGGAACGAAACCGCTGTGCGGCGGGTGTTCCGGGCGCCTGCCCGGACGGCCTGGCGGGCCGCCTCCAGCAGAAGCATGCCGGGGACGTGGTCGAGCGGGTGATCGAAGAAAACAGCATGTCCGGTATCGACTCGCAGCTGCCAGCCGTCGGAGCGTCCGGCCGGGGCGAGGACCACGTCCGCGGGCAGGGCGCGACCCACGGCGGCGGGCGGCAGACCGGGCGGGGCGGGCAACGCGGACACCGGGCTGGGGTA
>CBFGZZ010000478.1:0-5799 GCA_965653385.1 uncultured Streptomyces sp. | reverse complement strand
ATGCGGAGCGTCTACGCCGGCTTCCGGCGCATCACATACGTGGCCACCGCACCCGCCGCGAACAGGGCCGCGACCGAGACGGCCGTGGCCAGCCAGGTGGCGCCCAGCCACTGGGCGCCGAAGTAGCCGAGGGCCACGCTGTAGGTGGCCCAGGTGAGGCCGGCCAGGGCGGACCAGGGGAGGAAGTCGCGGGGGCTGCGGTGGGTGGCGCCGGCGCTGAGGGAGACCACTGAGCGGCCCGCGGGGGCGAAGCGGGCCAGGACGACCAGGGCGCCGCCGCCTCGGGCGAGGGCCGTGCCGAGACGTTCCTGCGCTGATGTGAGGCGGCGGGAGCGGGCGATCGCGCGGTCCAGGCGGGCGCCGCCGCGCCAGGCGAGGCGGTAGGCGACCAGGTCGCCCAGGACGGAGGCGGTGGCGGCGCAGAGGGTCAGGGCCAGGATGTCGGGGACCTCGCCGGGGACCTGGCCGGTCGCGGCGCCCGTCCCCGCGGCGGCCGCCGTCGCGGCCGTGATCACCAGGACGCCACTGGGCAGGACGGGGACGAACACGTCCAGTAGGACCGACAGTCCTACGACCACATAGATCCATGGGGCCGCCGTCAGCGAACCCATGTCCTCGAGACCCTCGAGCACCGCAACTCCCCGTTTACCCCCGTGGCCAGTCCGTGCCGTGCCGCGACGTCGCGGGGGAGCGGCAGGTGCGGCCTATGACAGCCATACAGCGTACGCCGGGGGTGTGACAGGAGATTCATCGGGGGCTCGTGTGTTCGGCACAGCATCTTCACCCGGCTGCCGCCGGTACGCAGGCGGAACGGCGCCCGTACCCGCGTGGGCCGCGCAGGTACGGGCGCCGTCATCCAGCCGTCATCCAGCCGTCATGCAAGGGCGGAGCCCCGTGCCGCCAACGGGCGTCAGGCCGCCACCGGCGTCTTGTCGGCCGCCGTCCGGCTCTGCGCCTCGGGGCGCTTGGCGAACAGGCGGTCCAGTCCGAACGCGCCGGAGCCCGTGAAGATCAGCAGGAACATGGCCCAGCAGTACATGACGGCACCTTCGCCGCTGTTCTCGATGGGCCACAGTGCCTGTGGCTGGTGGACCTTGAAGTACGCGTACGCCATGGCGCCGGAGGATATGAACGCCGCGGCACGGGTGCCCAGGCCGAGCAGCACCAGGCTGCCGCCCACGAGTTCGATCACGGCGGCGAACCAGCCGGGCCAGGTGCCGGTCTCGACGGTCTCGCCTCCGAAGGTGCCGAAGAGCGTGTTGGCGCCGTGGCAGGCGAAGAGCAGGCCGACGACTATGCGGAACAGGCCGATGGCGTACGGCTGGGCGCTGTTGAGGCGTCCGGTCATGTGGGGGACTCCCTCGGTCTGGGGTTTACCGGTCCTTTTAAGGAACGGTGCGGGGACGGATACTGATCGGTAGCCCCCACGTTAGGTAGCCCTAATCAACACTTGCAAGTTCAACATTTGGCCAGGTTTTGCTGTCGGCATCCCCATCCACCCCGGAAGCAACCGCACGTAGCGCGGCTCTCACCACCGCATCGGCGTCCGAAAGAGTGACCGAATCCACACCCGGCCGTGCCCCCGCCGCCGTCACCCGGTGCACACCCTCCGTAGGCACACCCGACGCGAACCGGCCGGGATGCGCCCACCCCTGACGGTCGATCAGGCGATACGTGCCGCTGTGTCACGTCCACCCCGTCGTCAGTCGCCATCGCACCGACAGCCCCGAGCCCTCAGGCGACCGGCCGCACTCTCACGGCGTGAGTTCCGACTCCGCCACCGTCCGAAGCCGCGCAGCACCCCCGCGCGGCACACGCGCCTGCTCCAGCCGCAGCCGCGCCGAACGTCCCCGCAGGGTCAGGGTCATGAGCTGGTTGCCGAACCAGGGGCCGCCTGTGCGGCGCCAGTCGATCGGCGGGGTGGGGCAGCCGCCGTGCCCGGCGAAGCGGCGACCCAGCACCCGGGCCGGCCCGCTCCAGCCGAAGCGGAAGCCGAGGCGGATGGCCAGCGGGATGGCGTTGTGGACGGGGGAGCAGGTCAGTTGGAAGACGCGGGCGGTGGGGCCGGTGCCGGTCGGCCAGGCCGGTTCGGCCACGTAGGCGTGGTGGACGTCGCCGGAGAGCACGCACACCGTCGCCGGAGCCCGCGCGCCCGACCCGGCCTCGGCGATCAGTGCCGCCAGGGCGTCGAAGGACGACGGGAACGCCGCCCAGTGCTCCAGGTCCGCCCGCCGCCGCAGGTTCTCCCCGAACCGCGCCCAGCGCTCCCCGCGCTCGCCCCGGCACAGGGCCGCGTTCCACGCCTCGGCGTCGTGCACCAGGTGCGGCAGCAGCCAGGGGAGGGACGTACCGATGAGGAGGTGGTCGTAGGAGCCGGGCGCGTCCAGGGCCTGCTCGCGCAGCCAGCGGGCCTCGCCCGCGTTGAGCATCGAGCGCGCGTCCTCGTCCAGGACCCGGGCCGCCCGCGTGTCCACCATCAGCAGCCGTACGCGGCCGAAGTCACGCCGGTAGCTCCAGCGCACGGACGCCGGGTCGGCGTCCGCCCGGCAGGCGAAGGAGCGCAACAGATCGGTGCCGTCGGGGGTTTCGCGTACCGCGGCGTAGAGCGGGTCCGCGGCGAGCTCGGCCGGTGGGAGGTTCCCCAGGTGCTGGTGCACCCAGTACGACATCAGCCCGCTCAGCAGCCGCTCCCGCCACCACGGGGTGGTCCGCATGTCGGCGAGCCAGGCGGCGGAGGTGTTCCAGTCGTCGATGACGTCGTGGTCGTCGAAGATCATGCAGCTGGGCACGGTGGAGAGCAGCCACCGCACCTCCGGGTCGAGCCAGGACTCGTAGTAGAGGCGGGTGTACTCCTCGTAGTCCGCGACCTCGTCGCCCGGCGGGTCGCGCAGATCGCGCCGGGCGGCCAGCCAGCGCCTGGTCGCCTTGGAGGTCTCGTCGGCGTACACCTGGTCGCCCAGCAGGACCAGTACGTCGGGCCGCTCGCCGTCCGGGTCGGCCGCGATCCGGGCGGCCAGCGTGTCGAGGGCGTCCGGGCCGACCGGATCCTCCTCGTCGGCCGGTGGCGCGGCCCAGCGGCAGGAGCCGAAGGCGAGCCGGACCGTGTCGCCCTCGGCCGGGGCGCGGATGACGGAGGGCGGGAACGGGCTGTCGGGCAGCGGCCACACGCGTGTGCCGTCGAGGTGGACCTCGTAGGCCTCGGAGGAACCCGGGGTCAGGCCGGTCACCGGGATCAGGGCGTAGTGGTGGCCCGCGATCTGGAAGGTGCGGGACGTGCCGCGGGCGCCGTCCGCGCCGCGCACCTCGGCGGTGCACGGACGGCTCGCCTCGACCCACACGGTCGCGGACGAGCCGTCGGCATACCTCAGCAGTGGTCCAAGGCGCAGTTCGGCCACGTCAATGCCCTCCTCCGTCGCCCCGTACGGTACGGAACGACGGAGGTGGGCGGGGAGGTTCCGCAGGTCACGGTTTGCCGAACTCGGACGGTTGCGGTCGGTGCCGTCAGCAGTTCGCGAGGTAGTTCGTGAGGGCGGACTTCTCCGCCGAGTCGACCGAGAGGTCGTAGTAGTACTTCACCTGGACCCAGGCGCGGACGTACGTGCAGCGGTAGGCCGTGCGCGCCGGCATCCAGGTGGCCGGGTCCTGGTCGCCCTTGGCCTGGTTGACGTTGTCGGTGACCGCGATCAGCTGCGGGCGGGTCAGGTCGTTGGCGAACGACTGGCGCCGGGAGGTGGTCCAGCTGTCGGCGCCGGAGTCCCAGGCCTCGGCCAGCGGGACCAGGTGGTCGATGTCGACGTCGGAGGCGGCGGTCCAGGTGGCGCCGTCGTACGGGGAGTACCAGCTGCCGCTGGTGGCGGCGCAGGAGGAGTTGGTCACGACTCCCGAGCCGTCGCGCTTGAGGACCGTCTCGCGGGTGTTGCAGGTGCCGGACTGGGTGATCCAGTGCGGGAAGAGGTCACGGTCGTAGCCGGTGCGGTCCTCGGTGGCCACGGTGAGCTGGGCCAGGTAGCTGCGGGCGGTGGCGCCGCTGACGGGGGTGGGGAGCGCGGCGGAGGCGGTCGGGCCGTTGAAGAGTCCGACGGAGGCTATGACACCGGTGAGCGCCGCGAGTATGCTGACGCGTCGACGCGCGTAGAACTTCGACATGTGCGAACTCCCTTTGGAGGTGGGGGTGTTGGCGGGCGAGCGATGGAATGCTCGCGGCGCCCTGTTGCCGGGAGGTGTGCGTCGGGTAAGAAGTTAATGACGCGTACATGACATAACAAGGTTTACGGCGAAACGATCTCGTATCATGGGGAGCGCAGAAGGGGAGTAGCTCTTCGCCGGACCGTCGACATACTGCTCAGCTCGCCTGAGCCGGCGCCCGGAGGCGGACCTCGTCCACGAGGTCGGCCAGCGAGACCTTCGGCAAGCAGTGCACACCCGTGCCCCATGGCGCGGGTGCCTACGTGTGCTGCCGTGCCGAGGTGTCGCAGCGCAGTCGCAGTGCAGCATCGCTCTCGGTGGGGCGGCCCCGACCGATTGAGGAACCTTGATCAGCTTCACCGTGACGGCCGTCGTCTTCGGCGTCGTCTTCCTCGCCGAACTGCCCGACAAGACCGCACTCGCCGGGCTCGTCCTCGGCACGCGCTATCGCGCCTCCTACGTCTTCGCCGGCGTCGCCGCCGCGTTCGCGCTGCATGTCGCGCTCGCCGTGGCGGCCGGCAGTGTGCTGACGCTGTTGCCGCAGCAGATCGTGCACGCGGTGACCGGCGTGCTCTTCCTGGGTGGCGCGGCGGTGCTGCTCAGGAAGAAGGACGAGGACGAGGAGGAGATCCGCAAGCCCGAGAACCAGTCCTTCTGGAAGGTGTCGGGGGCCGGCTTCATGCTCATCCTGGTCGCCGAGTTCGGGGATCTGACCCAGATCATGACGGCGAACCTCGCGGCCCGGTACGACGACCCGCTGTCGGTCGGCATCGGGGCGGTGCTGGCGCTGTGGGCCGTGGCGGGGCTCGGGATCGTCGGCGGGAAGGCGCTGATGCGGCGGGTGCCGTTGCGGCTGATCACCAAGGTGGCGGCGTTGCTGATGCTCGGGCTCGGGGTGTGGAGCCTGTGGGAGGCGATCACCGGGTGAGGTCGGGCGCCGGCCGGCTGAACTGTCGGTGAACGGTTTCTGGAGGCGGTGGCGCGATCGGGATCGGTTTTGTACCGTGGAGGAACAAAGTGGCTCCCGCCCGTTTTCCCTGACCGGCGGGCGGGACCACCTTGTCCCTCCCGGGGGCACCCCTGTACCCCCGCGCCCCTCGCCCTGGAGCTGCCGATGGCGGCCACCGTCCTCACCGCCCGTGCCCTGCTGCTCGACATGGACGGCACCCTCGTCAACTCGGACGCCGCCGTGGAACGGATCTGGCGTCGCTGGTCGCAACGGCACGGGCTGGACGCCGACGAGGTGATGAAGGTCGTGCACGGACGGCAGGGGTACGCCTCGATGGCCCTGCTGCTGCCCGACCGGCCGATGGAGCAGAACCACGCGGACAACGCCCGCATGCTCGCCGAGGAGACGGCGGACGTGGCGGGCGTCGTGCCGATTCCTGGGGCGCCGGAGTTCATGGCCTCGCTGCGGGAGCGGGGGCTGGCGCATGCGCTGGTGACCTCGGCCGACGTTCCGCTGTCCACGGCGCGGATGGCTGCCGCCGGGCTGGAGCTGCCGGATGTGCGGGTGACCGCGGAGTCCGTTGGCGCGAGCAAGCCGGATCCGGAGGGGTTTCTGAAGGGGGCGGCCGAGTTGGGGGTCGCGCCGGAGGACTGTGTGGTGTTCGA
>CBFGZZ010000477.1:0-5804 GCA_965653385.1 uncultured Streptomyces sp. | reverse complement strand
CGCCGAGCGCTTCGACCTGCTCGTCGACTTCCGCGGTCTCGCGGGCCAAAAGCTCCGCCTGGTCAACAAGGGCCGCAACCAGCCGCCCGGCGTGCCCGACCCGGCGGGCGACGTGCGCTATCCGGCGGTCATGGAGTTCCGGGTCCGGGAGAGCTGCGAGACGGACACCTTCGAACTGCCCGAGGTGCTCTCCGGCTCCTTCCGCCGGCTCACGCACGACATCGAGCACGGCCACCGGCTGATCGTGCTCACCCCGCCCGCCACCAGGGGAGGCGGCGGTCACCCGGAGATCTGGGAGATGACCGAGGTCGAGGACCCGGGTGACATCCAGATCCCCACCGAGGGCGTCATCCAGGTGACCGGACCGGACGGGAGGACGAAGACCTACCGGCGCACGGCCCGGACGTTCAACGACGGCCTGGGCTTCACCATCGCCGAGGGCAGCCACGAGCAGTGGAGCTTCCTCAACCTCGCCCCGATCGTCCACCCCATGCACATCCACCTGGCCGACTTCCAGCTGCTGGGCCGGGACGCCTACGACGTCTCCGGCTTCGACCCGCTGGTCGGCGGCACCCGCGGCCCGATCCGGTACGACGCCGGCACCGCCATCCCACTGGCGCCCAACGAGCTCGGATACAAGGACGTCTTCCGGGTGCCCGGGAACCAGATGCTCCGCGTCATGGGCAAGTTCGACGGCGCGTACGGCCGGTTCATGTACCACTGCCACCTGCTGGAGCACGAGGACATGGGCATGATGCGGCCCTTCGTAGTCATGCCTGCGGAGGCCCTGAAGTTCGACCACGGCGCCGGCCACGGCGGGCACGACGGCCACGGGGAGGGACACACCGGCTGACGCAGACACGCACGCGCGCGTGGCGTGTCACCGACGTGTGGACGCCACGCGCGCGTGGGCGCCTTCCCGGCCGCGAGCCGGCGACCCGGGTCAGTGCGCACACGGTCGCCGTACCTGTCGCGCGACCGCGTGTCGTAGGCCGGACAGTACTGGCGTGAGCGGAGGGCGGGCCTGCCCGGGGAGCGGGGGCGGCCGTCGCGGAGGCGTTGCTCGAACGGACCTGACCACGCACGGGGCGGTCGCCGTCCGGACGCGGATGGCTTCCCGTTCTTGACCCCCGGTCAGTCTCACTCGATCGTGGCTCGTTGTGCGCCGGTGCGCAGGGTAGTCACCAGCCGGAGGCGATCCGATGGAACAGACTGCGTTGCGACCCAAGCCCATGCCAGGTCAGAGCCCCGGCGACGGCACCAGGCCGGCCCCCGGCGCACCTCGCCCGCACGCCGCGCCCCACCCGCGCGGCCGACGGCTCACGACCGTGCTGTGCGCCCTGCTGGTCGGGGCGGTCCTGGTTCTGTCCGGGGTCGGACTCGGCACGCTGGGGGCCACGGTGATCGGCATGAGCAAGGTCGCCGAGTTCCAGCGACAGGCGGGCCGGCCGACCGGCGCCCCGGGAAGCCCGGCCGAGTCGGCACACCCCGGTTCCTCCGCCCCGGTGTCCCCGACGCCCGCCCACTCGCCGGCTCGCGCGGCCGTCGCCACCCTCGGCGTCGAGGCCGTGGACGCCAGGAGGCCGGGCGCCCTGGTGATCGGCGTCCACGTTCCCGGACCCGGGTACTCGGCCGGCCTGGTCAGGAGCGACGTGATTCTCGCGTTCGACAAGACCCGCATCGACTCGGCCGCCGACCTCGCGCGTGCCGTCGCCGAAGCCCGCCCGGGTGACGAGGCGACCCTGACGGTGCGCCATCGCGGCGGCGGTCACCAACAGCTGACCGTGATCCCGGGGGTCGTCACCTGACCGCCGGGCAGCCCCTGCAGGAACACGCGAAAACCACTGGCCACCTCCGGCCGGCCAGGCCACGATGAGCCCCATGCCGACCACCCTCATCGCCTTCCTGGGAGCCTGCACGCTCGTCGCCGCCTCGCCGGGGCCCAGCACGGTGCTGATCATCAAGCAGTCGCTGCACAGCAGGCGCTCCGGCTTCCTGACCGTGCTGGGCAACGAGACCGGCGTCTTCATCTGGGGCGTGGCCGCCGCGTTCGGCCTGACCGCGCTGCTGACGGCCTCCGAGGTCGCGTACGACGTGATGCGGATCGTCGGCGCGGTCGTCCTCGTCGGCTTCGGCGTCCAGACCCTCCGGCAGGCGCGCCGCACGAAGCAGGCGGAGGGCGCGCAGGGCGCGGCGGAACCCGTCTGGGAGGGCACGCGGAAGAGCGGCTGGGCCTCCTACCGCGGCGGGCTGCTGCTCAACCTCGCCAACCCCAAGGCGGCCGTCTTCGCCCTGTCCTTCCTCCCGCAGTTCGTTCCGCAGGGCGCCCCGCACCTGCCGACCATGGTCGGCCTCGCCGCGCTCTGGGCGGTCTACGAGGTCGGGTACTACGGCCTGTACGTGTGGTTCGTCGGCCGTATGAAGACCGTGCTGTCCCGCGCGGGCGTGCGTCGGCGCCTGGAACAGGTCTCCGGCGGCGTACTGCTACTCCTCGGCGTCCGTATGGCACTGGACAGCTGACGCCGCGACCGGAGCGGCGTTGCGAAGTCCGCCGACAAGACCCGTCGACCGGCTCGCGCCGCCCCCTCTGTCCGGGCAGGATGCTGCCCGTAGCCCTTCACGTGCCCAGGGAGGCCCGGATGACCGGCACCGCACCCGCGCCCTTCACCGCCGACGACTACAAGGCCCGGATGGAACGTGCCTCGCGGGCGGCCGCGGACGCCGGCCTCGCCGGGCTGCTGGTGGCACCCGGCCCGGACCTGGTGTGGCTCACCGGCTACGCGCCCACCGCGGAGACCGAGCGGCTCACCCTGCTGGTCCTCGCCCCCGGCCAGGACCCCGTCCTCGTCGTCCCGGCCCTGGAGGCCCCGGACGCCGCGAAGGCCGCCGGCGCGCCCGGACTGACCCTGTGCGACTGGACCGACGGCAAGGACCCCTACGCCGCCACCGCCGCCCTGCTCGACGAGCGGCTCCGGGGAAGCGCGGGTGCGTTCCCGGAGCCGCTCGGCCGGTTCGGCATCAGCGACAACGCCTGGGCGATGCATCTGCTCGCCCTCCAGCGGGCACTGCCCGCCACCACGTACGCCTCCCTCACCGACGCCCTGCCGATGCTCCGCGCCGTCAAGGACGCGGCCGAGCTGGAGCTGTTGGCGGCCGCGGGTGCGGCCGCTGACGCAACGTTCGAGGAGATCCGGAAGGTTCCCTTCGGCGGACGTCACGAGTCCGACGTCGCCGCCGACCTCGCCGACCTGCTGCGCCGCTTCGGCCACTCCCAGGTCGACTTCACCATCGTCGCCTCCGGCCCCAACGGCGCCAACCCGCACCACGAGGTGGGCGACCGTGTCATCGAACGCGGCGACATGGTCGTCCTCGACTTCGGCGGCCTGAAGGACGGCTACGGCTCCGACACCTCCCGCACGGTCCACGTCGGCGAACCCACCGACGAGGAGCGCCGGGTCCACGACCTCGTACGCGAGGCCCAGGAGGCCGGCTTCCGGGCAGTACGGCCCGGAGTCGCCTGCCAGGAGGTCGACCGGGCCGCCCGCGCGGTCATCGCCGACGCCGGGTACGGCGAGTACTTCATCCACCGCACCGGGCACGGCATCGGCGTCACCACGCACGAGCCGCCGTACATGATCGAGGGAGAGGAGCAGCCCCTCGTGCCCGGCATGTGCTTCTCCGTGGAGCCCGGCGTCTATCTGCCGGGCCGCTTCGGAGTGCGCATCGAGGACATCGTCACCGTCACCGAGGACGGCGGCCGGCGTCTCAACGACACGACCCGCGAGATGGTCATAGTGGACTGACCCGGTGACCGGCACCGGAGCTAGGAGACCCCGTAGACCCCCGAGCGACAACGGCGCGACCATGACCCAGGCACCGACACCCACCGCGGACACCGTCCGCCGACTGGTCCGTTCCCTGCTGAAGAACGGCGTGGACGACTCGGCCGGACCCGAGGTCCGGCCCGCCGCCCCGGGCGCCGAACCCGCCACCTGGCTGGTCGGCACCCGCCATGTGCTGCGCCTCGCCCCCGACCGGCGGGCCGCCGTGCGGCAGCGCCGCGAACTGCGGCTGCGTGACCTCGTCCGCCCGCATGTCCCGGTCACGGTGCCGACGAGCGTCGCGCACGGGGAGTGGGCGCCCGGGCTGCCCTACACCCTGGACACGAAGGTGCCCGGCGGGGCGGGCGGGGAACACGACGTGTCCGCCCTGGGCGAGGCCGACCTGGCAGGGCTGCTCACGGGGCTGCGCGAGGTACCGGCACGGCAGGCCGAGACGCTCGGTGTGCCGCGCACCGCACCGCGCTCCCTGGAGGCCCTGCGCCGCGCCGCCGAACGCCCCGCCGCGCGCCTCGCCGACGCCGACGAGTTCGACGCCGCCCGGCTGCGCCAGCTCACCCAGCCGGCCGCCGTCCAGCTCGCCGCCCAGCCCGGCACCGCCGTCCTCGTCCACCACGCCCTCACCGGCGACCACCTCGTCGTCAGCGCCGACGGCCGGGTGCGCGGCGTCCTCGGCTGGGCCGACACCGTGCTCGGCGACCCCGCCGAGGACATCGCGGGCCTCGCCCTCGCCGTGGGCTCCCCGGCCGCCGTCCGCGCCGCCACCCTCGCCGGCTACGGCGCCCGCCCCTGCCTGCGCGGCCTCTGGCTCGCCCGCTGCGACGCGCTCGTCCGCCTCGCGGACCGCCTCGACGGCAAGGGCGAGACGCCGCTCCCGTCGCTGAGGGCACAGCTGCGGAACGCGTGGGAGGCGATCCTGCTGGAACGGGTGACCGAGCTCAGGGAGGACGACGACGAGGCCGACGACCTCTAAGAGGTCGTGTTCTCCCTGCGTTCCATCCCGGAACAGGGGGATTGTTTCGTAGACGACGTGGATCATGGCTTCGGAGCGGGCCGGGAGGGCTTGCCCCGCGTGTCCGCCTGGGAAGACGCCGGACTCAGGGCCCAGCGACCGAAGCGGGCCTCAGCCGCGCCGCGGCGCATGCGTCACGCCTCCTCATGCCAGGGGAAGCCATCGGGGTCCGCGGCGGCACGAGCCCAGACCCGCTCGTCGTCATGACCGCGGATCTGGTCCAGGAACGGGAAGTCCTCCGGCTGCACGGCCAGTTTGGCGACAGGGGTCACGGGTACGAGACTTGCCCATTGGGCCGGCTGCACCGAGACGTCACCGACCCGCATCCGCGGCTGCAGCTCAAAGGTGCCGACGGGCAGCAGGTACACCGTGCCGGGCCGCCAGGGCTGCTGCGTCAGCGCCTGCGCGCTGATGGAGAAGTAGTAGTGCGGCTCGCCGAGCCGCTCGCTGCCGTTGGCGAGGCGGGCGCAGCCATTGATCAACGACATCGGATGGCGGGCCCGGTCCAGGATCGCGTAGTACATCGGCCAGAGCCCGTCGCCGGCGGCGAAGACCGCGCGCCGGTTGCCGAACTCGCTGCTGTCGTCCGGCTGCCGGGGTTCGAAGCGGCTGATCTCCGGGTCGCCCGAGCCGTGCAACAGCAGTCTGCCGCGGTCTGCGGCATGGCAGAGGAACTGCCATTTCGGCGCCTCGAGCCGGTAGTCGATGGGCTCATCGGGACCGTTCGCGAGCGCTTGCTCCAGCAGTCGGTCGAAGGATGCCGACGTGGTGCGGTCCGGGAGTGGAGCGGGACGCGTCGTCCAGTACGCAGGCAGCTTCATCAGAGCAACCTATCCAGCGCACCGTTCGGGACACCACGAATCCGGCTGCTCTTTCAACCTCGGCTGCGTCCCGACCGCGCGGAACGGGAGAGTTGCTCGCGCACCCATGCAGGGTCGGGTTGGTGTGCGGCC
>CBFGZZ010000476.1:0-5824 GCA_965653385.1 uncultured Streptomyces sp. | reverse complement strand
GGGGAGTGGGCCGACCCCCGGGGCGTGCTGATGGCGGTCGAAATCACGTCCTACGACTCGGACACCCATAAGCGCGACCGGATCGAGAAGCCTCGGGCGTACGCCGAGGCAGGTATCCCGGTCTATCTGCTGATCGACCGGGACAACTTGTCCATCCTCGTGCACAGCGATCCGGACGTGGAGGATGGGTACCGGGACATCCACGTGGTCAGGCTTGGCGGCAAGGTCACCCTCCCAGATCCCGTCGGCATCGAACTCGACACTGAGGACCTCAAGCAGTACGTCGACTGAGCCGCTACCTCAAGTCGTCATGTCCCGCCGCCGCAGCCCTGCCAGCCCTGCGGCGGTGAGCGCAGCCGCCAGCGCCAGCAGCACCAGCACCGCCCCCCACTCCATCCCCCCGCCCGGCAACTTCGGCAGGTGCCCGAACGGCGACAGGTCCAGCACCACCTGCGGAACATCCAGCGCAGGGCCCACCCAGCCGATCAGCAGCACCGCCCCGGCCACCCCCCACGCCGCCATCGCCGCCCGCGGCAGCACCCCGTACAGCAGGACCGCCAGCCCGCCGACGACCCACACCGCGGGGAGTTGCACCAGGCAGGCGCCCAGGATCGGGCCCACCTGCTTGCCGTAGCCGGCCGCGAAGCCCAGACCCGCGAGCAGCATGATCAGTGCGGACCCGGCGAAGGCGATCACCAGGTGGCCCGCGGCCCAGCGCAGGCGGCCGACCGCGTTCGCGAGGATCGGCTCCGCCCGCCCCGAGGTCTCCTCGCCGTGCAGCCGCAGCACCGACGCCACCACGTACAGCGCGGCGATCAGGCCCAGCATGCCGACCATCGAGGCGAGGAACGCGTCCGTCAGACCCGACTGACCTCCCATCCGCTCGAAGATCTCCCGCGCGTTGTCGTTGTCCCCGACCAGATCGGCCACCCCGTCGGTCAGCCCGCCGTAGACGACCCCGGCGAGGAAGAAGCCGATCGACCAGCCGAGGACGCTGCCCCGCTGGAGGCGCCAGGCCAGCGCGCCCGCCGTGCCGAGGCGGCCGAAAGCCGGGCCCGGACGGGCGGGCAGGAAGCTCATCCCCACATCCCGGCGCCCGGCGAGCTCGTACGCCACCGCACCCTGCACCAGGGCCGCCCCCGCGAACAGCAGCAGCACCCACCACCGTTCGCCCGCGAACGGCCGCAGGTTCTCCAGCCATCCCAACGGCGACGCCCACGTCAGCGCCGACGAACCGTCGTCCGACACTGAGTCGCCCGCCGCGCGCAGCACGAACGCGGCGCCCACCAGCCCCGCCGTCAGCCCTCGGGCCAGCCGCGCGCTCTCCGTGAACTGGGCGACGATCGCCGCCAGCGTGGCGAAGACCATGCCGACCCCGGCGAGCCCGAGCCCGAGGGCCAGCGCCCCGGCGACGCCCTGGCCGGCGAGTCCGGCCGTGACCAGCAGTGCCAGTACGGCATTCGCGACGACCGCCGTCAGCAGGGCCGCCGTCAGGGAGGCCCTGCGGCCCACCATCCCGGAGGCCACCAGCTCCTGACGGCCGCTCTCCTCCTCGTCCCGGGTGTGCCGTACGACGAGGAGCATGCTCAGCACGGCCGCGAGGGCGCCCGCGTACACGCCGACGCGCCAGGCCGTCAGCGCGCCGATCGAGTCGCCGAAGACCGGGCCGATCAGGGCGCGGAAGGAGGCGTTGGCGGCCGTGTCCTGGACGAGGTCGGCGCGGTCGGCGGGGCTGTCGTAGAGGTTCTCCAGGGTGTTCGGCATGGAGAGGATCATCAGCGCGTTCACCGCGACCCAGACCGGGATGATCACCCGGTCGCGGCGCAGGGCGAAGCGCAACAGGGTCGCGGTGCCCGCCAGTTGGCGGGTCCCGCCTGGCCGTACCGCGAAAGCCGTGGCGGTCACTTGGCCACCTCGCTCATGCTCCCGGTCACGTTCGCGTCCGCCTGGTAGTGCCGCAGGAACAGTTCCTCCAGCGTCGGCGGCGTCGAGGTCAGCGACCGTACGCCGGACTCGCTGAGCGAGCGCAGTACGGCGTCGAGTTTGTCGGTGTCGACCTGGAGGCGGACGCGACGGCCCTGGACGTCCAGGTCGTGGACCCCGGGGAGGTGCGACAACCCGTTGGGCGGGCCGGCCAGTTCGGCCGTGACGCTCGTCCGGGTCAGATGGCGCAGGTCGGCGAGGGAACCGCTCTCGACCGTACGGCCCTTGCGGATGATGCTGACCCGGTCGCAGAGTTCCTCGACCTCGCTGAGGATGTGCGAGGAGAGCAGGATCGTACGGCCGCGCTCGCGCTCCTCCTCGACGCAGCGCTGGAAGACCTCCTCCATCAACGGGTCCAGACCGGAGGTCGGTTCGTCGAGGATCAGCAGGTCGACGTCGGAGGCGAACGCGGCGACGAGGGCGACCTTCTGCCGGTTGCCCTTGGAGTAGGTGCGGCCCTTTTTCGTGGGGTCCAGTTCGAACCGTTCGATCAGGTCCGCCCGCCGCTGCTTGTCGAGGCCTCCGCGCAGCCGGCCGTAGAGGTCGATGACCTCGCCGCCGGACAGGTTCCGCCACAGCGTCACGTCACCCGGGACGTAGGCGATGCGGCGGTGCACCTCCACCGCGTCCGCCCAGGGGTCGCGGCCGAGTACCTGCGCGCCGCCCGAGTCGGCGCGCAGCAGGCCGAGCAGGACGCGGATGGTGGTGGACTTTCCGGCGCCGTTGGGGCCGAGGAAACCGTGGACCTCGCCCGTCTCGACCTCCAGGTCCAGGCCGTCGAGCGCATGCGTCCGGCCGAACGACTTGTGCAGTCCGGAGACGGTGATTGCCTTCGTCATGCTTCAGAACGTACGCTTCTTTCAGAAATTTGTGAAGTTAAGGAAGCGTATGAAACCTCGATAGGGTGGGCGGCATGGATGGGCACACGGATACGCGCATGACGGAATCAGCCAGGGCCGGCCGGGACGCGGAGTCCGTGTCGAAGTTCGTGGAGTCCTTCGCGGCACAGCTCGTCGAGGCCGGCATGCAGCGCATGGCCGCTCGTGTCTTCACCGCCCTCCTCGCCTCCGACAAGGGCGTGCTGACCTCCGCCGAACTGAGCGAGCAGCTGCAGATCAGCCCTGCCGCGGTCTCCGGGGCCGTGCGCTATCTGGCCCAGACGCACATGGTGTCCCGCGAGCGGGAGCCCGGTTCGCGCCGGGAGCGCTACCGGGTGCACGGCGACCAGTGGTACGAGGCACTGACCAACCGTGAAGCCGTCCTCAAGCGGTGGGAGGCGGCCCTGCGCGAGGGCGTCAACAGCCTCGGCGGTGACACCCCGGCAGGCCGCCGCCTGGCCGAGACGCTCGCCTTCTTCGAGTTCGTCGAGGTCGAGGTCGCGTCGATGATGGAGCGCTGGCGGGTACACCGGGAGAAGACGTTCGGCCAGGGCTGAGCCCCGCGAACGCGCCCCGATTCCGCAAGGCGCCGCTCAGCGCCCCGGCAGCACCAACCGCAGCGCGCCCTGCCCGACCGTCCAGGTCCGTCTGCGCACCGGTCCGGAGACCGCCGTGTCCGCCCGGTACCGGAAATGCGCCCCCGACACGGTCACGGTCCGTCCCGCGGCCAGCAGTGGCGAGGCCTCCGCGCCCACCGAGAGCGGCCGTACCTCGACCTCGGCCACCCCGTCGGCGCCCGGTGCCACCGACACCGCCTCCACCGGCTGGTCGAGGTCCACGAGGGTCGCGCCGTCGACCTCGACGCGCAGGCGGGCCGGCCCGGACGGGGGCGGGGAGTCGCCCCGCGCCGGCACCAGGGTCCGTACGAGGGACTGACAGGTCCGCAACCAGGGCCGCCCCGCACCCGCCCCCACCGCGGTGGCCCCGGCCGGCGCGGCGGGGTCCCGTATCGGCGGGATCCGCAGTCCGCCGAGGACCACGCCGTCGCTGTCGTCCACGAGGAGATCCAGGCGTCGCTCCGCGCCGTCCAGGACGGCCCGGGCCGCCGCCACCGCCCCCGTCGGCACCCCGAGGGATTCGGCCAGCGACAGCGCGGCGCCCACCGGCACCACCGACAGCACGCATTCGGCCAGCTCCCGCTGCCGGTGCAGCAGGGCCACCGCACGGGTCAGCGCCCGGTCGTCGCCCACGACCACGGGCCGCCGAGAACCCCTGCGGGTCAGCGCGCGGGCGAACTCCTCCGGATCGTCCGGCAGACACACCTTCGTCGCCGCACCCGCGCTGAGCACGTCTTTCGCGATCCTGACGGACTCCCCGTCCGTGCGCCGGGCAACCGGATCGATCACCACCAGCAGCTGATCGGACATCGCGAAAGTCGCCACCTCGGCCATGCCTCGCTTCCTCGGGTAGCATCTTTGTGCAAGAGCCCCTTGCGCTATTGCGCCAGGGGCTTCGTCTATTCCGGGGCCATCCGGTCCGACGGTTCGCGGCCAACGACGGTCGCGACCTGTCGTGGTGTACACGGTCCAGACCCTCCGTGTACACCCCTGACCTTGGACATGCCCCGCCCGGAAGGGGTGTACGCGCGTGCCCGCACTTGTGCTGCTCGGTGCTCAGTGGGGTGACGAAGGCAAGGGAAAGGCGACGGACCTGCTAGGCGGATCCGTCGACTACGTGGTGCGCTACCAGGGCGGCAACAACGCCGGCCACACGGTAGTCGTGGGTGATCAGAAGTACGCCCTCCACCTGCTCCCTTCCGGAATCCTGTCCCCGGGGTGCACCCCGGTCATCGGCAACGGTGTCGTCGTCGACCCGTCGGTCCTGCTCTCCGAGCTGAGCGGTCTGAACGAGCGTGGCGTCGACACGTCCAAGCTCCTCATCAGCGGAAACGCGCACATCATCACGCCGTACAACGTGACGGTGGACAAGGTGACGGAACGCTTCCTCGGCAAGCGGAAGATCGGCACCACCGGTCGCGGCATCGGCCCGACCTACGCCGACAAGATCAACCGCGTCGGCATCCGCGTCCAGGACCTGTACGACGAGTCGATCCTCACCCAGAAGGTCGAGGCGGCCCTCGACGTCAAGAACCAGCTGCTCACCAAGCTGTACAACCGGCGGGCCATCGCCGTCGACCAGGTGGTCGAGGAGCTGCTGGGCTACGCCGAGAAGATCGAGCCGTTCGTCGCCGACACGGTCCTGATCCTCAACCAGGCCCTTGAGGACGACAAGGTGGTCCTCTTCGAGGGCGGCCAGGGCACCCTCCTCGACATCGACCACGGGACGTACCCGTTCGTCACGTCCTCGAACCCGACCGCGGGCGGAGCCTGCACGGGCGCCGGCGTCGGCCCGACGAAGATCAGCCGCGTCATCGGCATCCTCAAGGCGTACACGACCCGCGTCGGCTCCGGCCCGTTCCCGACCGAGCTCTTCGACGAGGACGGCGAGGCGCTGCGCCGTATCGGCGGCGAGCGGGGCGTCACCACCGGCCGTGACCGGCGCTGCGGCTGGTTCGACGCCGTGATCGCCCGCTACGCGACCCGCGTGAACGGCCTGACCGACTTCTTCCTCACCAAGCTGGACGTCCTCACCGGCTGGGAGGAGATCCCGGTCTGCGTGGCCTACGAGATCGACGGCAAGCGCGTCGAGGAACTCCCGTACTCCCAGACCGACTTCCACCACGCCAAGCCGGTCTACGAGATGCTGCCGGGCTGGAGCGAGGACATCAGCAAGGCCAAGTCCTTCTCCGACCTCCCGAAGAACGCCCAGGCGTACGTCAAGGCGCTGGAGGAGATGTCCGGCGCGCCGATCTCCGCGATCGGCGTGGGGCCGGGCCGGGACGAGACGATCGAGATCAACTCGTTCCTGTAGCTCCCGCTGCGGCAGGCGCTCACCGGGCGGAC
>CBFGZZ010000475.1:0-5841 GCA_965653385.1 uncultured Streptomyces sp. | reverse complement strand
TCGACACACCCGCCGCGACCGTGCCGACGCCGACCTCGGAGACCAGCTTCACGTGAATCCGCGCCTGCGGGTTCGCGTTCTTCAGGTCGTGGATCAGCTGGGCCAGGTCCTCGATGGAGTAGATGTCGTGGTGCGGCGGCGGGGAGATCAGGCCCACGCCCGGCGTCGAGTGACGGGTCTTGGCCACCCACGGGTAGACCTTGTGGCCGGGCAGCTGGCCGCCCTCGCCGGGCTTGGCGCCCTGGGCCATCTTGATCTGGATGTCGTCGGCGTTGACCAGGTACTCGGAGGTGACGCCGAAGCGGCCGGAGGCGACCTGCTTGATCGACGAACGCCGGGCGGGGTCGTACAGACGCTCCGGGTCCTCGCCGCCCTCACCGGTGTTGGACTTGCCGCCCAGCTGGTTCATGGCGATGGCGAGGGTCTCGTGCGCCTCCTTGGAGATGGAGCCGTACGACATGGCGCCGGTGGAGAAGCGCTTGACGATCTCGCTGGCCGGCTCGACCTCGTCGATGGAGATCGAGGGACGGTCCGACTTGAAGCCGAAGAGCCCGCGCAGCGTCATCAGGCGCTCGGACTGCTCGTTCACGCGCTCGGTGTACTTCTTGAAGATGTCGTAGCGGCCGGTGCGCGTGGAGTGCTGGAGGCGGAAGACCGTCTCCGGGTCGAACAGGTGCGGCTCACCCTCGCGACGCCACTGGTACTCGCCGCCTATGTCGAGGGCGCGGTGGGCCGGGGCGATGCCGGAGGCCGGGTACGCCTTGGCGTGGCGGGCGGCGACCTCCTTGGCGATGACGTCGATGCCGACGCCGCCGATCTTGGTGGCCGTGCCGTTGAAGTACTTCTCGACGAAGGCGTCGTCGAGACCGACGGCCTCGAAGACCTGGGCGCCGCGGTAGGAGGCGACCGTCGAGATGCCCATCTTGGACATGACCTTCAACACGCCCTTGCCGAGGGCGTAGATCAGGTTGCGGATGGCCTGCTCGGCCTCGATGTCCGAGAGGAAGGTGCCCGCGCGGACGAGGTCCTCGACGGACTCCATCGCCAGGTACGGGTTGACGGCGGCTGCGCCGTAGCCGATGAGCAGGGCGACGTGGTGGACCTCGCGGACGTCACCGGCTTCGACCAGCAGGCCCACGTGGGTGCGCTGCTTGGTGCGGATGAGGTGGTGGTGGACGGCCGCGGTGAGCAGCAGCGACGGGATCGGCGCGTGCTCGGCGTCCGAGTGGCGGTCCGACAGGACGATCAGGCGTGCACCGTTGTCGATGGCGGCGTCGGCCTCGGCGCAGATCTCCTCGATGCGCGCGGCCAGCGCGTCACCGCCGCCGTGCACCCGGTACAGACCGGACAGGGTCGCGGCCTTGAAGCCGGGCATGTCGCCGTCGGCGTTGATGTGGATGAGCTTGGCCAGCTCGTCGTTGTCGATCACCGGGAAGGGCAGGGTGACGCTGCGGCACGCGGCGGCCGTCGGCTCCAGCAGGTTGCCCTGCGGACCGAGCGAGGAGTGCAGGGAGGTGACCAGCTCCTCGCGGATCGCGTCCAGCGGCGGGTTGGTGACCTGCGCGAACAGCTGGGTGAAGTAGTCGAAGAGCAGCCGCGGGCGGTCGCTCAGCGCGGCGATCGGCGAGTCGGTGCCCATCGAACCGATCGGCTCGGCACCGGCCTTGGCCATCGGCGCGAGGATGACGCGCAGCTCCTCCTCGGTGTAACCGAAGGTCTGCTGGCGGCGGGTGACCGAGGCGTGGGTGTGCACGATGTGCTCACGCTCGGGCAGGTCGGACAGCTCGATCTCGCCGGCTTCCAGCCACTCGGCGTACGGCTTCTCCGCCGCGAGCTGGGCCTTGATCTCGTCGTCCTCGATGATGCGGTGCTCGGCGGTGTCCACGAGGAACATCCGGCCCGGCTGCAGGCGGCCCTTGCGGACGACCTTGGCGGGGTCGATGTCGAGGACGCCGACCTCGGAGCCGAGGACGACGAGGCCGTCGTCGGTGACCCAGTAACGGCCGGGGCGCAGGCCGTTGCGGTCGAGCACGGCGCCGACCTGGGTGCCGTCGGTGAAGGTGACACAGGCCGGGCCGTCCCAGGGCTCCATCATCGTGGAGTGGAACTGGTAGAAGGCGCGCCGGGCCGGGTCCATGGAGTCGTGGTTCTCCCACGCCTCCGGGATCATCATCAGCACGGAGTGCGGCAGCGAGCGGCCGCCGAGGTGGAGCAGCTCCAGCACCTCGTCGAAGGACGCCGAGTCGGAGGCGTCCGGCGTGCACACCGGGAAGATGCGCTCCAGGGCCTTGTCCTCGCTGCCGAACAGGTCGGAGACGAGCTGCGACTCGCGGGCGACCATCCAGTTGCGGTTGCCCTTGACGGTGTTGATCTCACCGTTGTGCGCGACGAAGCGGTACGGGTGCGCCAGCGGCCACGACGGGAAGGTGTTCGTCGAGAAGCGCGAGTGGACCAGGGCGATGGCCGAGCCGAAGCGACGGTCGGACAGGTCCGGGAAGAAGGGCTCCAGCTGGCCGGTGGTCAGCATGCCCTTGTAGACGATGGTGCGGGCCGACAGCGACGGGAAGTAGACGCCGACCTCGCGCTCGGCGCGCTTGCGCAGCACGAAGGCCTTGCGGTCGAGGGCGATGTCCTTCGAGGAACCGTCCGCGACGAAGACCTGGCGGAAGACGGGCATCGTCGACCGGGCGGTGGCACCGAGCAGCTCGGGCGCGACGGGGACCTCGCGCCAGCCGAGGACGGTAAGGCCCTCCTCGGACGCGATCGTCTCGATCTTCGAGACGGCGTCCTGGGTCCCCTCCTCCGGCAGGAAGGCGATACCGACGGCGTACGCACCGGCCTCGGGCAGTTCGAACCCGGCCACCTCGCGGAAGAAGGCGTCCGGCACCTGGGACAGGATGCCCGCGCCGTCACCCGAGTCGGGCTCGGAACCGGTGGCACCGCGGTGTTCGAGATTGCGCAGAACGGTGAGCGCCTGCTCGACCAGCGTGTGGCTCGCCTCGCCGGTGAGGGTGGCCACGAAGCCGACGCCACAGGCGTCGTGCTCGTTGCGGGGGTCGTACATACCCTGCGCAGCAGGGCGAGCATCCATGAACGACCAGTTCTGGCCATTCGCGGAGTGCTGGGACGGCTGGCGCGGCGTACGCATCGGCTCTCCCGTCGTCGTCATCTGGCATATGCAAATTGCCGAGGGACGACGTTGGCCCTCTGCGTGAGTGCAAAATTTCGTGCAGGTTACATGATGGGGCGGTTCTCGGGAAGCGGGATAATCCGTTCCATCATGCGGACACCAAGGGTTGCGAAAGGGTTCCGCGCCCATGGCTTGAAGTATGTGGGGACCGAACGAGACAGGTCTATGTCCGTCGATCCGAGGCGGAGGGGGCGTCGTCGCCCACCCCGCGAGTGCGCCGCAGGCGTCATTGCCCACAGCGCTTACGGCTCATGCCCGGTGGTCATGCATCCGAAACCAGCGAGTAACGGCTACTTATGCGGCCCAACGCATAAGTTCCAGCCGAGCTATCCTATGGCCGTTCCGAACCAGCTGCCCAGGGCGTACGTCACACCGGCCGCGGCACCGCCCAGCGCGAGCTGCCGCAGCCCGCTGTACCACCAGGTCCGCGCGGTCACCTTGGCCACGACCGCCCCGCACAGGAACAGCCCGACGAGCGCGAGCAGCACGGCAGGCCACAGCGAGGTCGCACCGAGCAGATAGGGCAGTACGGGCAGCAGGGCACCCAGCGCGAAGGACCCGAACGACGAGACGGCCGCGACCAGCGGCGACGGCAGATCACCGGGGTCGATGCCGAGTTCCTCGCGGGCGTGTATCTCCAGGGCCACCTCGGGATCACGGGAGAGCTGCTCGGCGACGGCCCTGGCGAGCCGCGGCTCGACGCCCCGAGCCTCATAGAGCGCCGCGAGCTCGGCCTCCTCGTCCTTCGGGTGCTTTCTCAGCTCCCGGCGCTCGACGTCCAGCTCGGCCTCGACGAGCTCGCGCTGCGAGGCGACGGAGGTGTACTCACCGGCGGCCATGGAGAAGGCGCCGGCGGCGAGCCCCGCGAGCCCGCTCAGCACGATGGTCTGCTGACCGACCGCCCCACCCGCGACACCGGTCATCAGGGCGAGGTTGGAGACCAGGCCGTCCATCGCCCCGAAGACGGCGGGGCGCAGCCAGCCGCCGTTCACATCGCGGTGCGTGTGGTTGTCACGGTGCGCCTCGTGCAGCGCGGCCTCGGTCTCGATGATGGCCATGAGGGTCCCCCAGGGAGCTAGGTAAGGCTGTCTTTAGACTGGTTCTATTCTTCGACAACCCCAAATCTACGCCGGGCATTTCCGTCCCGCCAGCAAGGAAAGGCTGGGCTAACCTGCGGTTTTCCCCTAGGACGCTCATTCGTGCATAGGCCCGCACAGATGCCGACCGGGTGACACTGAGGGCTTCGAGGCTCAGGTCAACCGCCGATGGTGGGACACATCCGCAAAGGGCTCCGCGCCCTGTGCGGAGCCCCCGGAGGAGAGGCCTCGCATGCCATCCATCGCCTGCATCCCCTCGGTTCCGGCGCCCGGAGACGCCGCCGAACTCCGCGAACGGGCGCGCGGCGCACTGCTGGGCCTGGCGGTCGGCGACGCGCTGGGCGCCCCCGCGGAGAACATGAAGCCCTCCGAGATCCGCGCCCGCTGGGGCCGTATCACCGGTTACGTGTCCGACCATCCCTCCGGTACGGACGACACCGAGTACGCGATCTTCTCCGGCCTCCTCCTCGCCCGCCACGGCTCGGCCCTCACCCCGGCCCATGTGGAGGCGGCGTGGCACGAGTGGATCGCGGACCGGGCGGAGGGCCCCTTCCGGGGCGCCGGCTTCAGCGAACGCGGCACGTTGGAGAACCTCCGCCGAGGCCTCGCGGCCCCCATCTCCGCCCAGCACCGCCACGCCTGGAGCGACGGCCTCGCCATGCGGGCGGCCCCCTTCGGCGTCTTCGCGGCGGGCCGCCCGGCGGAGGCGGCCCGCCTGGTGGCGATCGACGGCTCGGTGAGCCACGACGGCGAGGGCATCTACGGCGGCCAGGCGGTCGCGGCGGGCGTGGCGGCGGCGATGGCGGGGGCGCCGACGATCGCCGTGGTCGCCTCGGCCCTGGCGGTGGTCCCGGACGACTCCTGGACGGCCCGCTCCCTGCGCCGCGCGGTGGCGGTGGCCCACCGCGGCGAACGCGCCGTCCGCTCCGCGGTCGTCATCGGCGGCTACCCCTGGACCGACCTGGCCCCCGAGGCGGTCGCGCTGGCCTTCGGGGCGTACGCGGCGGCGGACGGCGACTTCGTCCAGGCGGTCCTCACGGCCGTGAACATGGGGCGCGACGCGGACACGACGGCAGCGGTGGCGGGCGCGCTGGCCGGGGCGACACAGGGCGCGTCGGCGATCCCGACGGAGTGGGCGGCGGCGATCGGCACGGCACGGGGCAGCTGCCTGCCGTCGATGGCCGGCCACCACGTCCTGGACGTGGCGGAGCTGCTGGTACCGGGCGAGGACAGGAAGTGGGTGACGGCAGGCCTCACGGCAGCCGAGGCCCCGACGCCCCGCACGGCGGCCCGACGATGAGGCCACCGAACCCTTGGGACGAGGGCACCCCAACGACAACCGCCCCCGAAGCCGAGCCCACACTCCTGACCCAGCCACCCGAGTCCACGACCACCGACGGCACGACTCTTGCACCACCACCGGAACCCACGACCACCGACAGCCCAACCCTCACACCACCACCCGAACCCACGACGCCCGACACCACGCCCCTCACACCACCACCCGAACCCACGACGCCCGACACCACGCCCCTTGCACCACCACCCGAACCC
>CBFGZZ010000474.1:0-5849 GCA_965653385.1 uncultured Streptomyces sp. | reverse complement strand
GCCCGCAAAGCCTCCGTAGCCCTCATGGACACCCACGTAGGCCCCAAGTACTGACCCCGAACGCTGAAGGGCCCCTCCTCAAAGCCGAAGAGGGGCCCTTCGCCCGCTACTTGGGACTGTCGTCCTCCCCGATGTGATGCACCCGCACCATGTTCGTCGAGCCGGAGACCCCCGGAGGCGACCCCGCCGTGATGACCACTACGTCGCCCTTCTTGCAGCGGCCGTACTTCAACAACAGCTCGTCCACCTGGTCGACCATCGCGTCCGTCGAGTCCACGTGCGGACCCAGGAACGTCTCCACACCCCACGTCAGACTCAGCTGCGACCTCGTCGCAGGTTCCGGCGTGAACGCCAGCAGTGGGATCGGCGAGCGGTAGCGGGACAGGCGGCGGACGGTGTCGCCGGACTGGGTGAAGGCGACCAGGAACTTCGCGCCCAGGAAGTCGCCGATCTCGGCCGCCGCGCGGGCCACGGCGCCGGGCTGGGTGCGGGGCTTGTTCCGCTCCGTCAGAGGCGGGAGGCCCTTCGCCAGGATGTCCTCCTCGGCCGCCTCGACGATCTTCGCCATGGTGCGGACCGTCTCGATGGGGTACTTGCCGACGCTGGTCTCACCGGAGAGCATCACGGCGTCCGTGCCGTCGATCACGGCGTTGGCCACGTCCGACGCCTCCGCGCGCGTCGGGCGGGAGTTGTCGATCATCGAGTCGAGCATCTGCGTCGCCACGATCACCGGCTTGGCGTTGCGCTTGGCCAGCTTGACGGCGCGCTTCTGGACGATCGGGACCTGCTCGAGGGGCATCTCCACGCCCAGGTCGCCGCGGGCGACCATGATGCCGTCGAAGGCGGCCACGATGTCGTCGATCGCGTCGACCGCCTGGGGCTTCTCCACCTTGGCGATGACGGGGAGCCTACGGCCCTCCTCGTCCATGATCCTGTGCACGTCCTCGATGTCCCGGCCGGAGCGGACGAAGGAGAGCGCGATGACGTCGAAGCCGGTGCGCAGCGCCCAGCGCAGGTCGTCCTCGTCCTTCTCGGAGAGGGCCGGTACCGAGACCGCGACGCCCGGCAGGTTGAGGCCCTTGTTGTCGGAGATCATGCCGCCCTCGACCACTGTGGTGTGGACGCGCGGGCTGTCGACGGAGGTGACCTCCAGGCAGACCTTGCCGTCGTCGACGAGGATGCGCTCACCGGCTGTGACGTCGGCGGCCAGACCGGTGTAGGTGGTGCCGCACTGCTGGCGGTCGCCCTCGGCGCCCTCTTCGACGGTGATGGTGAAGGTGTCGCCGCGTTCGAGGAGTACGGGTCCTTCGGTGAAGCGGCCGAGGCGGATCTTCGGGCCTTGAAGGTCGGCGAGGACGCCGACGCTGCGGCCGGTCTCGTCGGCGGCCTTCCGTACGCGCTCGTAGCGTTCCTCGTGGTCGGCGTGGCTGCCGTGGCTGAGGTTGAATCGGGCGACGTCCATTCCGGCGTCGACCAGTGCCTTTATCTGGTCGTACGAGTCGGTGGCGGGGCCCAGGGTGCAGACGATTTTCGCTCGGCGCATGTTTCGACTCTATGACTTACCGGCGGGTAGTGATTTGGCTGCGTATGACGACTCAACAACCTTTGCGTGAAGGGCTATTGACAAGTGTTGAATTGTGCGGCGGGGTGCTCCGATGAGCATTCGTCCGGGCATTCGACACCCCGCCGGGGGCTCTTTCGGGGGGTCGTGTTCACAAGCGCGGCGGTGTCATCGTGAATCGCGCGTTCACCTGCGCATGGACGTGCTGCCGCTGGGGTTCCAGGTCGAGCGGGGCCGCCGCGGTGTCCTCGGTGGCGTCGTAGGCCATGGAGCGCATCCGGCCGGCGGGGGCGGCGCCCGCGAAGGGCTGGGGGTTCTCCGCGCCGACGTCGGCGAGTTCCACCAGGGCGGCCAGCGAGGTGCCGAGGGCCTGCGCGTACTCCCGCGCTCGCTGCACCGCTTCCTTTACCGCCTGCTGCCGGGCCTCTCGGTGGGCCGGTGAGTCGGGGCGCAGCGCCCACCAGGGGCCGTCCACCCGGGTGAGGTCCAAGTCGGCCAGACGTGTGGTGAGTTCGCCGAGTGCCGTGAAGTCGTTGAGCTCGGCGGTGATGCGGACGCGGCCGTGGTAGGCGTGGATCCGTTCGCCGCGGCCCTTCTCCTTGAGTTCCGGGGTGATGGAGAAGGAGCCGCTCTCCAGGCGCTCGACCGCGTCGCCGTAGGACTTGACGAGGTCGAGGACGGCGGCGTTGCGGCGGGTGAGGTCGTCCAGGGCGGCGCGGCGGTCCTTGCCGCGGGAGGCCACGGTGACGCCGATGCGGGCGATCTCGGGGTCGACCTCGAGGCGGGTCTCGCCGCGGACGGCGATGCGGGGGGCGTCGGGGGTGCCGTAGGGGACGGCGGGCTGTAGTTCCTCTGAAGGGGCGGTCATACGTCCCACTCTGTCATTGCTTGCTTGGTTACGGCCCCCGTGGGTCATCAGATCGAAACCTGCGGGGTCTGTTGCTGCTCGCCATGGCCAGGTCAGAATCTACGCGCGTTGTTGACCAATTCGCCCGGGAGAAGCACTCATGCCGTTGAACCGTCGGAAGTTCCTGACCAAGTCCGCCGTGACCGGAGCGGGGGTGGCGATGGCCGGTGCGGTGGCCGCGCCGGCGGCGCAGGCCGCGGAGACGGCGAAGGGCTCCCGGCCGAAGAAGCGGTACGCCCTGACGGTGATGGGCACGACCGACCTGCACGGCAACATCTTCAACTGGGACTACTTCAAGGACGCGGAGTACTCGGACGCCAAGGGCAACGCGAAGGGCCTGTCGCGGGTCTCGACGCTGGTGAACCAGGTGCGTGCGGAGAAGGGCCGCCGCAACACGATGCTCATCGACGCGGGCGACACGATCCAGGGCACCCCGCTGACGTACTACTACGCGAAGGTCGACCCGATCACCGCGCCGGGTGGTCCGGTTCACCCTATGGCGGCGGCGATGAACGCGATCGGGTACGACGCGGTGGCGCTCGGCAACCACGAGTTCAACTACGGCATCGAGACGCTGCGCAAGTTCGAGGACCAGTGCGACTTCCCGCTGCTGGGTGCGAACGCGCTGGACGCGAAGACGTTGAAGCCCGCCTTCCCGCCGTACTTCATCAAGAGGTTCTGTGTGCCGGGCGCCCCTGACGTGAAGGTCGCGGTCCTCGGTCTGACCAACCCGGGCATCGCGATCTGGGACAAGGCGTATGTCGAGGGCAAGATGGTGTTCCCGGGGCTGGAGGAGCAGGCCGCGAAGTGGGTGCCGAAGCTGCGTTCGATGGGCGCGGACGTGGTGGTCGTGTCCGCGCACTCCGGTTCGTCGGGGACGTCGTCGTACGGTGACCAGCTGCCGTACATCGAGAACTCGGCGGCGCTGGTGGCCCAGCAGGTGCCGGGCATCGACGCGATCCTCGTCGGGCACGCGCACACGGAGATCGCTGAGCTGCTGGTCACGAACGAGAAGACGGGCAAGAAGGTCGTGCTGTCGGAGCCGCTGTGCTTCGCGCAGCGGCTGACGCTGTTCGACTTCGAGCTGGTCTTCGACAAGGGCCGCTGGACGGTCGAGTCGGTGAAGGCGACCGTCCGTGACTCGAAGACGGTCGCCGACGACCCGAAGATCACCAAGCTGCTGAAGGACGACCACGACATCGTGGTGGAGTACGTCAACCAGGTCGTCGGCACGGCGACCGCCAAGCTGACGACGGTCGAGGCGCGCTACAAGGACGCACCGATCATCGACCTGATCACCAAGGTCCAGGAGGACGTGGTGAAGGCGGCGCTGGCGGGCACGGAGCACGCCGCGCTGCCCGTCATCTCCCAGGCCTCCCCGTTCTCCCGCACCTCGGAGATCCCGGCCGGTGACGTGACCATCCGGGATCTGTCGAGTCTGTACGTCTACGACAACACGCTGGTCGCCAAGTTGATGACGGGTGCGCAGATCAAGGCGTACCTGGAGTATTCGGCGGAGTACTTCGTGCAGACCGCCGCCGACGCGGCCGTCGACGTGGAGAAGCTGACCAACGCGGGCAACCGCCCCGACTACAACTACGACTACGTGTCGGGGTTGTCGTACGACATCGACATCGCGCAGGCGGCCGGTTCGCGGATCAAGAACCTGGCCTACGACGGTGCCGCTCTCGACGACGCCCAGCAGTTCGTGTTCGCGGTGAACAACTACCGGGCCAACGGCGGTGGCGCGTTCCCGCATGTGGCGTCGGCCCAGGAGCTGTGGGCGGAGTCGACGGAGATCCGCACCCGGATCGCGGAGTGGGTGACCGCGAAGGGCGTGCTGGACCCGAAGGACTTCGCGTCGGTGGACTGGAAGCTCACGCGGAACGGCACGCCGGTGTTCTAGATCCGGCCCCCTGTGCAGGAGCCTCAGATCCCGTCCAGGAGCGGTGTCAGCGTCCTCGGCTGACGCGCCCGCGGGATCCGGGGCTCCTGCTGTTGGAGGCCGAAGGTGGTGAACGCCGTGCGGGTGGGCAGGGGGTAGGCCTCGTGGCCGGTGACGGAGTTGAGGATGCTCGCGCTGCGCCAGGCCGCGAGGCCGAGGTCGGGGGTGCCGACGCCGTGGGTGTGGCGTTCGGCGTTCTGGACGTAGACGTTGCAGCCGGAGCCCGTGACGGACGGGTCCATGACCAGGCGGTACTGGTCGTCGATGCGCGGGCGTTCCTGGCTGTCGCGGCGCAGGTAGGGGTCGAGGCCGGCGAGGATGCGGCCGAGGGGGCGCTCGCGGTAGCCGGTGGCCAGGACGACCGCGTCGGTGGTCAGACGCGAGCGGGTGTTCTGGTGGAGGTGCTCCAGGTGCAGCTCGACCTTGGTGGTGGCGATACGGCCGGCCGTGCGGACCTGCACGCCGGGGGTGAGGACGGTGTCGGGCCAGCCGCCGTCCAGGGTGCGGCGGTAGAGCTCGTCGTGGATGGCGGCCAGGGTCTCGGCGTCGATGCCCTTGTGGAGCTGCCACTGCGAGGCGACGAGCTGGTCGCGGACCGGTTCGGCGAGGGACTGGAAGTAGCGGGTGTAGTCGGGGGTGAAGTGCTCCAGGCCGAGCTTGGAGTACTCCATGGGCGCGAAGGCCGCGGTACGGCCGAGCCAGTGCAGTCGCTCGTGTCCGGCGGGGCGGTGGCGGAGCAGGTCGAGGAAGATCTCCGCGCCGGACTGTCCGGAGCCGATGACGGTGATGTGCTCGGCGGCGAGGAGCTTCTCGCGGTGGTCGAGGTAGTCGGCGGCGTGGATGACGGGGACGGCGGGTGCGTCGACGAGGGGCCTGAGCGGGTCGGGGACGTCGGGTTCGGTGCCGATGCCGAGGACGATGTTCCGCGCGTACGTCCGGCCGACGGCCTCGGCGTCCCCGCCGGGGGCGAGCTGGGTGTAGTCGACCTCGAAGACGTCGCGTTCGGGGTTGAAGCGGATCGCGTCGACCTGGTGCCCGAAGGAGAGCGCGGGGAGGTTCTCGCAGACCCAGCGGCAGTAGGCGTCGTACTCGGCGCGTTGGATGTGGAAGCGCTCGGCGAAGTAGAAGGGGAAGAGCCGGTCGCGGGTCCTGAGATAGCTGAGGAACGACCATGGGCTGGCGGGGTCGGCGAGCGTCACCAGGTCGGCGAGGAACGGGACTTGGATTCGGGAGCCGTCGATGAGGAGCCCCGGGTGCCAGGCGAAGGTCGGGCGCTGTTCGTAGAAGACGGTGTCGAGGTCGGCGTGGGGGTGGGCGAGGGCGGCGAGGGAGAGGTTGAAGGGGCCGATACCGATGCCGACGAGGTCGCGGGGGGTGTCGGGGTCGTGGTGTGGCGGGTTGGGTTGTGCGCGGGAGGCGTGCGCGGGGGTGGTGTG
>CBFGZZ010000473.1:0-5876 GCA_965653385.1 uncultured Streptomyces sp. | reverse complement strand
GCCCCCCCCGCCCCTGCGCCCCCCCCGGCGGTCCGCCCCCGCGGCCCTGCGGGCCGATGGCGGCGTGCCTGGGGGCGGCCGCCCCCGGGCGGGGGGCTGGGACGGGTAGGGGCGGCGGGGGCGAGGGACTCCTGGCTCGCCCCCGCCCGGGGGTCAGGGCGTCTGGTCGTCCGTCCTGGGCGGCGGAGGCGGGGCCGTGGGGCGGAGTTTCAGCCAGGCCAGGAAGAAGAGGCCGAGGAGCAGCATCCCCAGCCCGGTCCAGAGGTTGATGTTGACGCCCTCGGCCTTGTCGATCGCCGCGTCGTCGTCCGTGAGACCGGCGATCGTGACGATGACGCCGTAGATCACGAAGAGGCCGCCGATGATCCGCCGGATGTCGAAGAGCCGGGCGGCCGTCTCGGACTTGCCCTCCAGTTCGGTGACCTCGCGCTGGACGTCCTTCTCGGAGTAGCCGGGGTGGTGGGGGTGGTCGGAGTGGTCGGTCATGGTCTCTCAGCCTCCGGTCGTCAGAACGAGAACGAGAACGGGATGTAGCAGGCGGCCGCCAGCACCACCGCGCCCCAACCCAGCAGCGCCGGCTTCCGGTACCACGCGTCGTCCCCCTCGGCCGGCGGCTCGGCCATGCCGGGCGAACGGGTGCCGTAGACCAGCCCCTGGAGATCCTCCGTCGGCTTGGGCGCCGTGAAGAGGGAGACGGCCACCATGACGACCGCGCCGGCCACGAAGCCCGCGATGGCCGAGACGAAGTTCGCGCCCTGGTCGGAGGGGATGCTGATGACGTCCTGCTTGTAGAGGACGAAGTAGTTGATCATCGCGGCCGTGGTACCGGCCAGCAGGCCCCAGAAGCCCGACTTCATCGACGCCCGCTTCCAGAACATGCCGACGATGAAGACCACGAACATCGGCACGTTGAAGAAGGAGAACAGGGTCTGGAGGTAGCTCATGATGTTGGAGAAGGAGGAGGCCAGGAAGGCCGTGCCGATGGACGCCAGGACTCCGATCGCCGTGATCAGGCGGCCGAAGCGGACGTAGTAGGCGTCCTCGCGGTCCCTCACCACGTACTTCGCCCAGATGTCCGTGGTGAAAACCGTGTTGAACGACGACACGTTCGCCGCCATACCCGCCATGAAGGCCGCCAGCAGGCCGGTCACCGCGATGCCGAGGACGCCGTTGGGGAGCAGGCCCTCCATGAGGTAGGGGATGGCGTCGTTGTACTGGTAGCCGGACTCCTCGGTGCCGAAGCCGGGGACCAGGGCCGCGGCCGCCAGGCCGGGGATCATCACCAGGAACACGATGAAGATCTTCGGGAACGCCGCGATCAGCGGGGTGCGCTGGGCCGCTGAGAGGTTCTTCGCGGAGAGGGCACGCTGGACCTCGGCGAAGTTCGTCGTCCAGTAGCCGAAGGAGAGGACGAAGCCGAGGCCGAGGACGATGGTCAGCCAGTTCGCGCCGAGGGGGTTCGCCTCGCCGATGCCCGTGCCGCCCCACGCGGTGACGAAGTCGTCGCCGTGGGACTGGGTGAGCTTGTCCGTCAGGCCGTCCCAGCCGCCCGCCTTCTTCAGGGCCAGGATGGTGATCGGGATCAAGGCCGCCAGGATCACGAAGAACTGAAGGACCTCGTTGTAGATCGCCGAGGACAGGCCGCCGAGGGTGATGTAGGCCAGCACGAAGAAGCCCGCCACGACGATCGCCACCCATTGGGGCCAGCCCAGGAGGGCCTCGACGACGATCGCCAGGGCGTAGAGGTTCACGCCGGCGATCAGGATGGCCGCGAAGGCGAACAGGATCGAACTGAGCAGGTGTGCCGATTTGTCGAAGCGGAGGAGCAGGAACTCCGGTACCGAGCGGACCTTGCTGCCGTAGTAGAAGGGCATCATCACCAGGCCCAGGAAGACCATGGCCGGGATGGCGCCGATCCAGTACCAGTGCACCGTGTAGGAGCCGTACTGCGCGCTGTTCGCCGCCATGCCCAGGATCTCGGTCGCCGCCAGGTTGGCGGAGATGAAGGCGAGGCCCGTGACCCAGGCGGGCAGGGAGCGGCCGGAGAGGAAGAAGTCGAGGCTGGTCTTCACCGAGCGGCGGGCGGCGAAGCCGATGCCGAGGACGACGACGAAGTAGATGCCGAGCAGCGTGTAGTCGAGCCAGTTCGTGGGGAGCCGTAGCTCGGCGGCGAGGTAGGTGGGGGATTGTGTGGGGGTTTGCATAAGTACTCGCTTCGTTGCGCGAACCGATACAGAGCGGAACCTACGCCGCGGTGTTCAGTAATTGAACACGTCAGATGATGCTCTTTGTTTGATTGTGATGTTGACGCGGGTGGTGAGTTGTGTTTCTCTGTGTTTGGTTATGTTTGATGGAGGCTCGGAGGAGTCTCGGAAGATCTGAGTGGCTCGAATGGAGTCCGCCGTGAAGAAGACCTCGACCCAGCTGGCCGACGGTCGTGAGCTCGTCTACTACGACCTGCGCGACGACACCGTGCGGGACGCCGCCGACCGCCGTCCGCTGGACCGGACCGTCACGACGTCCGAGGTCCGACGGGACGAGTTGCTCGGCGACTGCGTCGCCATCGCCTCGCACCGGCAGGGGCGGACCTACCACCCGCCGGCGGACGAGTGCCCCCTGTGCCCCTCGCAGGGCGACCGGCTGAGCGAGATCCCCGACTCGTCGTACGACGTCGTCGTCTTCCAGAACCGTTTCCCCTCGCTCGCCGGTGACTCCGGGCGCTGCGAGGTCGTCTGCTTCACCTCCGACCACAACGCGTCCTTCGCCGACCTGACCGAGGAGCAGGCGCGGCTCGTGCTCGACGCGTGGACCGACCGGACCTCCGAGCTGTCATCTCTGCCCTCCGTGCAGCAGGTGTTCTGCTTCGAGAACCGCGGCGCCGAGATCGGGGTGACCCTGGGGCATCCGCACGGGCAGATCTACGCCTACCCGTTCACCACGCCGCGCACCGCCCTGATGCTGCGCTCCGTCGCCGCGCACAAGGACGCCACCGGCGGGGAGAACCTCTTCGACGCCGTCCTGGAGCGTGAACTCGCCGACGAGCGGGTCGTCCTGGAGAGTGAACACTGGGTGGCCTTCGTGCCGTACGCCGCGCACTGGCCGTACGAGGTCCACCTGTACCCGAAGAACCGGGTGCCCGACCTGCTCGCGCTCGACGAGGAGGCGCGCTCAGAGTTCCCCAAGGTTTATCTGGAACTCTTGAGGCGCTTCGACCGGATCTTCGGGGAAGGCGAGCCTCCGACGCCGTACATCGCCGCCTGGCACCAGGCGCCGTTCGGGCAGCTGGAGGACTTCGAGGGCGTCGTGCGGGACGACTTCGCGCTTCACCTCGAGCTTTTCACCATCCGCCGCACTTCCGGCAAGCTGAAGTTTCTCGCGGGTTCCGAGTCCGGCATGAGCGTGTTCATCAACGACGTGCCGCCGGAGCGCGCGGCCGAGCGACTGCGAGAGGTAGCGAGTTCATGAGTGGGAAGTACCTGGTCACCGGTGGCGCCGGCTATGTGGGCAGCGTGGTCGCCCAGCATCTGCTGGAGGCGGGTGACGAGGTCGTCGTGCTCGACAACCTCTCCACCGGCTTCCGCGAGGGCGTGCCGGCCGGGGCTTCCTTCATCGAGGGCGACATCCGCGACGCCGCCAAGTGGCTCGACCCCTCCTTCGACGCCGTGCTGCACTTCGCCGCGTTCTCGCAGGTCGGCGAGTCGGTCGTCAAGCCCGAGAAGTACTGGGACAACAACGTCGGCGGCACCATGGCGCTGCTCGGCGCCATGCGTGAGGCGGGCGTGCGGCGGCTCGTGTTCTCGTCCACGGCGGCCACGTACGGCGAGCCGAAGGAGGTGCCGATCGTCGAGTCGGCGCCCACGCGGCCGACGAACCCGTACGGCGCCTCCAAGCTCGCCGTCGACCACATGATCACCGGCGAGGCCGCGGCCCACGGACTCGGCGCGGTGTCGCTCCGGTACTTCAACGTCGCCGGTGCCTACGGCGACTGCGGTGAGCGCCACGACCCCGAGTCGCACCTCATCCCGCTCGTCCTCCAGGTCGCCCAGGGCAAGCGCGAGGCGATCTCCGTGTACGGCGACGACTACCCGACGCCCGACGGCACCTGCGTGCGCGACTACATCCACGTCGCCGACCTCGCCGAGGCCCACCTGCTCGCGCTGAAGGCCGCTCGGCCCGGCGAGCACCTCATCTGCAACCTCGGCAACGGCAACGGCTTCTCCGTCCGCCAGGTCATCGAGACCGTCCGCCAGGTCACCGGGCACCCGATCCCCGAGGTCGTGGCCCCGCGCCGCGGCGGCGACCCGGCCGTCCTGGTCGCCTCCGCCGACACCGCCCGCGAGCGGCTCGGCTGGAACCCGTCCCGCGCGGACCTCGCGGGGATCGTCGCCGACGCGTGGGAGTTCACGCAGCGGCGCGCAGGTTAAGTTCTACGGCCGGTACGGACGGCCGTACGTTCCACGGCCGCTGCGGCCGGTTCAGCAGGGAAGGTCAGGGTCAGGGGATGAGCGTCGACACGGCAGCCGCGGTCGCCGAGCGGTTCAAGGAGCTGTACGGGACCGAGCCGGAAGGGGTGTGGGCCGCGCCGGGCCGGGTCAACCTGATCGGCGAGCACACCGACTACAACGACGGCTTCGTCATGCCGTTCGCACTGCCGCACACCGCGCTCGCGGCGGTCTCACGGCGCGAGGACGGCGTGCTGCGCCTGCACTCGGCGGACGTCGAGGGCGGGGTGGTCGAGCTGCGCGTGGAGGAGCTCGAACCCGGGTCGGACCGGAACTGGACGGCGTACCCGTCGGGTGTGGTCTGGGCCCTGCGCGCGGCCGGGCACGCGGTGACCGGCGCCGACATCCATCTGTCCTCGACGGTCCCGTCGGGCGCCGGCCTGTCGTCGTCGGCGGCCCTGGAGGTCGTGGTCGCGTTCGCGCTCGACGACCTCTACGACTTCGGCCAGAAGGGCTGGCAGCTGGCCCGGCTGTGCCAGCGCGCCGAGAACGTGTACGTCGGCGCGCCGGTCGGGATCATGGACCAGACGGCGTCCGCGTGCTGCGAGGCCGGCCACGCCCTGTTCCTCGACACCCGGGACCTCTCCCAGAAGCAGATCCCCTTGGATCTGGCCGCCCTGGGCCTGCGCCTGCTGGTCGTCGACACCCAGGTCAAGCACTCCCACAGCGAGGGCGAGTACGGCAAGCGCCGCGCGGGCTGCGAGAAGGGCGCGGCGCTGCTCGGCGTCGACGCGCTCCGGGACGTCGCCTACGACGACCTGGAGGCGGCGCTCGACCGGCTCGGCGACGACGAGGAGGTACGCCGCCTGGTGCGCCACGTCGTCACCGAGGACGAGCGCGTCGAGCGGGTCGTCTCCCTGCTGGAGTCCGGCGAGACACGGGCGATCGGCCCGGTCCTGACCCAGGGGCACGCCTCACTGCGCGACGACTTCCGCATCTCCTGCCCGGAGCTGGACCTGGTCGTGGACACGGCCCTGGCGTCCGGCGCCCTGGGCGCCCGCATGACCGGCGGCGGCTTCGGCGGCTCGGCGATCGTGCTGGCGGAGGCGACCGACGTCGACACCATCAGCAAGGCGGTCGAAGAGGCCTTCGCGGCGGCCGGGTTCACGGCACCGAGGGTCTTCGAGGCGGTACCGGCGGCGGGGGCGCGGCGGGTCGGCTGAGCCGAGGTGTGCAGGTCGGGGCCGTTCCTACGGGGGCGGCCCCGTTCGCGTGCTCGGGCGGATGTTTCCCGCGCGGGAGAGGAGCAGGGCGAGTGAACCCGTCCTCAGGCGGGGGCGGCGGCGTGGGCGGTCGGGGCGGGCCGGGCCGCGGCGTGGGGCCACAAAGGCCCCCCGGCGGGGCAGGGCCAGGTGGGCCGGCCGGGGGTCCGCG
>CBFGZZ010000472.1:0-5881 GCA_965653385.1 uncultured Streptomyces sp. | reverse complement strand
ACTCGCCGACCGGCAGCTGCTCGTGCAGCTGATCAAGGGCGGTGACGTGGTGGCCCGTGAACCGCTGGACGTCGTACGGGACCGGCACACGGCCGCTCGCGGCAATCTGCCGCTGTCCGCCACACAGCTCTCGCGCGGGGAACCTGTCATCCCGACCGAGTATGTCAACGGGCGCTCGGGTAGCCGGACGGGGGCGTGAAGCGAGCGCGCCCGGCGTGCGCGCGCCATGCCCCCTCCCGCAGCGCACCCGAAGTCTCTAGGCTCGGAAGTTCACGGCCGGGCCAGCACGCTTTTCCACCGTCCCGACCTCAGCGTCCATAACCGAAGGACACCGACCATGCGCCGCGCCTTGATCGTCGTAGATGTGCAGAACGACTTCTGCGAGGGGGGCAGCCTCGCGGTGGCCGGCGGTGCCGATGTGGCCGCCGCCGTCACCGAGCTGATCGGGCAGGCGGCCGGGTCCGGCTACCAGCACGTCGTCGCCACCCGCGACCACCACATCGCCCCCGGCGGTCACTTCTCCACCAACCCCGACTTCGCCCACTCCTGGCCGGCGCACTGTGTCGCCGGTACCGAGGGTGTCGGCTTCCACCCGAACTTCGCCCCCGCGGTCGCGTCCGGTGCGATCGACGCCGTGTTCGACAAGGGGGCGTACGCGGCGGCGTACAGCGGGTTCGAGGGAGCCGACGAGAACGGGGTGCGGCTGGCGGACTGGCTGCGGGCGCGGGACGTGTCGGAGGTGGACGTGGTGGGGATCGCCACGGACCACTGTGTGCGGGCCACTGCCGTGGATGCGGTGCGGGAAGGGTTCCGTACGCAGGTGCTGCTGGATCTGACCGCCGGGGTGGCCGCCGAGACCACGGAGCGGGCGCTGGAGGACATGCGGGAGGCGGGCGTGGAGCTGTCCGGGAAACCTGTGGTCGCGTAGCGCTCGACGGGGTGCCGCGCTTGGTCGTCTGGCGGGTGCGGCACCGTCGTGGCTGGTCGCGCAGTTCCCCGCGCCCCTTGGGTGTCGCAGGCGCCGGACGTGACGCAGCCCCGCGCCTCTTACGGCAGTGGCACAGCCCCGCGCCCCCTTAGGGCGTCGCAGCGGGGCGTCTCAGCAGTGCCCTGATCGGGTGCCACAGCTCCTGCATCAGTTCCGGGCCGGGTACGACACCGTTGTCAGGTGCCGTTCGCCATATCAGGCCGTCGGGGTGGTGCAGGACGGCCGTGATCTCGTCGGGTGACGGCGGGGCGGCGTTGCCGCGCAGGTAGACCGCGCGCATGCCGAGGTTGCGGAGCCTGGTCAGGGCTCGGGCGCGGTTCTGGGCGTGGACGAGGACACGGACGCTGCCCGTGCCGTCGGCGGTGGGTCTGGGCAGGTTCAGGGCCACCACCACGCTGCCGGTCGGCAGCTTGCAGAAACCTCCTGCGGCCATGCTGGTCACACCCCCGTGCGAGTCGGTGTCAATAACGGAAACACAGGGTGCACCTAAACACGATCGGCGGCAACCCGCCAAGAGGGTTGCCGCCGATCATGCTCTGACCTGCGAATATGCCGTTTACTTCACTGCGGGGCCAACCTCGACCGTGATCGTCGAGCCATTGCGCGGCTCCTTGATGATCTTGATCTTGGTGTTGGTGTCAGTGATCTTGACGCCCGCGGTCGGGTTCTCGGCGCTGTAGTACGTGCTGGTGTGGTCGTTGAAGACCGGCACCCCGGCACGCGACGGGATCCGGGTCGCGACGTCCGCGTTGTGCAGCGTCATGCCGTCCGTGCGGTACGTGCTGAACGGCGAGTCGTAGGACTGGATGCGGTTGCGCATCAGCGTGCCGTCGGACCACTTCAGCGGCGTCGGGTGGGAGTCGACCGGGAGGATCAGACCGACACCCTGGTGCTGGCTGGTGTTGTTGTCAGCCTGGGAGGTGTCCCACTTCCAGATCAACAGGCCGTTCTGGTACGCGTAGTGCTCCACCCAGTCCGGACTGGTCGACGAGAAGCCGAAGTTGTACGGGCCCGTCTTCAGGGTCTTGTCGTACGACACGTACTGACGGTTCTCGGCGATGTAGTACTGCTCGTAGTCCTTGGTGAACGAAGCGCCCATGCGCGTGAAGCCGGTCGCCGTCCAGGCGTTGTCCACGCTCTCCACGTCGTCCGAGAAGACCGCGGAGCCGTCGGCGGTGACCGTGATGCGGTCGGCCGTGAAGCCCTTCATCGCCAGTCCGCCGTCGGTCGCGTAGCGGAAGCGGAGGTCGATCTTCTTGCCGGCGTAGGCGTCCAGCGGGTAGACGAGCTTCTGGTGCGCGTCCACCGTGCCGTCGAGCGCGGGCTTGTCGCTGCCGTCACGGCTGATCGGGTTGCCGTTCGCGGTGCCGTCGATCGCAGTCCAGTTGGCGCCGCCGTCGGTCGACACCTCGGTGTAGAGGTAGTCGTAGCCCTTCTCGATGTCCCACCAGCCGTCGAGGGTGAGGCTCGCGGAGGTCTTGCCGGTGAGGTCGACGCCGCGGCTCAGCGTGTTCTTCAGGTTGTTGCCGCTGCCGCTCCACCACTGGGTCGCGCCCTGTGCGGGAGTCACGATCTCGGTGGTGACGGCCTTCTTCGGCAGCCCGACCACGAGGGCCTGACGGTGCCGGGTGTTGTACTCGGCCAGGCCCAGCTTGTGCTCGGACGTCGTCGCGGCCTTGGCCGTGTCGTAGTTGAGCCAGCCCAGCTGGAGCTTGTCCCAGGCGGTCATGTCGCCGGGCAGGTCACCGATCTCCTTCTTGCCGGTGCCCAGCCAGGAACCGGAGGACATCAGCGTCCAGAACCCGGTGGAGTTCTCGCCGCCGGCGGTGTCGTAGTGGTCCGGCAGACCGAGGTCGTGACCGTACTCGTGGGCGAAGACGCCGAGGCCGCCGTTCTCCGGCTGGACGGTGTAGTCGCCGACCCAGATGCCGGTGGAGCCGATCTGCGTGCCGCCCAGCTTGTTGTTCGCGGGGCCGGTGGCACCGGCGTCGGTGCCGAACGCGTACCAGCGGTGGGCCCAGATCGCGTCGGTGCCCTGGGCGCCGCCGCCCGCGGACTCGTCCTCACCGGCGTGCACGATCTGGAAGTGGTCGATGTAGCCGTCGGCCTCGTTGAAGTCGCCGTCGCCGTCGAAGTCGTAGCGGTCCCACTGGTCGAACTGCGTGACGGCCGTCTTGATCTCGGCGTCGGTCTTCCCAGCTGCCTTCTGCTGGGCGACCCACGCGTTCAGACCGTCGCTGACGACGTTCCACACGCTGGCGCAGTTGGTCTCGCCGCAGGCGTTGTTGCCGTAGCGGGCCTCGTTGTAGGGGACCTTCACCCAGTCGGTGACCTCGCCCTCGACCGAGTAGCGGCCCGAGGACTGCCTCTCGTAGTACTTCTTCAGCGACTCGGTCTTCTTGCCGGTGCCGAAGTAGAGGTCCTGGTAGTGCTTCTGGTTGTAGTCCGCCTGCCAGGCCGTCGAGTTGTCCTTCTCGCGGTCGGGCTCGGCTATCTGGTTGTGGGCCGGGCCGGGCGTGCCGCCGAACTCGCTGATCTGGTCGCCGAACTCGACCAGGATCGTGAAGATCTTGTCGGTCTTCTCGCGGCCCAGCTCGACGTACTTGCTGTCGCCCTTCTTGCTCTTGAGCTCGACGACCTGCGAGCCGTCGCGCTTCTTGACCTTGCTCCGGCCGGATATGACCTGGTTCAGGGCCTCCTCGCGCTGGGCCGCCTGCGTCCTGCTCATGGGGCCGTCGAGGTTGTGGTCGGCGTGAGTGTGCTCCGCCGGGTCGTGCCGCTCCACGGACGCCGGCGCGCCTTCGTCGGCCTGAGCCACCGCGAAGGTCGAGAACGTCGCCGCTGCCGTCGTGAGCGCGACGGCGGTTGCCGCCGTTCTGAACGTCCAGGGTCTACTGGTCACTTGCTTCCTCCCCCGCGTCCGGGCGCGCGGAAGGAAGGGTTCCTGGTCCTGGAGGTTCCGCGGGCACCTGATCAACGCGTGTAGTCAAGTGACGACATTTGACTAGAGGTTAGGCAGAAAAAACAGACCTTGACTTGGACAGGTCAATTGCACTATGCGGAGCTGATGTTCATTTAGCGGACAACTACCTTTCGGTGACGGGCGCGTTGCGCTGTCCACCTGTTGGACGAGATGACTCCGTGCGCCCCCCGTGCACCGGCACTGTTGGTTAGGTCACGCTTACGGTTTGTTCCTCTCGGGCATGCACGCGGTTAGAGTCGGATGGCGGAACGCCCGGACGTCGGCGGAAAGCCAGGCCGAGACCCCCGTGCACCCCTGATTCCGAGGACACGATGATCATGCCTCGTCCGACTGCCGCACAGCTCGCTTACGGCTCGTGCACCGTGATCTTCTCGACGCTCGCCATGCTGCTGCTGTCACAGACGAGTTCGGGTGTGGGGATCGCGGTCATCGCCGTCGCGGCGCTTCTGCTCGGGCTGCTGGTCGCCATGACGGTGCCCATGCCGAGGAAGCCCCGCGTGGTGGCGGTCCGCAAGCCCGCTCCCACCGAACGCGAACAGGCGGAGGAACCCGTACTGACGCAGTCCTGACGCTCAGTTGCCGGTGCTGACGACAACCGTCTTCGCCGCCTTGTCGTGCAGGCCCTGTTTGTAGGGCTTGTCGAAGAAGCTCCAGCCGCCGCAGATCACGGTCCAGATGCAGGCGCAGCAGAACGCGAACGGGATCCACAGCACCGCCGCCCGGATCAGCGAGGCCTGCACGGACGGAGTGGCGCCGTTGTCGAGGTTGGCCGTGCGCATGTTGAGCAGCTTCTTGCCGAGCGTCTGCCCGGTCCTGGCGGTCATGACGGTGTCGTAGCCGATGAACAGCACGGCGGCGACCAGCGACTGTACGAAGGACTTGCCGTACTCCACCTGATCGGTGTCCACGTCGTACTCGGTGACGCCGAATCCCCAGGTGAGCAGCCAGACGACGACGCCCACCAGGATCATGTCGATGATGCGGGCCAGCGTGCGCTTGCCGCTGTCGGCGAGCGGCGGCATACCGGCGAGGGGGTCGGCGGGCCCGCCTCCGCCGCCGTACGGGTCACCGCCGTAGGGCCCGCCGCCGTAGGGACCGCCACCATAGGGCGGGGGTTGGCCGCCGTACGGTGGCTGGTCACCGTACGGCGAACCCGAGCCCTCGGACGGCGGGGGCTGCTTCCTGAACGGATCGTCTTCCGGGGGTTGCTGACCGGAGCCGGGAGGCGGTTCGCTGCTCATGGCCCGAGTCGACCGCGAACCGTCCGGCTTCGCATCCGGCACGGGGCCGTCCGGGGTACGGAATCTTCCGGGCCGTTCGCGGTACGCGGTCAGCCCGCGACGAACGTACGCGCCGCCTTGTCGTGCCAGCACTGGCGCCAGGGCCGGTCGAACACGCACCACAGCACGCCGACGACGCCTACGACGAGCAGGCCGGGGATGCTGTAGACGAGCCAGCGCTTCAGGGCCGCGCCGAACTCCGGCGGTTCGTGGGCCTCGATGTCCCGCACCTCCAGGCCGAGCACCTTCTTGCCCAGCGTGCGGCCCCACTTGACGGTGGGCAGGACCTCGTAGGCCACGCCGAACAGGAGCAGGACGGCCAGGATGATGCCGAGGTAGACCGACGTGGTGCCGTCGAGCAGCCACACGGTGACCGTCTCACCGGACAGCTTGGCCGAGTCGATCTTGCCGTTGACGTGGTCGAGCGCCTTGGTGCCGAGCGGTACGGCGGCCACCGCGGTGACGGCGGCCAGGACGACGGTGTCCAGCAGCCGTGCGGCCAGCCGCTTGCCCAGACCCGCGGGGCGGGCCGCGGCCTGACGCATCGCGGCCGCCTGGAACGGGTCCAGGGTCGGGGGCTTCCACGGGGCGACCGGCTGGTCGTCGCCGGGGCCCGCGAGCCGGTGGACC
>CBFGZZ010000471.1:0-5884 GCA_965653385.1 uncultured Streptomyces sp. | reverse complement strand
TGCCCCGCGTTGACCCAGGCGCTATCGAGCGGGATCGATGCCGCAAGCGCGTCGGCGGACTCGCGGTCAGCGGCGCCCGCCCCTCCCTGCCCGGGTACGTTCGCGAGCTGTGGGCGCGCCGGCATTTCATCGGGGCGTTCTCCACGGCGAAGCTCACGGCCCAGTACAGCCAGGCGAAGCTCGGCCAGGTCTGGCAGGTGCTGACGCCGTTGCTGAACGCGGCGGTGTACTACTTCATCTTCGGCAAGCTGATGGGCACCAGCCGGGGCGTGCCGGACTACATCCCGTTCCTGGTGACGGGCGTGTTCGTCTGGACGTTCACCCAGAGCTCGATCATGGCGGGCACCCGCGCGATCTCCGGGAACCTCGGCCTCGTACGCGCCCTGCACTTCCCGCGGGCCGCGCTGCCGATCTCCTTCGCGTTGCAGCAGCTCCAGCAGTTGCTGTTCTCGATGGCGGCCCTGATCGTGATCCTGCTCTGCCTCGGCACGCCGATCACCGCCTCCTGGGCGCTGACGATCCCGGCGCTGGTGCTGCAGTCCGTCTTCAACGCCGGCGTCGCGATGATCGTGGCCCGGATGGGCGCGAAGACGCCGGACATCGCCCAGCTGATGCCGTTCGTGCTGCGTACGTGGATGTACGCGTCGGGCGTGATGTTCAGCATCAGCCACGTGATGGCCAAGCACACGGACACGCCGTCCTGGGTGACGTCGGCGCTCCAGGCCAACCCGGCGGCCGTCTACATCGACCTGATGCGCTTCGCGCTCATCGACAGCTTCCACGGCGACCAGCTCCCGCCGCACGTGTGGGCCATCGCGACGGGCTGGGCCCTGCTCGCCGGGGTCGGCGGCTTCATCTACTTCTGGAAGGCTGAGGAGAGGTACGGCCGTGGCTGACAAGACCAGCGAGAACATCCCCACCGTCATCGCCGACGGCGTAGACATCGTCTACCGCGTGAACGGCACCGGTGCCGGCCGCGGCTCCGCGACCGCCGCCCTCAACCGCATCCTGCGCCGCAAGCAGACCGAGAAGGCGGCCGGTGTGCGCAAGGTGCACGCCGTCAAGAAGGTCTCCTTCGTCGCGTACAAGGGCGAGGCCATCGGCCTCATCGGCACCAACGGCTCCGGCAAGTCCACCCTGCTCAAGGCGGTCGCGGGCCTGCTCCCGGTCGAGAACGGCCGTATCTACACCGACGGCCAGCCCTCCCTCCTCGGCGTGAACGCGGCCCTGATGAACGACCTCACCGGCGAGCGCAACGTCCACCTGGGCGGCCTCGCGATGGGCATGTCCCGCGAGCAGATCAAGGAGCGCTACCAGGAGATCGTCGAATTCTCCGGCATCAACGAGAAGGGCGACTTCATCACCCTCCCCATGCGCACGTACTCCTCCGGCATGGCGGCCCGCCTGCGCTTCTCCATCGCCGCCGCCAAGGACCACGACGTGCTGCTCATCGACGAGGCGCTGGCCACGGGCGACCGTTCGTTCCAGAAGCGCTCCGAGGCCCGCATCCGCGAGCTGCGCAAGCACGCGGGCACGGTGTTCCTGGTCAGCCACAACAACAAGTCGATCCGCGACACCTGCGACCGCGTCCTGTGGCTGGAGCGCGGCGAGCTGCGGATGGACGGGCCGACGGACGAGGTCCTGAAGGAGTACGAGGCTTTCACCGGCGACAAGCCGGCGGCCAAGCCGAGCCCGAAGCCCAAGCCGAAGCCGGCGCCCGCCCCTCTTCCCACCTGAGCCTCCCGCCTGAAGTCTCCCTCGTAAGGCGCAACCGCGAGTCACCCTTTCATCCCATTAGTGTCACTATGTCCTAGGTCGGGTCGACGGCCGACAGGGTGCGCCCGGCGCGATGGAGAAGGTGAAGGAGTCCCGCGATGCCCGAGCTCAGCGTCATCGTCCACGGACCGAACACCCAGGACCGGCTGACCGGTCTCCTCGCCTCCCTGGCCGCCCACCCCCACCCCGAGGTCGAGGTGATCGTGGCCGCGGTCGGCCCCTGGGCCGAGGAGACCGCACGGGCCCACGCCCCCGAGATGCTGGTGCTGCCCCTGCCGGACGGGACGGACGACGCCACGGCCCGTTCGGTGGGGGCGGCCCGGGCCACCGGCCGATGGCTGCACTTCGTGCACTCGAAGGACGGGCTGCCCGTCGGCGGCCCGCGCCTGATCGCCGAGCGTGCCGCGGAACTGCCGGACGAGGTGGACGTTCTGCTCTTCGACCACGTCCGCTCCACCTGGGAGACCTCCGGACTCCCCACCACGGACGGCCCCCGGCTGGCCCGCGCGGGCCGCGCCGCGCACCGACTCGACGACCTGGCCCGCAGCGCCCTGCGCATCACGCCCCTGCTCGGCAACCGCGCGCTGCGCACCTCCTTCTGGCGGGCGCACGAACCCCGACTCACCACCCCGGACGAGCCGTACGCCGCCTACGCCGCGCTCCTCCTCGCCGACCACGTCGCCGCCCTGAACCAAGTGGCGTACGAACACCACGAGCTGCGCCCCGAGAGCCTGCCGCCGGTCACGCCCGAGAGGCATTACGCCCTGGTCGACCGCTACGAAGAGCTCCTGGCCCTGACCTTGTCCCTGGCCCTCGCCCGAAGCAGCGCCGATGTGTCCCGGGCCACCACCAGGGCCGTCCCCGACACCGGCCCTCGCTCGCCCTGCCACGCCGTCCTCTACGACGTCATGGTCCGCGACTGCCTGCGCACCTTCGCCCGCACGCCCATGCCGGACCCCGTCGCCAGGGAGTTCTTCCGCCGGGCCGCCGACACGGCGGTCCGCCTGCGCCCGCCCGGGTACCGCCGCCCCGCCGGACCGGAGGGCATCCGCCGAGCCCTTCTCGAAGAGAACGCGTACACCAGGTACCGCGCCTTCCAGGCCGCCAACCGAGCCCGCCGCGCCGCCAGGTCGGCCGTACGAACCCGTAGGCGCCAGGTGGCCGCCGCCCTCGGCGACCGCCACTACCGCACGGCCCTGTCCCGCCCGGTCGACCCCGGCCTGGCCGTCTTCTCGGCGTACTGGAACCGCCAAGTCGCCTGCAACCCGGCGGCCATCGCCGCCAAGCTCACCGAACTCGCCCCGCAGATCCACCCGGTGTGGGTGGTGACCCCCGAGAACGCCCCCCTGCTGCCACCCCACACCGACCATGTGCTCCCCGGCACCCGCCGCTACCGCGAGGTGCTGGCCACGGCCAAGTACCTGGTCAACAACGTCAACTACCCCAACGCGATCGTGAAACGCCCGGACGCCGTCCACCTCCAGACCCACCACGGCACCCCGCTCAAGCGCATGGGCGTCGACCAGATGGAGTTCCCTGCGGCGGCCAAGGGGCTGGACTTCGAGGCGTTGCTCGCCCGTATCGACAAGTGGGACTTCAGCGTCTCGGCGAACAGCCACTCCACCCGGATGTGGCAGCGCGCCTACCCCTCCCGCTTCGTCTCCCTCGACCACGGCTATCCGCGCAACGACGTCTACTACACGGCCACCGCGGCCGACATCCGGGCGATCCGCGCCCGCCTGGGCATCCCCCCGGCCCACCGCGCGATCCTCTACGCCCCCACCCACCGCGACTACGAGGCCGGCTGGACCCCCCGCCTCGACCTCGCCACCCTCGCCGACCAACTCGGCGAGGACACCGTCCTGCTGGTCCGCGGCCACTACTTCTACGACGGCACCCCGTCCCCGCTGACCGCCCTGCGCCGCACCGGCCGGGTCATCGACGTCTCCGCCTACGACCCCGTCGAGGACCTGTGTCTGGCCGCGGACGCGCTGGTCACGGACTACTCGTCCATCATGTTCGACTACGCCAACCTCGACCGCCCGATCGTGGTCTACGCCGACGACTGGGAGACGTACCGCTCCACCCGCGGCGTCTACTTCGACCTGACGGCCGAGCCACCCGGCCAGGTCGCCCGCACCCAGCCCGAACTCACCGAGATCCTCACCACCACGGCCTGGCGCGACGAGGGCGCGACAAAGGCGCGGGCCGCGTTCCGCCGCCGTTTCTGCGAGTACGACGACGGCCACGCCGCCGAACGGGTCGTACGGCGGGTGTTCCTGGGCGAGAGCGAGGACGCCCTGCCCCCGGTCACCCCGCTGGAGGAACGCACACCGGCACCGACCCCGGAGGAGGCCGCATGACCCCCGACGCGTCCCCGGACGTCACCGTGACGGTCATCGTCTACAACGATGCCGCACGTCTTCCCCGGGCCGTGGAGTCGGTACGCCGCCAGACCCACGCCAACATCGAGATCATCATCAGCGACGACCACTCCACGGACGAGACCCCGCAGGTGGCCGCGCACCTGGCGGCCCAGGATCCCCGCATCCGTCACCTCCGCCTGCCGCGGAACAGCGGCGGTTGCAGCGCCCCGCGCAACCGCGCCCTGGAGATCGCCCGGGCGCCGTACGCGATGTTCCTGGACAGCGACGACGAACTGGCCGACGACGCGGTCGAGTTGCTGCTCGCGGCCCACCGCGAGCGGGAGATCGACTTCGCGATGGGTGCGGTCGTGCGGGTCCGGGAGGACAGCGGCCGCCGTACGAAATGGATGCCGCACCTGGTCGCCGAGCGGCGCACCGTGATCGGCATCGAGTCCGAACCCCGTCTGCTCTTCGAGCACCTGTCGACGAGCAAGATGTACGCCCGCGCCTTCCTGGACCGCTACGACCTCCGCTTCCCGGAGGGCATCCACTACGAGGACCAGCTGTTCTCGACGCAGGCGTACTGTCTGGCCAAGGAGTTCACGATCATCCCGGAGCCGGTGTACCGCTGGCACATCGCTCCGTACGCGGCCACGGAAGCGGCCTCGATCTCCAACCAGCGCCACAAACTGGACAACGTCCGCGACCGCGTCCACGTCCAGCGCCTCATCGACGACTTCCTAGTCGAGAGCGGACACGCCGGGCTGCGTGAGGACAAGGACTACAAGTTCCTCAAGCACGACTTCCGGATGTACGCCGGTGACCTCCCCTACCGCGACGAGGAGTGGCTGTCCGCCTTCGCCGACATCACCATCCCCTACCTGGAGACCCTCTCCCCCGCCGCCTACGCCCGCCTGCCCCGCATGGAACGCGTGGTCCTGCAGCTGATCCGCGAACGCCGCTTCCACGAGGCCCGGTCGGCGGCCCGCGGCCTGGGCCGCGCGGTGGCACCCCGGCACGTGACACCGGACGCGGACGGCCACCTGTACTGGGGCCCCGCCCTCCCGACCTCCACCTGGGCCCGCCGCGAACTGGACGTCTCCGACCTGGAGCTCGACACCCGCCCCTTCCGCAGCGCCCAGTTCCGTCACGAGATCACCGAGCTCACCCGCGGCCCCGGCGCCTCGATCGACCTCACCGTCCGCACCTACGACCCCGGCCTACGCCTCCCCGTGGGCCCCCACCGCGCCGCCCTCCTCCTCACCCCCGGCCGGCAGCGCCTCAAGGTCCCCTTCCGCCTCACCCCGATCCGCCCCGGCGTCTACGAGGGCCACGCCCACCTGGACCTGGCCACGGCCCCGGTCCCCCACCACGGCTTCGCCGGCGTCCGCCACCCCCTGCTCCGCATCGAACACCAGGGCCAGCCCCACACCGCCGTCCTCCTGGCCCCCCTCGCCTTCCCACCCCTCACAGCCCGCATCAACTACCACACCAGCACAGCCCCGCACCGGGTAACCATCGAACCCGAGGGCCGAGGCCCCGGCCGCCTACAGATCCGCTGGAAACCCGTAGGCATCACGGCAAGGCTGGTACGCCCGGTGGTACGCCGAGTGGCCCACCCGAAGGCAAGGCGCGCGGCCCGCTTGCTGAGAAGCGCGCTGCGCTAGACACCCTCAGCCCGTCCGGCGTTCGAGGACGAGCCGCACTTTCAGCCCGTCCGGCGTTCGAGGACGAGCCGCACT
>CBFGZZ010000470.1:0-5885 GCA_965653385.1 uncultured Streptomyces sp. | reverse complement strand
GACCCGGCTCTGCTCACGGAGACGTACTGGGCCGCCCTGCACGGCCTGGTGACCCTGATGCGCAGCGGCCGGCTACCGGAGCGGGCGCATCAGCAGCGACTGGAGCTGCTGACGCGGCACTTCACGGCGGGGGCGTAGCGGCGGGGGTGTGACGGACGGGGTGCCGGCCGTCGACGGACGTCACTCGGCGGCGGGCAGCGCTGCGCGCGGCCGCTGCCAGCCCCGGGAGCCGCGGGCGCGCAACCACGCCGTCGTCTCCTCCGGCGGCATCGCCGCCGCGACCAGCCAACCCTGTACGGCGTCACAGCGCAGGTCCCGCAGGCGCTCCCAGGTCTCGTCGTCCTCGACGCCCTCGGCGACCACGAGCAGGCCCAGGGAGTGCGCCAGGTCCACGGTGCAGCGCACGATCTCAGCGTCCTCGTTGTCCACCGCGAGCCGTGCCACGAACGAGCGGTCGATCTTCAGCTCGCTCACGGGCAGACGTCTGAGGTGCACGAGGGAGGAGTACCCGGTGCCGAAGTCGTCCAGGGACATCTTCACGCCGTGGCCGGTCAGCCCGGCGAGCGTGTCGGCGGCGCGCTGCGGGTCCTCCAGCAGGACGTGTTCCGTTATCTCCAGTTGGAGTGCTCCCGCCGGGACGCCGTGCCGGGCGAGCCGCGCGGCGACGGAGCCGGCGAATCCGGGGGTGTGGACGTCACGGGGAGAGACGTTGACCGCGACCGGCACGTACAGCCCCTGGGCACGCCACCGCGCCACCTGCCCGAGCGCCGTCTCCAGCACGTACTCCGTCAGCTGCGGCATCAGCCCCGACGACTCGGCGATCGCTATGAACTCGTCCGGCGGCACCTTCCCGCGCTCCGGATGCACCCAGCGGACCAGGGCCTCCAGGCCTGCGACCTGGCCGTCGAAGCGGACCTTCGGCTGGTAGTGCAGCTCGACCTCGTGCGCGTCCAGGGCACGGCGCAGATCCCCCAGCAGACCCAGCCGGTCCGGGGTGTTGGAGTCCCGCTTCGACTCGTAGACCTCTACGCCGGTGCGGTCCCGCTTCGCCTGGTACATCGCCACGTCCGCGCGCCGCAGCATCCCCTCGGCGTCGAGGGCGTGGTCGGGGAAGACGGCGACGCCCGCGCTGGCCTCCAGGACCAGGGTGAGGCCGTCGAGGTCGAGCGGGGAGCTGAGGGCGGCGACCAGGCTGCGGGCCACCCGGGTCGCGGACGTCGTGGAGTCGGCGACCGGCAGTAAGACGGCGAACTCGTCGCCGCCGAGCCGCGCGGCCTCCGCTCCGCGTGGCAGGGCGAGGCGCAGCCGATCGGCTATCTGCAACAGCAACCGGTCTCCGGCGAGATGACCGAGCGTGTCGTTGACCGATCGGAAACGGTCGAGGTCGATCAGCATCAGGGCGGACCGGGCGCCGATGCGCTCGGCGTCGTCGAGCGCGGTCCAGATCCGTTCCAGCAGCCACTGCCGGTTGGGCAGTCCGGTCAGCGGGTCGCGCAGCTGCTCCTCCGCGCGCGCCCGGGCGATCCACAGGGTGGAGTCGAGGGCGATGAGCGGGATGGCGAACAGCGGCAGCAGCAGGGGCTTGGCGAGGGCGACCACACACACCAGCGGTGCGATGCCGAGCAGCGCGACCGCGACCAGGCCCTGCCGGACCAGGGCGGTGCGGGCGACGGTGGGCAGACCGGCGCGCGGGGCGTTCAGATACCAGAGCAGGACCCGGGTGACCGCGAGATAGGCGGCTGCTACGAGCACCACGCCGGGTGCGGTGTAGAGCGTCCAGGTGTCCGGGTCCCAGGGGGTCTCGACGGTCGGCACCCGGCCGAAGGCGGCCAGCACCAGGGCGCCGGCGGCGATGCCGAGGATGTCCACCGCGCCGTGCAGCACGCCCTGCCGCCAGCGGCCCCGGCGGGCGATGCCGACCAGCACGACCACGGTGAGGCTGACCATGCCCGCGGGGACCCATCCGTACAGCATCAGCACGGCGAGGGTGAGGGCGGCGCCGGAGCCGGTGCCGCCCCACCAGCGGGCGCGGCCGAGCGCGACGAGGTGGCCGACGATGATGCCGGTCAGCACGGCCAGGGACCAGCCGACGGTGCCGGACGGGAAGAGCGCGTGGTCGCCGGTGAACGCCCGGTAGAACCCGGCGCCGAGGACGAACCCGGCCGCCGCGACGACCGCCGCGGGCAGCGCCGGCCAGGACAGGTGCCGTTCGTGGTCGGAGTCGGGCGGCGCGGTGGTGTGCTCGGCGTCGAGCCGCACGGCGGTGTGGCCGTCCGCCGCGGTGCGCTGTCCGGCGCCGCCCGCCGCGTCTCTTTCCAAGCGCGAACGCTCCGCGCTTCGCGCCGCCCACCCCCGCCACGCGCCGGCCATCCGGCGCAGCCGTGAGTCGGGGGCGGCGCTCTCGGTCGGTTCCATTCCCGTCCCTCTCACAGCCGGCGGTGCCCACGCCACGCGGCCCGATGCCCGACAACAACCTTCAACGGCACCGCGTTGGAAAACCCTTCCCCCGGCCCTTCAAGGCTCGTGAAGAGCAAGGGGATGCCCCAACCGCAGCTGGGCACGGCAGGCGCACATCTCAACAGTAGGCCGCAGAAGGCTTCCACGGGCAGCGGTCGTCGACGGTTGCCCGAATGCGCCCCAGGCACCCGTATGCATCTGGTATGCGCCGATCAGGGGGCCTTCAACCGCTACTCCTCCGGGGAGAGGGCAACTTCGGCCGCCGCGTCCGGTCCCTGTTCCAGCAGAACGGTGAAGCCGTCCTCGTTCAGAACAGGCACCTTGAGCTGCATGGCCTTGTCGTACTTGGAACCCGGGCTGTCACCCACCACCACAAAAGATGTCTTCTTCGAAACGGAGCCGGTCACTTTCGCTCCGCGACTCTGCAACGCCTCCTTGGCGCCGTCGCGGGTGAACTGCTCCAGCGTGCCGGTGACGACGACGGTAAGCCCTTCCAGCGGACGCGGGCCTTCGTCCTCGCCCGTCGACTGCTCCTCCAGCGGGACCCCGGCCGCCTTCCATTTCCGGACGATCTCGCGGTGCCAGTCCTCGGCGAACCACTCCTTGAGCGCGGCGGCGATGATGGGCCCGACGCCGTCGGTCGCCGCCAGCTCCTCCTCGGTGGCCTGTTCGATGCGGTCCACCGAGCGGAACTCGCGCGCGAGGGCCTGCGCCGCCACCGGCCCGACATGCCGGATGGACAACCCGTTGAGGAAGCGGGCGAGCGGGCGCTGCTTGGCCGCCTCGATGTGCTCCAGCAGGGCCAGGGTGTTCTTCTTCGGTTCACCCTTCTGGTTGGCGAAGACCGTGACGACCTTCTCCTCGCCCGTCTTGGGGTCCCGCTTGGGCAGACCGCTGTCCTGGTCGAGGACATAGGCCTTGATGGGCAGCAGCTTCTCCACCGTCAGGTCGAACAGGTCGCCCTCGTCGACCAGCGGTGGATCGGCCGGCTCCAGCGGCCGGGTGAGCGCGGCGGCGGCCACGTCACCGAAGTGCTCGATGTCCAGGCACTCGCGGCCCGCGAGATAGGAGACCCGCTCCCGCAACTGGGCCGGACAGGTACGGGCGTTGGGGCAGCGGAGGTCGATGTCGCCCTCCTTCATGGGCCTGAGCGCCGTACCGCATTCGGGGCACTCGCTCGGCATCACGAACTCCCGCTCACTGCCGTCGCGCAGGTCGACGACCGGTCCGAGGATCTCCGGGATGACGTCCCCGGCCTTGCGGATGACCACGGTGTCGCCGATGAGCACGCCCTTGGCCTTGACGACCTCCTGGTTGTGCAGAGTCGCGAACTCCACCTCGCTGCCGGCCACCGTGACCGGCTCGACCTGGGCGTACGGCGTGACGCGGCCGGTGCGGCCGACGCCGACCTTGATGTCGACGAGCCTGGTGTTGACCTCTTCCGGCGCGTACTTGTAGGCGATCGCCCAGCGCGGAGCACGCGCGGTGGAGCCGAGGCGGCCCTGGAGACGGATCTCGTCGAGCTTGACGACGACTCCGTCGATCTCGTGCTCCACGGAGTGGCGGTTCTCGCCGTAGTGGGCGATGAACTCCCGTACGCCACCGAGGTCGTCGACCACGCGGTTGTGCCGCGAGGTGGGCAGACCCCAGGTCTTGAGGAGGTCGTAGGCCTGGGAGAGCCGGGTCATGCCCGTGAAGCCCTCCAGGGCGCCGATGCCGTGGACGACCATGTGCAGCGGGCGGGTGGCGGTGACGCGCGGGTCCTTCTGGCGCAGCGAACCGGCGGCGGCGTTACGGGGGTTGGCGAAGGGCTTGTCGCCCGCCGCGACCAGGCGCTCGTTGAGCTCCAGGAACTTCTCCATCGGGAAGTAGACCTCACCGCGGATCTCCACCAGGTCGGGGACCTCGTCACCCTGGAGACGGTCCGGGATCTCCGCGATGGTGCGGACGTTCGGGGTGATGTCCTCGCCCGTGCGGCCGTCGCCCCGGGTGGCCGCGCGCACGAGGCGGCCGTTCTCGTAGGTGAGGTTGACGGCGAGGCCGTCCACCTTCAGTTCGCACAGGAAGTGGTACTCCTGCTCGCCCAGCTCCCGGGCGATGCGGTCGACCCAGGCGGCGAGTTCGTCGTCGTTGAAGGTGTTGTCGAGCGACAGCATCCGCTGGCGGTGCTCGACCGCCGTGAACTCCGTCTCGTAGGACCCCGCGACCTTCTGGGTCGGCGAGTCCGGTGTACGCAGCTCCGGGTGCTTCTCCTCCAACGCCTCCAGCGTCTTCAGCAACTTGTCGAAGTCCGCGTCGCTGATGACGGGCGCGTCCTTCACGTAGTACCGGAAGCGGTGCTCCTCGACCTGCTCCGCCAGCTGCGCGTGCTCGTCGCGGGCCTCGGCGGGCACCGCCGTCGTCTCCGCCTGCTTGTCGCCGGCCACCGTATCGTCCTCCCGTTACTCTGGGTTGTCCGCGAGGGATCTCGCCGCCTGGACACAATGGGCGAGTGCCCTGCGCGCGTAATCCGGGGACGCCCCCGCGAGTCCGCACGACGGCGTGATGGTGACCGCCTCCGCGAGAAGCCCCGGTGCCAGCCCCAACCTGCGCCACAGCGTCCTGACACCCATGACGCTACCGGCAGGGTCTGACAATCGGCCGTCCGTGCCCGGGACGACACCGGCGAAGAGCCGCGTCCCGGCTTCCACCGCCTCGCCGATCGCGTCGTCGTCACGCTCGGTGAGGAGGGAGAAGTCGAAGGAGATCGCCGCCGCGCCCGCCCGGCGCAGCAGAGCGAACGGGACGTCCGGCGCGCACGAGTGCACCACGACGGGGCCGTCGCCGTGAACCCCGACGACGTCACGCAGGCCCGCCTCGACGATCTGCCGGTCCACGGCGCGGTGGGTGCGGTAGCCGCTGGCCGACTTGATCTGCCCGCGGAGTACGGCGACGAGGGAGGGTTCGTCGAGCTGGAGGACGAGCTGTGCGCCGGGGACTCGGCGGTGGACCTCCGCCAGGTGCAGGCGCAGGCCCTCGGCGAGGGAGGCGGTGAGGTCGCGGCAGGCGCCCGGGTCGGAGAGGACCACCTCGCCGTTCCTCAACTCCAGTGCCGCCGCCAGGGTCCAGGGACCGACTGCCTGGATCTTCAGCAGCCCCTCGTATCCCTGGGTGAACTCCTCCAGCGCGTCGAGGTCCTCGCCCAGCCAGGACCGGGCGCGCCTGGTGTCCCGGCCCGGGCGGTCCCCGATGCGCCAGCCGCTGGGCTCCACGCGTGCGTACAGCTCAACGAGCAGTCCCGCGGTGCGGCCGATCATGTCCGCGCCGGGGCCGCGGGCGGGGAGCTCGGGGAGGTGGGGGAAGTCCTCGAAGGAGCCGGTGACGGTCTTGGCTGCCTCGCGGGCGTCGGCGCCGGGCATGGAGCCGATGGCGGTGGCGGCGCCGAAGCG